>NZ_JBWKEQ010000048.1:0-61501 GCF_056435365.1 Kitasatospora sp. NPDC043949 | reverse complement strand
CCCCCCCCCCCCCCCCCCCCCCCCCCCCCCCCCCCCCCCCCCCCCCCCCCCCCCCCCCCCCCCCCCCCCCCCCCCCCCCCCCCCCCCCCCCCCACTGCGGTCAGGCCCGCTAGCGGCGGTCCTCCTCGACCGAGCCACGTAGACCACTGCCGTCCCGGACATCCGGGATGATCCGTCGGCGGCAGCGGACCTACCTCGGGTAGGGTGCGGGATCGGCTGCAATGCGTAACGGGGTCCCTACGCAGCACTTCGCCCCGCCGAGCAACCGCTCGACGGGGCGAAGTAGTCAGGCCCCCGGATTGACCAACTGCGTCCGATTCGAGCGCGAGGGGCCTCAGCCTGTCGCCAGTCGGTCTGCGCTCCCCCCGTGGTCATCACACTGTCGTACAGCGCGGCACCGGGACCGTACAGCGGACGGCGCGCGGCCGTGCGGCTGAACGGAGCCGACCGTTCCCGTGTCAGGTTCCCGAGGCCAGCGCGCCGACCCGCAGTTGCGCGAGCAGCGGCAGCACGTTCTCCTGGTCGCCGTCGGCGGTGAGGACGAGGAGTGCGCTGATCAGCACGTGGGCCATGTCGTCGATCGTCTGCAGGTCCGCCGGGCGCTCGGACCACAGGCGCAGTGTCTGGGCGAGGAGTTTGGCCATTCGGGTGCCGGTGTCGGTCCGCATGCGGGTGACGGCGTCGTCCAGTTGGTCGGCGGGCAGGCCGTCGTGGACGCCGTGGGCGGCGGCGAGCAGGGTCTGGAGGGCCATGTCGGCGTAGTCGGCGATGGCGGCCTGTAGGGGTTTTTCCCCGGGGCTGCCGGCGGCCAGGCTCCCTACGGAGCCAACATCCACAGCCACGACCCGGACACCTGGAGCGTCGTGGCCTGGGCCCAAGTCAGCAACGACGGTTTCTGCGGTGTGTCGGGCCAGGGCGACAGGCACACCTACACCACCGGAGGCACCTCCGGCACGCCGACGCCCGGCGGCTGCTGATTCGGGTCGGTGCGTCAAGGGCCACCCCGGCTGGAGCGACCACCTGACGTAGCGGCCTGGCCTCGAGTGAACACCGGCCCCGACGTGAGGAGGCCCCGGCCCCGGGCACCGTAGCCGTCTGGGGCCGCACCCAGGGAAGCGGCCTTGTCAGCCGTCCTCGTAGTCCCCTTCAGCGGCCAGGCGCCGGTCCAGGTCACCAACCCACTCCTGCGCCCACGTCCGCAGGCCGGCGATCGCGTCGCCGTCGAGGCCGTACGCGGCGAACTCTGCGTCGTCGATCCAGTCCGCGTCGGCCAGGCGGTCACGCAGTTCGGCCAGGTCGAAGGTGTCGCGGGCGTGGCGGCGTCCGAGGTCTTCCAGGTCCCGGTGGCTGAACCAGCGGGCGGCGGCCTGGACGTCGATCAGGTCACGGGCGTAGCCGCGGTCGGCGAGGGCGCGCATCTTGGTGCCGACGACGACGTCGACGCGCAGGACGGGGCCGAACTCCAGTTGGACGGCGGGCTTCCAGAGGTGTTCCTTGAGGACGTCGACCTCGCAGCTCTCGCCGGTCTCGGGGTCGGTGACGACCAGGCGGCCCGACAGGGGGACGACCTCGACCTCGTGGACCTGCCATCCCCGCTCGGTCAGGCCTGCGGTGAGTGCTTCGGCGATCTCTTTCATCGCGGCCGGGTGTTCGGTCGCGACGTCCAGGTCCTGGCTGAGCCGGTCGGCCAGTCCGTGGGCCTGGACGGCGTAGCCGTCGGTCAGCACAAGCTGGTAGGGGGCGCCGACGGCGAGGACGTCGGCCAGTAGGCGCCGGTGGAGCGGGGTCAGTCTCACGCCGCGGCGGGGCGGGCTGCGATCGCGAGCTCGGTGAAGGCGGTCTCCCACACCGTGCGGACGGCGGGGCCGACCAGTGTCCTCAGCACCGGCCACTGTGCCACGAGGAGGCCGGCGTCCAGGAGCTGTGGAAGGTCCTCTCGCATGCCCTCGTTCAGCACGATCCGGTACAGGCCCATTCGCTGCCGCGGCTGTTCCAGGTCGAAGGTGCGAAGGCCCGACCATGCGAGGTGCAGCGGAAGCTCCACCCGGCCGGCCGTCGGCCCTTCCAGTTCCCCGAGGGAGCGCGGAAGGCGGGCGGCCGGTTACCCGGAACGGCTGTCGGCGGAAGCAAGCGGCGTCATGCAGACGATTTTCCCCCTCCTTCCCGGCCGGTCTGCGGGCACCCGGGCATGGGACTACTGATACCAGGCGTCTCCACCCTCGGCGAGTGAGCGTCCAAGGTAGTCCCGCAGGTCACGGGCCGCCCAGCGGCGGCTGTCGGTCTCGTGTTCCCAGACGAAGACGTCCGGCCTCCGTGGCGTCCGCACGAAGGCGAACTGGTCGCCGCCACCGTTGTCCCCGAAGAACAGAAGGGCGTCGAACGGCATGTACAGCTGGGCGAAGGAGCCGTCCGACCGGAAGCAGATGTTCTGCTCGACGATCTGCTCGATGCTCCAGACGGTGTCCACGCCGGTCTGCCCGACGATCCCGTTGCTCTCCAGCAACAACTGCTTTAGCCCGTCCGGCAGCTCCTCCCCGAGCTTCCGCTCCGCCTCGGCGAGGACTGCCTCGTCGGTGGGATCCCTGAAATCGGCGTCGGGGAACACGTCACGGGCGACTTGTCTCCACATGACCCGGAAGCGTAGCTATCCCGGACGACAAGCTCACGCGGGACGAACCACGCTCAGCGACAACCCGGTGTGGGACGCCACCCCTGGCTCGTCACCGGAACGACAACCTTGGATAGATTCGCGACCGCTTCGAGGCGGCTCGGCCTTGGTCCGGTTTATGAAACCTGCGCAGGTCAGAGCTGTGTGGAATGGTCGGAGCGGGTCAAATCTGCCGGTCCGGGTCGGAGAAGGTCAGGCCGGCGGCGAGCGGGCACCGCGCCGGGGCGGGCGCTGGCGCGGTCTCGCCAGGCGGCTGGCGGAAGTCCGCGCCCTGCTCCACTGGCAGCAGCTGGCGCCCGCCGGACTGGGCAGGCGCGGGAGCGTCGGCGGCGGGCTCGGAGAATGCGGGCAGCCCGAGGCTGCGGCGGTTGGCGGTCATGATGACAGTCTCGCAGGACCAGCCAACTCCCGGACGCAGCCGGTGGAGATCGGGAGTGACCATGGCGGGCGCGGCCCTGCGACCGGCCGGCACCCGATACCGTGGTGCCGAGAGGCAGAGGCAGGAGGAACCCGATGAGCCTCCAACCCATGTACCATCACCACCCACCGCAGCCCCGAGTGCCGCGCATCCCCGACGGCATCACCGCCGCCCTGCAGGGCGGGCGCCGGATTGAGTTCTACCGCGAACTCGGCCAGGCCCCCATCGACCAGGCCGAGCAGGTCCTCAACCGCTGGTGGTGCGAGGCCGAAATGGACACCGACCCCGACCAGGACCGCATCATCGCCGCCGCCCGCAACGCCACCCTGCCCACCACCACCATGGCCGACGTCCTACGGCTGCGCCGTGAGCGGGGCGGGGACCTGCCGGGTGAGTGACGAAGAGCCGGACGGCCTGTGGCCGGTCCTGCCGTCCGAAGCCGTCCAGGACGCCCTGTCCGATCCCGGCCTGCCGGTCGACCTGTTCTCCGCGATCGTCGCGATCGCCGAGAACCCATGGCTGCCGGAGAGCAGCGCCCGCGACAGCGCCGGCGACTGGCGTCGACTCCCGATCCCCCACGGACGCGGCCTGGCCGAGTACGTCATCGACACTCACAGCCACCTCGTACACCTCACCCGCATCATTCCCCTCTGACGGGCCGCCGCCTCGCCGCCCGAACCTGCCTCGCGCCGATCGCTGGCGCGGACGGCCGAGAGGCCGCCGGATTCCTGGTCACGGCCGTGAGGCAGGAGCCAGAAGACGCGCGGACGGGCTGCTGTCCGAGGCGCGCGTTAACCTGCCAGGGCAATCCCTGGCAGGCGCAGGGACTCGGAGGAGGTTCTGCTCTCCGGTTCCGCCGCCGGATTCAGCGGGCCGACGCGGTGGAGACGGCGGCGCGAACCCGCACGACGGTAGTCTCCGGGCGGCACACCGGATCGGGCCTCAGTGGGCGTTTAGTGTGGGCTAATTGCACCTTATGCCCTAGTAGGTTCCTCGCCAGGTTGGTGTGCTTTCGTCCGCTATGCGCTTGGTGAGGTTGTCGATCGAGGCGACGTGGATCATGGCCTCGGAGCTGGCCGGGAGGGTCTCGTAGTCGCGGGCGAGGCGCCGCCGCAGCATGATCCACCCGAGACTCCGTTCGACCACCCACCGCCTTTTCGCAACATGGAATCCAGGGATGTCGGACTTCCGGTGGACGACTTCGACGTCGATTCCGAGGCCGGCTCCATGCTCGACCATGGCGTTCTTGAAGCCGGTGTCGACCCAACTCTTGGAGATGCTCGGACAGGTCTTCTTGGCCTGATCAAGGAGCTGTATTCCCACGGCGTTCTCGGACAGGCTCGCGGCAGTGACGACCACGGCGAGGATCAGGCCGATCGTGTCAGTGAGGATCCCCCGCTTCCGACCGACGATCTTCTTCGCGGCGTCGGTTCCCTGGCTGGTCACGGGCACATTGGTGGAGGTCTTCACACTCTGGGTGTCGATCACCGAGGCAGTCGGCTCGGGCTTGCGGCCTTCCTTCACCCGGGCCAGTCCGGTGAGATCGTAGTTCAGCTGGGCGAAGATTCCCTCGTCGCGCCACGCGGCATAGTAGGCGTAGACGGTGCCGTGGTTGGGGAAGTCGTGTGGAAGGTATTTCCAGGGGATTCCGGTTCGGTTGACGTAGAGGATCGCGTTGAAGACGTCGCGCAGGTCGACTTTCGCCGGCTGTCCGGTGGGCCTGCGGTCGAGCCGGGCCTTTCTCCAGGCCGTCAGAGTCGGCTCTATCAGGGCCCATCGGGTGTCGGACAGGTCGCTGGGGTACGGCTTGCCCTGGGCCATGACACAGCGTCAGCAGCAACAAGCCGGAGGATGCCGTTCCGCTGCTGATCGGGCGATTCCATGACGTCTACAGACCAGACGGACTTCGAGCAGCTGGAAGCCGTCCGCACGGCCAACGCCGCGCTGCGCCCGTGCTGGACGTGCCGGGGCTCGATCGGCGGGAAGGAGGGCTCGAAGCTGGAGCTGCGGGAGAAGGCCGGCCCCGACCGGCTGGAGCGCCCGGGGTGCGTGCAGGCCCGCACCGCAAAGGACCTGGGTCTGTTGGTGCTGCCCGCTCCGAACAAGCGGGAGCTGGTGACCGCGTTGGTGTCCGCTCCGGACGATCCGTGGTGGGAGGTGCGGGTTTTGCACGTCAGGCTCTATCCGGTTCGGGACCGTGGGGTGTGACTGCTGCTGCCCTCACCTGCGCCGTGGGTCCGTGCATGGCGCGTCCCGTCGCCTGGTCGTGCCTGCCCAGTCTCACTGATCATGGCGGTGGCGCTTGTGCTGGGCTGAGGCTCGTGTCGAGCGGCACCAAAGAGTGCAGTACCGCAGGGAACAGTGCAGTAGGTAGTTCAGTGCCGCGCGGAAGAGTGCAGTCGGCTGGACTTTCGCCAACGTCTCCGCTGGTCAACGGACTTTCCGCCTCATCAGCGGACCGCCCGTCCGCCAGCGCGGGTCGAACCTTGCTCATCGGCTTGCGCCCTTCCGCGCGGTCGACGGCACCCGGCCCACCGCACGAAACAGTGCAGTCCGCAGGTCAGCGGGCTGCCGACTGCACTCTTCCGCGCCGCTCAACAGCTCGCCAGGTTTCATGAGACGGATCGGGGATGCCAAGCTCAGGGATCATGGCATTTCTTGACTGGCGCCATCGGTGTCGTCCCCGGGTGAGTTTGACCGCATCCCGTTTGGGGCACGACGTGCTCTCACGCGCGGTTGTCGCGCTCACGTGGGAGGCACGTGTCCGACGGCGGTTCCCACACGAGTCCTTCCGCCTCCAAACTGTCGATGATCCACTTCCGGCCAGTCTCCCCTGCCACTGCCCAGGTGTATTCCATACAGCGGCGCCGCTTCCGGCGGAGCCTCCACAGCCTCGTTCGCCCACGAGGCCCTGCCAGGTTGTGCACGAGGTCGGCAAGCCACCCGATGCAGACGACGTAGTCATCGCCCATCCACTGGTAGAAGGGCTGTCGCCGCCGGGCCATAGCGCGAATCTGAATCACAGCGAGGTACGTCAGGGCCGCAGCGGCCTCGTCATCATCTACCGCCTTCATAGCGAGTCCCCTCTCCTCCAAGCCGCCGAGTCCCACCCTGCCAAACTCCAGTGGCAGGAAACTACCGGTCGTCAACGCTCAGTGGCGAACGGTCAGGGTCCAGTGACGCCGGACAGAGTGGTTCGCCACCGGCCAGGCTCGCCGAGACTCCGCCAACGCCCAGTGCGAGCCCGGGACCGCGACCGGCAGGGCCAGACGTCCTTTGAGCGGGCGTGTGCTCACCGGGTGAGACCCACGTCAGGGAGGGCTTGGAGGGGGGTAGGCCGGATGGTTCGTGCCGGATGTGGTCCGGTAGGCGCGGTGCTTTCGTGGCTGGCAGCAGGTGGCGCCGGCCGCCCGACACCTCTCACCCGAAGGATGGACGTTCATGCCTGCTGCGCGTAGGGCCACGGTCGCTGCGGTACTTCTCGCCACGGTCGCCTTCACTCTTCCCGCTGCCGCCACCAGCGCGGACGTCGCGGAACCGGGGGTGACATGCGATGACGGCGTCGATACCGGCACGTTCTTTCCCGGGCTGGATGACGTTCCGAAGGACGAGGTCGTCACCCACGCCGAGGTGGGCGGAAACTGTTCGGGGTCCACCGCCGAGGGTCTGACCTCGTTCACCGGCAGCTTCACCGGCATCTCCTGTGGCGGCCCTCACGGGTCGGACTCCCTCGGGTCGGGCACCGAGATTCTGACCTGGAACGACGGTTCGACCTTGACCTGGCAGTTTGACGGACCCTACCTGGACCATTCCCCCAGCGGGATGTACATCGATTACGGCGGCCGGGTCACCGACAGCCGCTACCAGGGCCTGAGTCTCAACTCTCGTCTGAGTTGGCAGAGCTCAACCCGAGCAATAGTCAATACCTGTGGATGGCTTGGTCATGGCCGCGGGTTGGTTCCCCGGATGGCCTGCCAGCCGGAGTGCGGGGCAGCCGAGGTCAGGAGTTGTACTCCTGTGCCCCGGAGAGTCGCCAGCCCGGTGTGGACGGGGTCGAGTTCGTCGACGGATCGTCCGAAGTAGGCGAGGATCTGCGTCAGCTCCAGGTCGATGGCTTCTGCCGAGTCGCGGATGTGGTCGAAGCGGGCGCCGCGACGGACCGGGCCGAGGATGCAGCGCACCGTGGCCATGGCCTCAGCCGAGTTCACGATGGTGACCTGGTCGATCTGCAGTTCCACCTCGGCTGTGTGGCTGCCAGGGCTGAGGAGCTCGGTCACGCCGCCACCTCGGTGCGCTCGACCAGGGCGCTGTTCTCGAACCTGCCGCCGGCGCGGACCACGGCGACCAGGTGGGCGCCGGTGATCGCGCGCCAGCGGTCCAATCCAAGGTGGCACCCACCCACAACTGGTTCACCCTCCTCGACGTCGGAGACTTCGGCTGGCGCTTGGTCCACGGATATCTCGACGGCGCTCAAGGGGAGAATTATTCCATTTTCAAGCCGTACGACTGCATCGGCATGGACACCAGCGGTTACTTGCCCGCACAGGTATGGGGTTCCCAAAAGATGGCCCCGAATGTTCTCTTCCTCGGCAAGGCCCCCCTGACCGAAGTAGGACGTGAACTTGGGCCCTGCCTCCGGAAGCGTGAATATGGACGGATGGTGATGTCGTCAGCGAGTGTGCAGGATGCGGTGCCGCAGGAGGTGCTGGACGGCGGCGTAACGCTCGCGGGTCCGTCGCACGATGAGGCGATGCGGATAGCTCCTGGGTTCGGCCGGCTCGGCTCGTGACCTCTCCTCGTCCGAAAGGCGCCCACCGCGTTCGGCCTCCCTGGACCCAGGTGTTCGCTACCGGGGCGGGCGCCGTTTGAACGGCACGACGTTGGGGCCATCGGTCGTGAGTTCGTCGCGCAGGCTCTGGTTCTCCAGAGTGAGCTGGTTGACCACGCGGACCATGGCGGGAACGTCGACCCGGAGCTGGCTGAGCTCCTTGTTCTTCGCGGCGACGGTCTTCTTCAGCTTGGCGATCGTGGCCCGCAAGCGGGCTTCGGTGTCCAGGACGGCACCGCGCTGCTGGACGTGCTCGTAGAACTCGTTGCGCAGGTCCGGGTGGCCTTGCACGCCGAAGGCATGAGCCCCAGCCGTCCCAGCCCGTCGGCGCCGGGTTCACCACTGTTCCAGGAACGCACGCAGCTCGTCGCGCTGACGGGCTTCGTCGGCGAGGACGGCAGCCAGAACACGTCCCTGCGCCGGCCCAGGGAAGCAGCTGCATGATCTCTGCCGTCGTGGGTACCGTCTGAGTTAGCAGTCGTGGATCCGAAGTACCGCAGCACCGGCAGTCGGAGGACCAGGGCGATCACCTCAACCCCAGGGGTACGCACCAGCGCGTATCTCGTCCCCGACCAGGGAGCAGCAGCATGGCCACCGGCACCGTGAAGTGGTTCAACGCCGAGAAGGGCTTCGGTTTCATCGAGCAGGACGGCGGCGGCCCGGACGTCTTCGCCCACTACTCCAACATCGACTCGCAGGGCTTCCGTGAGCTCCAGGAGGGCCAGAAGGTGACCTTCGACGTCACCCAGGGCCAGAAGGGCCCCCAGGCCGAGCACATCCGCCCCGCCTGACGCTCGCAGCACGACGCCCCGTACCGGTCTGGTGCGGGGCGTTCGTCATGCTCGGACCTGGTCGTGCCGGTCAGCCGGCATGCGGCGCAGCAACTGGGCGGCGAGCTCGGTGTCCAGGCGCTCGGCGTCGCCGGGGAAGCCGTGGCTGGCTCGCAGCGCGGCGCGCAGTTCCTGCAGCGTGTCCATCGGCGGCAGACCGAGACGGCCGCCGCCGGGCCCGTGTTCGGCGGGCTGGGCGCTCATCCCCAGTCCCCCTTCTCTCTGTCGGCTGTGCCCGGCGCCACGCCGGGCCCGGGTCGGCGGGGCGTCCTGGCGCTACAGGTGCGGACCGACCATCAACACGGTTACCGTGCCATCCCTCTCGGCGTCGCCCTGGTGACCGTCGGCGTCGAGGTGGTCGTAGGTCCAGAACAGGCGCCAGGCGCTGGCACCCAGGTCGACGTACGACGTCCACGCCCGGCACCCGCCGTGGCAGGCCGGGGTGGCGGGGGTCGGCGGCCCGCACCTGTAGGGCGCGGCAGCTGACCGGTGCGCTGCGCGAGTCGGTGGAGCAGGTGCGCACCGCCGTCCTGGTGCTGGCCGAGCGGATGCGCAGCGCTGCACGCTGCTTTTCTGTCCTCGACCTGGCCGGTCGAGGACATGCGGACCCGCCTGGCGCGGCGGGCGGTGCGGGCCGAGTTGTCGGCCGTGGACGACAACCGGGTTCCCCAAGGACGGCAAGGCCTCGCCCGGGGTCGCCCGGCAGTACTCCGGCTCCCCCGGCACCGCGCCGCTGCCTGGCGATGGGCACCGCTAGGATCCGGGAGACGTCAGGGGACGGCGGACGGAGTCAGGGCATGGGCAGCGCGGACGAGGCAGCGGTCAAACGGAAGTTGGGGATCGAGACCTGGCGGAGCATGTCCAAGAACAAGGTGCTCAAGTTCGCGGCCGCGATGCCTGAGATGGCCACCGGGGTACGGCTCAAGCTCATCGAGCAGTTCCCCGCCTTCAAGGACCTGGGCAAGGCCGACATCGATGCGGTCAAGGAGGCCCACAAGTCCACGCTCGCGGCCAACGAGAACAGCCAGGAGCACTTCTACCGGGCTTCGCAGGACCAGCGGGACGCCCTGCGGGCCGACCTCGGTCGGGACGACCTCAGCTGGGAGCAGCGGGAGGCCCTCCACGACCGTCTCGACCGGAACGTGCGGCAAGTGTCTGAGAAGGACAGCGAGAGCAAGCAGTTCCTGGGGACAGGGATGAAGGTGGTGGCAGCCGCCGGTGCGGCCGCTCTCGCACTGAGCGTGGTCTTCGTCGGCGGCAAGGTCGGTGGTGCGAGCGAGGGTGGTTCCGAGGGGGCCCAGCAGGACTAGCTAGCGCTGGGCGGCTGAACCACCCGGTCTCTCCAGCGCACGCCTGCCACCTGGCGGCCCCCGGTCCGCGGCGAGGCGTAGCACGGCCGCGCCCGGGAACCTCGGGGGTGCGTTCCGTGCGGGCCCGGCCGGTGGGAGGCCAGCAGCGCCGGGGTCACGGCGCTGCTGCTCTGCTCGGCGCCCTGGTGGTGCTGTGGCGGGACCACCGTGGCGGGAATGCTAGACCTGTCTCCCGCCCGGGAATAGGGCTGCGACCTGCGGGGGCGGAGCACTCCGCGGCCCACCCGGGCGATGCGGCAGGCCGCGACGGCGGCCCGGTAGCCAACCGTACCCGGCGGAGCGGGAGGGCAGCAGGCGCGCCCGGCCGGGGGTGGGGAAGACCGAAGGGGAAGGGACGGAGACCTGGCTCGCGGGCTGGCGGGGCATCGTGGCGCTACAGGTGCGGACCGACGCGCAGCACGGTGACCACCGGGCCGTCGTGCCCTGCGACGTCCTGGTGGCTGTCGGCGTCGACCGGGCCCCAGGTCCAGTGGATCCGCCAGGCGCCGACGCCCTGGTCGACGTAGGACGTCCACGCCGACACCGCAGCGTGGCCGGGTAGGCCGGGGTAGCGATGGCTGCACAGCCCGGGGTGGTGCGGGTCGGCGGCGAGGTGGTCCAGGGCCCGGCGGACCCGGCGCAGCCGGCGCGGGTCGGCGCGGCGGTCCTTCTCCAGGCGGGCCAGGGTACGGGCGGCGGCGGAGGTGTAGCGCAGGCTCGGCATCGCGGTCTCCTTCGTCAGGGCATGCGAAAGGACCCGCCCCCGGTGTGCGGGGGCGGGCCCTGGTGGTGGGTCGTACGGGAGGCGCTGGCCGTCGGATCGGGTGGCGGCCGGGTGCGGGTGTGGGTCAGTCGGCGGCGCGGGCCTGGCTGGCGGTGGCGATGCACTGGACGTCCAGCTGGTGCCGGTGGGGCGCCGCGGCCGTGGTTCCACGGCTGGCCGGTGCACCCGGTTGCGGCGCAGCCTGGCGGTGCCGACCTCGTCGGCGAACAGCAGCCGGTCTTCGTCCAGACGGTCCGCCCGGCCGCAGCCCGCCCGCCCACGGCTCCGTGCTGCGGGCGGCCACGACGGCCAGGTGGAGCTGCGGCGCGGCTGCCGACGGCAGCGGCTGGCGCGTACACGCGCTGACCGTCGACCAGGTCCAGAGAGCTCATACGACCTCCGGGGAGTCCGGGAAGTACCGGTACCTGCCGGTCTTCGCCGTGACGGGCGTGCCGGCACCGGTGCCGGCAGCAGGGCTACAGCTCCAGGTCCATCCACGCGATGTCGTTCAACGCGACGCCCAGGCCGCTGGCACGTCGCCCGCCGTCCTTGAAATACGCGTTCCACAGTGCCTCGGCGAGGATTTTCTCCTGTTCCTCCTGGCTCTCCCCGCCGTCACGCGCGGCGTGGACCGCTGGGCGGCCTCGGGGGGCATCTTCTGCGTGATCATGCAGGGGGGCGAGGTCGCCATGGGGATGTCGCCCCGTCAGATCGACGTCGAGGCTGGCGGCGCGGCGCCCGTCGCACCGCCTGCGGCGAGGACGCAGCGTGTGGGCCTGCTGCGGCCGCAGGCAGTTGAGGGCGCCCGCCTGCTGCGGGTGCCCTCAACTGCCTGCTAGAAGATGCTGTGTTCCTTCAGGAGGTTCTGTGTTCCGAGCCCGGCCGGTGGATGGCCTCGGGAAGGCCCACGGCCAGCACCACGCTTTGGCCCTCCTGCCAGCACCGCAGCGAATCGCCTGACTTATTCTTCATCTGGGACGACTCTCCAGCCCCTTCTATTTTGACCGTCATTGCTTTTTCAGAGCAGCCGACGGTCGCAAAAGTGAAGGGCTGCATCTGGGACGACGCCAGGGTGTATTTCCCTTCAAGAACATTCCCAGGGAATTCCTGGTGGGAGTCCGAGGAACCCGTGCGGCCAGCCGGCCGGGGCGAACCGAGCGATGTCGGAGCCGTGGTGGTCGGCTCGGTCAACGAGTCCGGCAGGAGTGCCACCTGGCACGTTCCGTCCCTCACGGAGAGGACCACATCGGTACCCGAGAGCGCTGCGACCCCCAGGATCTTCGCGGCGCCCTTCGAGGGCGGGGCATCGATACTGTTTTGGACGGGTGCGCCGATGGGCGCGGGGGCGAGCCCGTTCAGGGCCCACGGCCCATCACCACCTTGAGGCGCGGTACCGCCGTCGGTGCATGCGGCGGCGAGGCCTGCTATGAGGAGAAGTGCCGCGCCCGCGAGCCGGCTGGATCGCCGCATGTGCCGAAGTCCCTTAGTTGGCCCAGTGGTTGTGGCAGAAGCCTACCGGGTGGGAGGCATCGCCGCCGCCGCCGTAGCGGTCGCCGACCGAGGTGTCGTAGACGTCGAAGGTGAAGTGGTCGAACAGCGGGTAGGCCTCCAGCGTGTGCCGAACTTGCCGTCCGGAAAAACGGTCAAGAGGGCCATGTACAGCCGAGCGTCCCTCCGTCTCCTACGGATTCGAATCCTCATCCGCCGGCGACAAAGGGCGTGAGGATCACCGGGTCTGCGTTCTATGCTGCTGTCCGGCCCCACGGTCCGAGGAGTCATGATGGCGGACGAGTACGTCTGGCTGATCTGCGATGAGGTGCCAAATGCGGTGGTTCTGACCGACCCCGGGCCCCATCCCATCGAGGTCGTGAAGTTGCTTCACCGGAGGACCGGGCTGAGCCTGTGGCGCAGCAAGTCCCTCATCAGCCGCGTGCCGGCCACCATCCTCGAAGACGTACCGCGCGAGATGGCTGAAGCCGCCGTACGTGAACTCCTCGAGGCAGGAGCCCACGCTGAGGTGCGGCAGCAGTAGCGCCCACAGACCGCTTTCACGGAGGCGCGGGCAGAGCCGATTCCAGGAGGCGCCAACAACGCCTTCGACGTCGCCGCTGGTCGCGACTCCACGCTACGAGGGGAATGGCGTAATAAGCTCCGAGAACGGGAGGACTGCGGCGACTACCACCGCCCGCGCGGTGCTCTCGACGGCCAGACGCCCTACGAACGGCTCGAGCAGAAGATCCCGACGGCGTAGACGCGGACCGGGTCTTTCCCGCTGATCAGGTGGAACCGGGCGGGGTCCGTGTTGACCGCCTTGGCGATCTCGCCGTCCCGCCAGTTGGACGGATCGAGCGCGAGGTACTGCGCACCGCTGCGTCGCAGGTCGGTGTAGAGGGCGTTGAGGTCGTCGGTGGCCGTGACCTGGACAAGCTTGCGTTCCATCTTGAGGCCGATGAGCGGCAGCCGGATGTCCGGTCCCTGGTCCGTGATCGCGATCACGGACCCGTGGGGCAGGCTCCGCACGTGGCCGAACGTGTTCCACGGCCAGACCTGGTCCTGCTGCTTGCGGCGGTGGCGCATCAGGTCGATCGTCTCGTTCACGGTGTAGTAGTGCGGCGCGATCTCCGTCGCCGACACGTGGACGGGTTCGGTTGTCTTCCACACCGAGTCGGCGCTGGTCCCTGCCAGGCCGAACCCGACGGCCACCGCGACCGCCCACCGGACGTATCCCGCCACGCCCGTCGGTCGCTGCCTGGTCCCGGTGATCCAGGTCAGGAACACCGCGAGGAAGACACCGCCGAGGATCGCCAGGTGGATCGTGTAGCGCGCCCACCACGGGCCCGGGCTGCGCGGCGCTTGCTCTTGCCTTTGCGGCGCGAGGTCACAATCTCGTCGCTCGTGGGCGTTGCGAGGGGCCGGCCGCTTGTGGGCGTGCCGCATCTCCTCAATGTGTGTGACCACGTCGGCTGGTGTCGTGTTCGGCTGATGGTGTGGCGTCGAGCTTCGGTCAGTCAACCCGTGTTCGGCGTGTCGCGGGTGCCGGTTCACCCGTTTCGGCGCCGTTGCTCAGGAAGTCCCCGTCCCTGCGGGTGATATGTGTGATCGGACGGGTCTTGCAATGTTCGATCACGCGGTGGCGGCCCTGTGGGGGCAGTGGTGGGTTCGCGTGGGTCATGGTGTCGTCGAGGCGGTGCGGGACGTGTGGTGTTGTGCGCGGGTGACAATGAGTGAGACGTTCTGTCCGCCGAAGCCGAATGAGTTGCTGAGTACGGCCTCCTGGGGGATGTCTCGTCGTGCTGTGGCGACATCGAGGTCGATGTCGGGTCCGATGCCGGCTGCGGTGAGGTTGCGGGTCGGCGGGATGACGCCGTGTTCCACGCTGAGGACGGCGATGAGCGCCTCTATCGCACCGGCCGCGCCGAAGAGGTGGCCGAGTGCCGCCTTGGGGGCTGTGACGGTGGCGCGGCCGAAGACCTTTCTGATCGCGTGTGCCTCGGCGGTGTCGCCGGCCGGGGTTCCGGTGGCGTGGGCGTTGATGTGGCTGATCTGCTCGGGAGTCAAACCGGCTTGGGCGAGGGCCTTGCGCATGGCGGAGACCTGGCCGGAGCCGTCGGGAGCGGGTGCCGTGATGTGGTGGGCGTCGGCGGCGATGCCGGCTCCCGCGAGCACGGCGTGGACGTGTGCGCGTCGGCGGCTGGCATGCTCGGCGCTTTCGAGTACCACGACGGCGGCGCCTTCGCTGAGGACGAATCCGCTGCGGTCCGCGGCGAACGGCCGGGACGCCGAGGCGGGTTCGGCGGTGTACCGCGACAGTGCTTGCGCCTGGGCGAAGCCGGCGACGGTGATCGGGGTGATCGCGGCCTCGGTCCCGCCCGCGATGACCACGTCCGCCTCGCCGGCACGGATGAGTCTGGCCCCCAGGGCGATCGCCTCGGCGCCGGAGGAGCATGCCGAGACAGGTGTGTAGGCCCCGGCCCGTGCGCCGTATTCGATGCTGATCAGCGCCGCTGCCGCGTTGGGCATGAGCATCGGTACCGTTCGTGGTGAGACGCGCCGTGTCCCGGCCGTCTCCAGTACGTCGTCTTCCTTCAGTAGCGTTCGGACGCCCCCGATGCCCGTGCCGATCGCTGATGCGAGCCGGTGCGGGTCGACCTGCGGGGCGCCGGCGTCGGCCCAGGCTTCGGCCGCTGCGGTGAAGGCTGCCTGCTGTGAGCGGTCGAGCCGCCTGGCCTGCGCCGGCGGCAGCGACTGGGCGGGGTCGATCGCCATCGTCCCTGCGGCGGTGTCGGGAAGGCCGGCGTCCTTGTGGCCGCGCAGGGCGCCGCCGCGGATGCCCGACCCGCCGGCGAGCAGGGCTTTCCAGGTGGACTCCACGTCTGCGCCGAGTGGTGTGATCGCGCCGAGTCCGGTGACGACGACTTCAGTCCTGTGCATGCCCTTCAACCTTTCTTGTATGCGATACAAGCGAACGGGCCTAGTTGTATCACATACAATTCGGGTGTGGAGAAGAAGCGAACCGAAGCCCGACCAACGCCGGCCCGGTCGCGTGACCGCGGTCGCGCGACCAGACGCCAGCTGATCGAGGCAACCGCACGGCTCTGCAAGGAGCGGCCCGGCGCCGAGGTGAGCGTCGCGGAGATCGCGAACGCGGCAGGCGCCTTCCCCAACCAGGTCACCTACCACTTCGGCTCCAAGGACTCGCTGCTCGTGCACGCCGCCTTTCTCGGCTTGCTGCACGACGCCCGACGGATCGAGCGCATCGGTCGCCAAGCCCCCGATGCGGCGACGTTTCGGCGCAACATCGCCCGCGCCGTACTGGCCATGCCCTCGCTCCCATCGGTCGCGCGAGCACTCGCCGCCGGGATCTCCAAGCCCGAACTCGCCCCTGTGGTCGACCGGCACCTCCAGTTGCTGTTCCGGCAATCCCAGCGCTTCGTGAGCCAGCTCGTCGACGGTCGCGGCTGGAGGGTCCGTCGACCGCTCGACGTGGAGGCCAGGACGTTCTGGAGCACCGCGCTCGGCGCAGTGCTGCTCGTCCGCGCCGGGGCACACGGCACTGTCGCCGACCTCGACCTTGCCGGAGCACTGACCATCCACGACGAAACCGAACACGGCTAGCCCGGTCGAACGGGCCTGCGGCGACGACGAACGCGGTTCCCGTCCGAAGGCGGCCCTGTCGTGCGAACGCGGCCCTGTCGCGGCCGGCACGTTCGCGGCCGGCATGTTCGCCGTCGCCGACGAACCCCGTTGCGGCTGGGGCAAGGCGTCAAGAACCTGCTCACCGGCAACAGCCCGGCCTGTTTCAGAAGTGGATCAACGGCTGTCGTCCCTCCTGACGTAGCGAAGCGAGCCAGCCCCCGTGCTGGAACTAGGCAGGAACCTCCTCCTCCCACGGATCGACCCCGCGACGCTCCAGTTCGCCGGACCGGCGATCCCGCTGCGACTCGGGAAGGCCCTGTCCGCGCCAAGGGCAGAAGCCGACCGCGATGCCCGATGCGCCACCGTCATGGATGATCAACCCGCGTTCCTGGAGTCCGGCACTGAACCGAATCAGTGCGTCCGGGCAGCCGAAGGGGCCGCCGTGCCGGTCACCAGGCCAGTTCACCCGGCTCGCCACTGCCTCACAGCAGTTGGGGCGGTGGCGAACCGGGGCGCGGGCGGGGCGGGGCACGGGCGGCCCCCCGCCGGCCCTCTTCTCACCCCGATCCGCCTACGCAAACCACCGCACCCGGACTCCCCCGGGCCCGTCCGGCAGGCTTGCCGGTTCACGGCGCCCGGTCTCGACTGACGCTGACCGTTACCGTCCTGCGCGACGGGGCGGGGGTCAGGTGAGTGCTTCCACGATCCGGGCGCAGCGCACCGGGTCCTCGGTGAAGCCGGCGCGCAGGCCCCATATCCAGTACTCGACGGCTCGCAGTAGTGCCCATTTGCGGGCGCGGTCGGGGTCGAGGTCCGCGGCGTCGGTCAGGGCGTCGATGCACCACTGGACGCGCGAGGGGCCGAGTTCGTCGAACCGGCTCCACAGCAGGGGTGCGACCTGGTATTCGAGGACGCCGCGCACGATCAGCGGGTCGACGACCGACCAGTGTCCGTCGGGGGTGCGCAGGACCTGGTCGTAGTGGAGGTCGTTGTTGACCAGGACGGTGTAGTCGTCGTGGGACAGTTCCTCGGCCAGGTCCAGTGCGTGGTCGAGTGTGTGTCGGGGTATCGGGCGGCCGAGTTCCTCCCACTGGGTGGGGAGTTCTCGTCGGTGGCCCGCAGCGATGTCTGCCGTCGTGCGCAGGCCGTCGGGTGGCTCGATGGCCAGCCGCCGTAGCAGTGTCCCGATCACGGGGACGGCCTGTGTCAGTGGCGCGTCGCGCAGTGGACGGGTGTGGTCGAGGCGTTGCAGCAGCATGACGCCCGCCGTGGTGTCGGTGTCGAGCAGGCGGACCGCGCCGTGGCCGTTCCACAGGCGCAGGGCGAGTACCTGTTCCTGCATCTGCTGGTCGGGCCACGTGACTTTCAGTGCCAGTGGCTCGCCGCCCCGGCGGACCGGCACGACGAGGCTGTTGTAGCCGTGCATGGGTGGCCCGTCGACCTTCAGGTTCCAGCGGTCGCACCATTGGGCGACGGTGTCCGGCAGGGCCGCCAGCCACCGGCGGCCCGCTTCGCCCTCGTGCTGCCAGCGGCCGAAGGCCCGAAGGGATTCGGGTACCTGCGTCAGGCGGTGTTGCTGCGGGCTTCCGGAAGTCACGGCGTCTCCATCCGGCGTCTCCGTTACGGTCTGGTCCAGGCCTTGTCGTCGGGCCCGTTCCTCGCTGATCGATGTGGTGCGGTTGCGGTGCACTGCGGGTGCGGCGCGCCTATCGGCGAGGTGCGGTGCGGTGCGTCCGCAGGGGCGGTCGGGTCGACAGGTGATCCTACGCACCGGATGCCCTTGCCTGTCAGGCCAGTTCACGCCGAGGGCCGGAGAACTCCCGTACGGATCCAGGACGGGTGTACCTGTGCGGAGGTGCTTGTGCCGCCCGTCGGCCGTATCCCCGGCCCACGGGAGGGACCACCTCGTCCTGGCCCTTGTGCGGCCCGGGCGGGCGGCCGCCGGAAGCACTCCTGGCCCGTCTCCCGCCCCCTCTGCACCCGGGAACAGTTCCCCGACCGTCTCCCGGCCCTGGGCGGTACCGGGTGGGGTTGTGCAACAGGTCGTCAACAGGTTCCGGTGAAACGGCCACGCAACCGTGGCCCGTGGGCGGATCATGTTCGGGTGCCGATCATTGCGAACCCGCCCCCGTCCCCGCCCGCCAGGCCGCCGTCCTGGGAAGACCGGCTGGAGGCCTGGGTCGGGATATGCGCGGCCCGACTGGCCTTGTGGGGCCACGACTTCACCGACGGCGCGTGGCCCGACACCGAGGACCTCGCCGTCCTGCTCGCCCGAACCGCGGACGAAGTCGCCGAGATCCCCTCGATGCGGCCGGCCCACCAGGCCCTCACCGCCGCCCTCGCCCGCGTCCACGCCGCCGAACGATGGCTCCGCCCCTACAGCGCGGTCTCTCCCTCCATGGCCTGCCACCATCTGCGCCAAGCCGCTGAACACCTCCACGCCGCCCACCGCCACCTCACCGACACCGCGCCCCGAGGCCGTCCCAGCCTTCCACCCCGGCGGGGCCCGGAACACACTCCCCCGAGCCCCTGACCGCACCAACAATCCGACCACCCGCCGACGGGCCGTCAACCCGGCCCGCGAGGGCACGAGGCGGGGAGGAGGCGACCGCGACGACAGTCGGCGATGCGGGGCGGCAGGGCAGCGGGGCGGCAGGGCGGGCAGGCGGGCAGGCGGGGACACCGGGCTCGCCACCATCCTGGCCATGACGGGCACGACGACCACGCGGGCACAGCAGGCCCGAACAGCTCGGCCCCGGGCAGCCCCCCCCTTTTTGCCTCATCCGGCCGGGGGACGACAGTGCGGCAGCCAGGCCGGGAGCGGGCCCGAGCGGGGCAGACCGGGGCAGGCGGTCACCGACGACAGACCGGGGCGGCGAACAGGCTCTCACCACCCCCGAGGCGGGGCGGTGACGACGACCGACAAGAGAACCCCGACAACAGGCTGCGGGCGGCGGCGCCGAAGAGAGCAGCGATCGGGACGACGTCATCCCCGGGGCGCAGCAGGATGGGACGGCCGACGCCTGCCACAACGACGGGGGCACGGCCGGGGACGGCGGGAGGACTGCGGGAACAAGGCCCGGTCGGTCGGGGCGCAGCCGGGCAGGCCACGCGGCACCGGGCGGCCCCGATGGCGCGACGCGCGAAACGGGAAATCCTCCTGTCGTGGATGGCTTCAAGGGGTCATCCGGGCGGGAGCACGCCGAAGAATTTCCGGTCCAGCAGCGCTGACGGGGCTGATGGCCGCTGGTATCGGCGACCCGGGGATGGGCAGTCATGAGGCGATCCACCCGCGCACGACTGTCCTGCGTCCCTACCGGGCCGGCCCACGGCAGCCAGGGCGGTCACCGATGGCAGACCAGACCAGCGAACAAGCGCCCCCGCCCCAGGGGACAAAGCGAGCCGGGACAGGCCACGCAGCCGCCGCGGAACAGCCAGGACGGGGTTGGTTCAGGGGCTCGGGCGGTTGCGTCTGGTGGCCGTGTGGAGGAAGCGCAGGGAGATGGCGAGGCCGGCAACGGCGGCGGTGGCCACGAGGATCATCGTGGGCTGGAGGGCGTCGTCGGGGTAATGGCTGCCGGTGACGCGTGAGGCCTCGGGGTCGTCGGCTGCGACCTCCAGCGGGACCGTCGCACCGATGCCCGGTGACCTGACGCCGTGCGGCGTGAGGGAGTCGGTGCTGTAGTCGCGGTCGGCAACCCGGTAGGTGAGCGTGTACCTCGTTCCGCCCTTCATGGCCACAGCAGCGGTGATGGTCGCGTCCACCCGTAACGGTGCGGCGTCGATGCGGCTCGCCGTCCGCCACTGCGACAGTGCCGCGACCGTGCTGAGAACCAGCGCCAGCAGTGCGGCCAGGGCGCCGGTCAACGGGAGGAACCACGCGCGGCGGATCAACGATCTCATGGTCTGTCACGCTACGCGCCGTCACAACGGTGAGTCGAGGAGTACCCAGCCCCCGTCCACCGGACAGACTTCCTTCCGCGGCTGCGCGGTGACGGATTACCGGCCAGCCGAGGCCGACCGGACGGTGTCCGGCCTTTCCCGCCGGCACGCGCCCGCGCCGCGACCTGGCGGCGTGGTACGGATACGACGATACGGACCTGCGAAGCGGATACTACCACGTCAGGACCCTGCTGGAACGGGCCGTTCGGGCCCTGCGGACCCGGGCCCGCCGAGAACTGCGCAGAGAACTCGGGCCTCTCGACGAACGCATCCTCGCCCGGACAGTCAACGACCCGTTCGCACCGGGTGACCTTCCCTGGTGGAAACGACGGATCGAGATATGACGAGGGGAGAACGCGGACGGGTACCGGGCCGCCGGTCACCCTGGCTGGTCCCGCCGAAAATCCGCAGGTCACATCCTCTGGTCCCTCACGGACCGCCTGCTTCATGAGCTACTGCCGCTGGTCGGACGAGGAAGCGACGCTCCGAGGAACCGGTGGAGTAGGAGGAGGGCTGGGCGACGCTGTGGGAGAAGCGGTCGCCGCCCCGCACGCGACGCGGGCGCGGTCGGGCAGGTCTCGCCGCACAGGAACCCCTTGCGGTGGCGGCATCGACGCGCGGAACGGGAAATCTTCCTGTCATGGATGGCTCTGGAGGGTTAACAGTACGGGATCGTGCCGAAGAATTTCCGGCCCGGTGGCGCCGGCGGGACCTGGTGCCCGCTGGTACCGGCGTCCCGGGGACGGGTGATCATGAAGCGATCCACCCGCGCACAACCGTCCTGCGTCCGCACCGGGCCGGCCCTGCGGCCTTGGAACCCGGACGGTAACCGCCGGCCGCGAGATCGCCACACCCCGGACCCGACCGGCCAGGCAGGCAGGTGGTCCCGGGTTCCGTCACCGCGAAATGGTGACTGGGCATCACGAACAGACCCGCCGTGCGCGTCGGTCCCCGATACAGTCGGCGACTTCCCGGCCGGCCCAAGGAGGTGGCGTCGAGGATCATCCGGGCGACCTGACGGGCGGCCGGTTCCCGGGACGTCAGCTTCGCGGTGCCCTCGACTTCGGGGACACGAGCCTCAATTCGGCCGTACGGGCGTTGACTTCAGCGGCATGCCGGCGCGTGGGCGGCGTGGGCGAGAGCGTCGGCCTGATCGGCCGCGATGGCCGGCGAGCGGGCCGCACCGTGTCGGCGTCTGCTGGCCGCTCAGTCTCCCCGGATGAAGCCGATCTGGATCTCCGCGAGGAACGACCGAACCCCGATGCACGGCCAGCCGGCTGCCTCCACTGCTCTGACGCTCAAGTCGATCTCTTTGCGGATCTTCTTCATCGTCACGCCGGGGCCGTCGATATCAAAAACAGCGGCGAAGTCGGTATCGCCCCGGTCAAAGGCCATCCTGGCGTCCGAAACAAGCTTTTGCATACGCCATGCATGGATCAAATCCCATGGCCATCCCCCTGAGCAGGTGCTGTGTACCTCGGTCCGCCGAGAAACTCGCTCATCAGGAAAGCCTTTACCCGGGCCCCAGTCTCCTAAAGCCCGATCTGGAGGTGCCGTGCCCCGACCCACGGTGGGTCCCTGGGGGCGGAAACCGCCGCCCGATGACCTGCGGTTGGTAGGTTTCCCCCAGGAAAAGCCAGCGGGGCGCCGGTGATGGTCGGTTTCAGGCGAGGCGGCCCGCGCGGGCGGGAGCAGCGGTACCGCTGCCGCGGCGGATCTCGTCGAGGACCGGCGTGCCGCGTTCGTCGCCGCGCAGGGCCAGGGCTGCGGCGGCTTCGAGGCGGGCGTCGAAGTGGGGGTCGGTGAGGTGGGCCGCCAGCACGGCGCGCAGGGCAGGGATGTCCAGCAGGACGCGGGTGCCGAGGGGGAAGTGAGTGAAGCTGTGAAGCGGACCGGGTGACGGAAGCAGGGTCGTCGACCAGGCGCAGAAAAGGACGGCGAGCGTGTCGGGCCGGTCGCCCAGGAGGGCGGGGAACGCCAGAGCGACGCAGTGGCGAACACCCGGGTCCGGGTGGTCGGCGTGGGCCAGGACGGCCGCGAGCTCCTCGCGGGAGCAGTAGCCGGTGAAGGCCGCGATGACGGTGTGCAGGGCGTACGGGTCCTGCTCGGTGTCCAGCCGGGGCCGGAGGAACTATGCGGCCTCCCGGGTGAACGGCGACTCGTCGTCGTTGTCGGCATCGAAGCCGAAGCCGAAGCCGAAGAAGTTGATCACGTCGAACGCGAAGCGCCGGCGATCGAGCTCGCCGCCGTCCTCGGCCTCCTCCGCGACCGCGCGGGCCCAGTCGAACCTGTCCTGGCTCTGCGGCTCGGCGACCCGGAACAACGACGCGAACCAGTCGTCGTGTTCGGGGCCGGCAAGGGCCAGGGCGCGGGCCATCAGCTCGTCCGGCGTGCGGTGGAGCGAGTTTCGCCTCCAGGCCGGTGACGACCGCCCGGTGGGCCGGGAGCGGCACCGCCCCAGTGCCCGCACCGGCCCCGGACTTCAGGGCCGCCCGTCTCCGCACAGGGCCCCGGACGTCCGCTCACCGTGGCAGCAGGCGCTCCAGATGGAACTGCGCCCGCCTGTCGGGCTCGGCCTTCAGCGACTGGACCAGGTAGCGCCCGGGCGGGAGCTCGACGGTCAGGTACTCGCCGCGCTCGAGGACGGCTCACCGTCGTAGAAGACGTCCGTGAGCAGGTACCGCCCGGCGGTCAGGTCGAGGAACGGCCCGTCCTCCCACACCCCCGACCGCAGCGCCTCGCGCACCAGCGGCCGGACGTCGTCCGCGCAGTCGAAGTGGAGCGGCCTGACGAACACCCGCTCCTCGGCCGGCCACCCGACCAGCAGCGGCTCCCCGCCCAACACCAGCACGTCCCCGTGCCCGGGCACCGGGTAGGCGGCCGCGTAGTCCGCAGCGGCCTCCAACAAGGCCTCGTCGCAGCCCGTCCACCCCTCGGCGACCGTCTCGGGACACAGCACGAACAGCCCCGAGTCGGTCCCGTCCAGCCAGCCCTGCTCCACGGTCAACATACGGGGGATCCCCGCACGTCAGAGGGGACTGACGGTGCGCGGGCAGGTGGGCCACACGACCCGCGCGTACCAGGCGATCGCTCACGATCCACGCGCCCGGGCGCAGCACGGCGAGCAGGTCCGTATACGCAACGGCCCGCCGCCGCCTTCCTGGAGGAGCAGGTCGTGCAGGCGCTCCCGCCCGCACAGCCGCAACAGCGCCGCCCCGGTCAGCGCCCGAAACTTCCGACAGCAGAACAAAACCAGCGGCCGAAAGCGGCACGGCCCCGCAGGCCACCCCCATCCACCTAGCTGATCACATCGACGCGGGACACCTACCCGGCCGGCCCGAACGAAGACGCCCGGTCTGGGCGGCGGCTTTGTCGAGCGCGACGGTCATCGGGCCGTCTGCTCCTCGGCCGGGACCTTCTCGCCCGTGTTCTCCGCCAGGACGAGGCCAGCACTGACGGCGACGTCGAGCACGTGCTCGCAGTACGCCGCCGGTGTCCTCCGGTGGTCCGGGCGCAGCGCGGCGGGTTCGGTCCGGGCCGGAAGCGTGGCGGCGGCGCGGCGTCCGGCGACGGTGGGACACCGCAGGGTGCGAGAGTCCGACCGGGTGGTCGTGCGGGCGGGTCCTCCCCTTCATCCGGTGTCGGCAGGATCAGCTCCGGTGGCCAGACAAAGGACCAGGCCCCCGACACGCGACCCGCACCCCGCGCCGAGGGATCGGCGCGGCCCGGACGGCCATGCGGGTCCGCGTGACAGGTGACAGGTGCGACAGGTGCGACAGGTGTGACAGGTGCGGAATTCAGCTCAGCAAAGTCCGGCAAAAGTCCCGGGAAATGGAATGATGTCCGAAAATCGTTACACCAGGTTGTGACCTGAACACCTCTTGTTAGTGTCCCTTCAGTTCGACTCGCATGCCCCACCTCACACACCAGGGAGTTTGCGTCATGCTGAAGCGACGAATCGCCGTGGCCGCCGGGGTCGCCATGATGGCTCTGGCCGTCGGCACCGTGCCCGCCCACGCGACCAACGAAGTCAACTTCGCCGAATGCCTGTTCGCCAGCGACTACTTCACCATCGGCATCACCAACGACAACGGCACCGGTTTCAGGAGGTGCTTCGCGAACGCCGGCGACATCTGGATCGACCAGAGGTCGGTCACGAGTTTCAGCAGCGGCAACAACGCCGGGTACTTCGAGTACGAGCCCGGCGACGGCTCCCTCTACCGCCACACCTTCGGCAAGAACCAGGCCATCACCAAGAACTACGGCACCATCACGACGCTCCACATCAACTGAACCACCGGCCGGTCACAGGAGGCCGTGCCCCTGTGACCGGCCCCCCACGGGGGGCCGTCCCTCGGCGGAGCCGTCGCGGGCGGGCCCCGTGGCACGCGGTCGGCGGGGCCCGGGACGAGGGGCGCGAGGACGCGCTGGGTGGGGTTGACGAACTCGTCGTTGCCGTCGTCGTCCGAGTTCACCGAGGCGGCGACCGACCCCGTCGCCCAGGAGGCCAGGCCGAGCAGGAGGAAGAGGACGAGCAGGCCGCGCCCGGCACCGACCAGGACCAGCGGACGGGTGCCCGACGCCGGGCCCTCCGGTTCGCTGCCCGGCTCCTCGCCGAACAGGCGCTCGGGGTAGGCCGACGAAAGCATCGTCAGGTAGATGGTGTGGCGCATCCGGTAGCGCAGGACCGCGGCCGTCGCCTCGTACAGCGGCTGTGACATCCGGCCGAGGGCCAGGACCACGAGCCAGACCACGAACGACGCCGTCCGCCAGCCCCCGTACGCCAGGCCCTGCGCGATCGAGGCCTCCGACAGCGTTCCCGGACACCCCCCTGTCCCTCGGTGGTGCTCCCTGCAGAACTGACCGACATGCAACTCCAGTGGCTCCATCGGAAGAAGACCGCCGTCCCGCCGCCGTCCGCGCCGCGACCGTGTCCCGGCACCCCCGGTGGCCGACCGGACGATGCGGCCGGCGGGTCGGGCGCGATGGTCCCGGTGTCGGACCCCCCGAGAGACCAGGGAGCGGGTGGTGCCGCGCGGGCAGCCGACCGGGGCCGTGGCGATGATCGCGGCGACGGCGCCGAAGGACGCTGGATCGGTGCCTTCGAGGCGCCCCGCGGTCTGGTGACCGCCTTCCGCGTGCCAGGGAGGCTCGCACTGCTCCCGAGGCCGGGCGAGTCCAGGGAAAACAGACCAGGAAGATGACCTGGACCACATATGCCACGACACATGTGTCGTGTAATGTGTCTGATATGAGCACTTCAGAGAAGAATCCGACCCTCGTCTTCATCCCCTGCTTCTCCGGCGCCCCGTGGAGCGCCGAGCAACTGGCCCCCTACGGCGAGGCACCCAAACGGACGCTGCGCCTGCCCGAGGGCGTCGACGACATCGAGCGCTACGCCGACCACGTCGAGAGCGCGATCGCGGACCTGGACGACTACGTGCTGGTCGGCGACTCCTTCGGCGCGAACATCGCCCTCGCACTGGCGACCCGCCGCCCGCGGGGCCTGCGCGCCCTGGTCGCGTCCGGCGGCTTCGCGGCCAACCCGGTCGACTCGAAGCCGTGGAAGGCCCTGATGCAGGCGATCGGCAGGGCCCGCGGGCCGCTCTACCGGCAGCTGACACTGCGCGCCCACGCCCACCGCCTCACCTCCCCGTTCGACGGCGAGGGCCAGGTGCCCTGGAGCCAGGCGCGCAGCCGCGAACTGTTCCTCGCCAACACCCCCGCCGTCTCCTTCGGCGCCCGCCTGCGGGCCGTCCTCACCGCCGACTACGTCGACGCGCTGGGCCGGGTCCAGGTCCCGGCCCTGATCCTGACCCCCTCCCACGACGTACTGATCGGCGAGAACGCCTCCAAGGTCATGCTCGCGGGCATCCCCGACGCCCGGGAGGTCGTGCTGCCGCGCACCGGCCACATGTTCCGCTTCTCCCACCCGGCCACCTACGCCGCCGCGGTCAACGACTTCCTCGCCACCGTGCCGACCACCCGGCGAGACGCCGATGCGTAAGGCCGAACACCTGCGGTTCGCGATCCTGGCGGCCCAGCGCGAAGGCAACCGGCTGCTGATCCAGGCCCTCAAACCGCACGGCATCACCCCGTCACAGGCCGAGGTGCTGCGCCTGCTCCAGCAGCACGGCACCTTGAGCCTCAACGGGCTCGGGCAACTCCTGGTGTGCGAGAGCGGCACCAACCCCAGCCGGCTGGTCGAACGCGTCGTCGCGGCCGGGCTGGTCGAGCGCCGCACCGACGCCGCGGACCGCCGCTACCTCCAGCTCAGCCTCACCCCCGAGGGCGAACGCCTGGCCACCGCCGTCGCCGGGATCGAGGAGTCCCTCTACGCCGCGATGGACACCGTCTGTCAGGGCCTGGACACCGACGCGATGCTCACGTTCCTGCACAACTTCATCGACCCCCTGCCCTCGGGCGAGGCCCTCAACAAACGCCTCGCCCTCGACTGACACCCCGCCCCCGACCGACGCCACGGCCCGTACGGGACCGCACGGCCGCACAGGACCGGCCGACCGCGCGCCGGGGAAGGAACGACCATGCGATTCGAGAACACCCCGACCGTCGACGCGCCCGCCACCGAGGTCCTCGCCCACCCCGCACGCCCACCTCGCACGGCCACCTCGCACGGCCCGAAACCTCCCGCGCTGGAACTACGCACTCGACACCACCGAGCAGGCCTCCCCGGGACCGATCGGGGCCGGCACGACCTACCGCCGGACCCACACGCTCCCGCGCCCGGCCGAGGAGCACTTCCGCATCACCGCGTACGCCCCCGAACCTGCTGACCGCGGACGGCGACTTCGACCCGTTCACCGGCACCACCACCAACCGGCTCACCCCGCTCGACCAGCACACCACCCGACCGGTCAACACCCGTCCACCTCACCGCCCCCGAAGTCCTCAAGGCCGTCACCACAGTCACCGCCGCGGCGGACCGCAGTTCCTCCTTCTCCGCGCTGGTCAGCCGGTCGTCGCGGCCGGGGCGAGGTCTTCGACCTTGGCCAGGTGGGCTGTGACGCAGTCGAGCACCATGGCGCGCATCCGGTCGACCGTGTCGGCGACGATGGCGCGGATGGCCGGGTTGGTGGTCGCCTCGCCCCAGGTCTGCACGCCGACCCGGGCCTCGGCGGGGTCGATCGTGGCGATCAGGCGGGCGAGCAGTTCGTCGGGGTCGGGCGGGCTGTCGCTCGCGGCGTACTGGCCGAGGGCTTCAGCGCGTTTGGCGAGCAGCGCGTGGGCGGAGGCCCGGACCAGGTCGTCCTTGCTGCGGTAGTGGGCGTAGATCGAGCCGGTCGAGAGGCCGGACTCGGCCGTGATGTCGGCGATCGAGGTCCGCTCCAGGCCGTCGCGGCTGAAGCAGCCTACGGCGGCCTCGGTGATCTGGGTGCGCCGGAGTTCCTTGCGTGCGTCGGTGAGCCGTGGCACCGCGCCCTCCGTCAAGAAGAATTGACGTTCTGCTTGCAGAGGGGACTCTGCAGAATCCCTGCTCTGTTTGGTGCGGGGGCGGGCCACGGGTGGACAAGCCCAGGCCGGAAGGGGGCCGGGAGGCTGTGCTGCCCGTTCCCGTGAACGGGGCCGGGCGCCTGGGCCTCGTGGCACGGGGACACCGCGATGCGCGGCCGGAGGCCCGTGTGGCACTGGCGGTCTGTCGGGCTGCGGGCACGGCGGCTAACGTACGGGTGCAGGCTCGGTGACGCTTCGTCACCAAGCGCCGCCATGGGTCCGCCATGGCCTGCGCAGTACGGACGGGACTCCATGCCCGGACGCACACCTGCCGAAGACGTCCATCGTGCGACTGGAGACCTCATGAATCCCCTCTCCGTTTCCCGCCGGCAGCGCCTGCGCGCTTCCGGCGCCGCGTGCGCCGCGATGGCGTGTGCCGTCGTCCTCGGTGCCGCGACACCGGCGCACGCCTTCAGCGGGGGGAACCACGAGAAGATCACCCGGGCCGCCCTGGGGCCGGGGGGCTGGCACCAGAACTCGCTGACGGCGATGGCGGACGGGAACTCGGGCGCGATCGTCGCCAACGACCACGGCGAGTACTTCGGCATCGGCAAGCTCCACTGCGACAACGCCGACTACCTCGACCCCAGGTACGACAGCCGCTACCCCCGCACCCGCGAGCAGGCCAACGCCGAGATCATCGACTGCGTCGAGGGCTCCATCGACCACGTCAGGAGGGCCGTCGCCGCCGCGGACCGGCTGGTCGACGCGAACGGGCGCGTCATCGCCACCCAGACCTCCATCTCCCCGGCTTGCTCGTGGAACGACCGACCGGGACGGGCGAAGTGCGAGGTGCTGGAGGACCTGGGCCGCGGCTGGCATCAGATCGAGGACTTCTACGCCCACAGCAACTGGGTCGACCAGG
Organism: Kitasatospora sp. NPDC043949; assembly: GCF_056435365.1. NCBI lineage: Bacteria > Bacillati > Actinomycetota > Actinomycetes > Kitasatosporales > Streptomycetaceae > Kitasatospora > Kitasatospora sp. NPDC043949. The sequence goes on along the minus strand of NZ_JBWKEQ010000048.1, from coordinate 33,190 downwards.
CCGGCCCGGGAGCCATCGGTGTCAAGAACCCCCCCGGCCTGGGGCGCACCGACCTGCCCGTGTTCTTCTCCATCGGCCGTTACAGCTCCATGAGCAGGGCGGACTGGGTCAAGGACGCCACTGGCCACATCCCTCACGACCTGGCGACGGGCTGCTATCCGGACCGCGACCACAGCGGGACGGTTTCCAACTGCACGGGTCGCGTCACTCATGACGGGGTCCTGAACAAGGACACGAAGGACAGTCCGCGCTCGGTCGTCGCCCACAACTTCGACCACGCCTACGACCTCGCCGTCAAGGACATCGCACGCCAGTGGAAGGACTTCGAGGACGAGCTTCAGCTCAGGTATCCGAACAACGGCCGGGCAAAGGCGATGATCTGCGCCATCACCCATGACCACCCGGACAAGACCTGCTCCTGACACACCACCGCGGCGCCGGCCAAGCCGGCCCGAACGGCCCGACCACACCCGCCGGTGGCACCAGAAGACCGGCGGACCCGATGTCCCGCATTCCGCAACGGGAGGAAGGCCCCGCGTGTCCCTTCGACGCACGGCCTTGAGGATCGCCGCCGCGGCGGCGGCCGTATCGGCGATCGCCCTGCCCGCCTCCGCCCACGCCACCGGCCTGTCGACGGCCGGACCGGCACACGCGACGGCGGCGGACCGGGCCGGCTTCGTCATGGGCAAGGCCCAGTTCGACCGGATGTTCCCGAACAGGGACCGGTTCTACACCTACGACGCACTGGTCGGCGCGATGAGCGCCTACCCCGGCACCAACCTGACCTGCTGAGCGGAACGGAGAAGTCATGCGCGGATTCCTGACCAGGCTGTTCGTCGCGGCGGCCGCCACCGCACTGACCGTGGTACTGCCGAACGCGGGCGCGGCGATGGGCGCGACCGTCACGGGTGCGACCGTCACGGGTGCGGGCGCGGCGACGGGCGCGACCGTCACGGGTGCGGCGGCGCCGACCCGCACCGCGCCGGTTGCGGCCGCCGCGGTCAACCACACGGTGACGTTCGTGAACCACTCGTCGCAGAAGCTGTGGATCGGAAACGGCGTCAACGCCGACGGGTCGAAGCAGTTCACCCGGCTGCCGGTCCTGGCTCCCGGCCAGTCGGCGACGGTGACGATCCCCGAGACGGCCGCCCCGTTCCACTGGCGTGGGAAGTTCTTCGCACGCCAGGGATGCGGCGGGGCCCTTGGCAGCACCTTCCACTGCCGGGTGGCCGACTGCGGCCCGGCCGCCGACCACTGCACGACGGGCGAACAACCCGCCAGCCTCGCGGAGTTCAACTTCGACGCCAAGGACGGCGCCGCCCCCTGGTACGACGTGAGCTACGTGAACGCGTTCTCGCTGCCGATCACGATCACTCCGGTGAACGCCACGATCCCGGCCGGCGGGGGCTGCGACACGCGGGGCTGCGCGGCGAACCTGCTGCCCTACTGCCCGCCCGCCGACCTGACGCGCGGGCCGGACGGCAAGCCGATGCTGTGCACCAACCCCAGCCGGGACACCCCCAGCAGCTACAGCCGCGCGCTCAGCGCGAAGTGTCCCAAGGCCTACACGTGGTCCAAGCAGGACCAGGTGCCGGGCAACAAGGTGATGCAGCAGTGCAGCCGCTGCAGCGGCTTCACCGTCACCTTCGGCCCCACCGCGTGAGCCACCCGCCCCGGACCCCGGCCCCCGGACTCCAGGGCCGCCGCGGCCCCCGTCACGACCGCGTGACCGAAGAGAGGAACGCCTTGCCACGTCGAATGCGCCTGTTCACCGCCCTGCTCGCGGTGCTCACCTGCCTCACCGTCGGCAGTGCGGCCGACGCGACCGCCGCCCCGGCGAAGAAGAAGGGCGTGAGCGCCTGGAACTTCACCGACGTCACCAAGGCGCTGGCCGACTCCAGGGCCGGCTGGTTCTACACCTGGGCCTCGGACCGCCAGCAGATCAAGCCGCCGGCCGGCGTCGAGTTCGTCCCCATGATCTGGGGCGCGGGCTCGGTGACCGACGCACAACTGCGAACGGCCAGGCAGGAGGGCACGACCCTGCTCGGCTTCAACGAACCCGACCTGCCGGCGCAGGCCAACATGAGCGTGACCAGGGCCCTCGACCTGTGGCCCCGGCTCCAGTCGACCGGGATGCGTCTGGGGGCACCCGCGGTGGCGGGCGGCGGCGACGTCGCGGGCGGCTGGCTCGACCAGTTCATGAAGGGCGCCGCCGCCCGTCACGACAAGGTCGACTTCATCCCCCTGCACTGGTACGGCTCGGACTTCCGCGCCGACGCCGCGACCGGTCAACTGCGCAACTACCTCCAGGCCGTGTACAACCGCTACAAGAAGCCGATCTGGCTCACCGAGTACGCCCTGATCGACTTCTCCAGCGGCACCCCGAAGTATCCGACACCGGAACAGCAGGCCGCGTTCGTGACGAAGTCGACCGCCATGCTCCAGGGACTTCCCTTCGTCGAGCGCTACGCGTGGTTCACCCTCTCCGCGGACCGTGGCGGCACCGGTCTCTACAACCGGGCGACCCCCAACCGGGTGGGTACGGCCTACCGCGCGGCCGGCTGAGCACACACCCCGCCCCCGTCCACGCACGGGCCCGATCGACCACGACACCCGGACCGGCGCAGAACCGGGGGTCGGCGAGCCCGGCGGGTGGACCGACGTGTCCACCCGCCGGGCGACGGCTCGCGGCCGTCGGCTCAGCTCGTGGCCGATCGGCTCGGCTCGTCGGCCGCCCCCGCGCCGGTCCAAGGGATTCCTCAGGTGGTCACCGCCCGCGAGCGCGCTGCTCGTCACGGCCGGTACGGGGTCGCCGCCAGGACCGCCCCGTCAGCGCTGGGCGGCAGCGGCGGCAGCAGCGGCAGCAGCAGCGGCAGCCAGAACGGATCCGGTGCCCAGGCCGGCCGGCCGCCGGCGAACGGACCGGTGCGGTCCTCCCGCATGCCGATCGCCCGGCGTCGGGCCCGCCCGACCTGACGGCCCGCGCAGTCGTCGACCACACCGAGGCGGCGCGGCTGGGCGTACCCCCCGGTCTCCTTCCAGCGGTGCCCCGACAGGTCGGAGGCGGTGGCCAGGCGGCCGGACGGCGGCAACGGTGGCGGCGTCCGGCCCCCGGGCCTCGTTCCCCGGCTCCGTCACGCGGGGCCCGCCGGCGGTCAGCCCCCGGCGCAGCCGCCGTTGCGGCAGTCGCGCCAGAGGCCCCAGGCACCGCCCGGGGCCTGCTCGGAGATCTCGGCGGACAATGAGCTTGTTCTTTTTCTTCGGTCCTCGAACGGCGTCTCGAACGGGGTCGCTCACTTGGGGATTCGCCGGACATGAAGGCGGCCTTCGTCTGATCCTGTGCTCCGACCAAGGTGCACGTGACCACGACGAAGGCCGCGAGGGTGAGTCTGCTGCCTGATGCTGTGCGGCGGGAAGCGTTCGCGGAAGCGTCACGTTTCCGGGGAGAGTTCTACGAGTGTCTGACCGCCCGGCGTGACGAGTTGTTCGAACTCGCCGACGCGGTGCTGTGTGCGGACGGTGCGGTGAAGTCCCGGTGGACCTGACACTGCTGCCCGAGCACCGGCGTGGGCACGGAGCGATGTACGGCGGCCTGAACCAAGGCCGGATCGACGTCGTCCGGCTGCGGACGGTGCTGGCCAGGCTGTCGCTGCCGCGCTTCGACGGCGGGCGCCTGGTCCTGGCGGTCGATGTGTCGCCGTGGCTTCGTTCGGACGCGCCGTGCTCGGCGGAGCGGCTGTTCTGCCACGTCTACGGCCGGGCGAAGACGGCTTCGCAGTTCATTCCGGGCTGGCCCTACTCCTTCGTGGCCGCGCTGGAGCCGGGGGCCACGTCCTGGACCGCGATTCTGGACGCGGTTCGGCTCGGTCCGGCGGACGACGCGACCGCGGTCACCGCCGCCCAGTTGCGGGGTGTCGTGGAGCGACTCATCACCGCGGGCCAGTGGCAGGCCGGAGGCCCGCACATCGTGATCGTCAACGACGCCCGCTACGACGTCACCCGCCTGGCCTGGGTCCTGCGTGATCTGCCGGTCGAGTCGGTGGGCCGGGTCCGCTCCGACCGCGTGATGCGCCTGCCGAAACCACCGAGGATGCACGGCGTCAACGGCCGACCGCCCAAGCACGGCCCGGAATTCCGCTTCGCCAAACCGGAGACCTGGCCCGAGCCCGCGATCACCACAGTCACCGACACCATCAACTACGGCAAGGCCGAGACCCAGGTGTGGGACCGGGTCCGCCCCCGGCTCACCCACCGCTCCTCCTGGCTCGACCACGACGGTGAACTACCTCTGGTAGAGCGAGCGTTGATCCGGGTAAAGGTCGAACACCTGTCGAAGGAACGAGAGGCCCCGCCGGTGTGGCTGTGGTCCTCCGAGACCGGCGCCACACCGGATGACGTGGACCGCTTCTGGCAGGCATTTCTCCGCCGCTTTGACCTGGAGCACACCTTCTGCTTCGCGAAGCAGACCCTCGGCTGGACCACCCCGAAACTCCGTACTCCCGAGGCCGCGGACCGCTGGACCTGGATCCTGATCGTCACTCACACCCAGCTCCGCCTCGCCCGCCCCCTCGCCGCGGACCTGCGCCGACCCTGGGAGAAGCCGGCCGCCTCCGAACGGCTCACCCCGGCCCGGGTCCGCCGGGGATTCAGGAACATCCGCCCCCACCTCATCTGCCCGACCCGTATTCCCAAACCCAGAGGCACGCGTCCCGGACGGTCACCAGGCGCCAAGAACAAACACCGCGCACCCCGCTACGACGTTGGCAAGACCGTCAAACGCCCGGAGACCCTCAAGGCCATCGGCAAACCCGGACGATCTTGGTAGATACTGACTTCGGCTCGTCAGGGTGAACTGTCATGGTTTGCCTGACGGGCTCGTTGTGGTGGCTGTATCCGATGGTGTGTGAGATATGCGGATGGGGGCGGGCTGACCGCCACGGGACGGCTGCGCCGGGAGTCGGTGCGGGTGCAGGCGGCCGAGCTGTTCGAGCAGGAGGTCAAGCCGGCAGAGGTGGCCCGACGTCTGCGGGTGAGTCCGAAGTCGGCCTACCAGTGGCACCAGTTGTGGCGCGAGGGCGGTGTCCAGGCGCTGGCCTCTCGCGGCCTGGGTGGGGCGCGGTGCCGGTTGTCTCCGCGTTGCCTGGAGAAGCTCGCCGCGTACCTGGAGCAGGGCCCGGCCGCACACGGCTGGGTGGAGGACCAGGTGTGGACCGCGGCCAGAGTGGCCACGCTGATCGGGCGGAAGTTCCACGTCTCGTACAGCGTCTCGGGCGCCACGAGGCTGATGCACCGGCTCGGCTTCAGCCCGCAGGTCCCCGTACGCAGGGTGGCCGAGCGGGACGAGCAGGCCGTCACCGCGTGGAAGAAGGTGACGTGGGCGGAGGTAAAAGCGCCCGGGCGGCCTGCGGGGGCTACATCTGCTTCGAGGACGAAGCAGGGTTCACCCGCCGACCGCCCAAAGGCCGCACCTGGGGCCGACGGGGCCGCACACCGGTCGTGACCGTCAGCGGCCGCCGCTCGGGACGCCTGTCGGTGGCCGAGCTGATCGCCATGCGGCCCGGCTCGCGCACCCGGCTGTGCCACCGCCTGCGCACGCACCCCGCAGGCAGGGGTCAGCGCCGCAGCATGGGCGAGCGCGACTTCATCGCCCTGGTCGACGGTGTCCACCACCTCGTCAAGGCACCGATCGTGCTGGTCTGGGACCGCCTCAACACCCACGCCTCCCACGCCATGCGCGAGTTGATCGCCCAGCGCACCTGGCTGACGGTCTTCCTCCTACCCGCCTACTCACCCGACCTCAACCCCGTCGAATGGGTCTGGGCACACGTCAAGCGCAGCCTCGCCGTGGTCGCCCTCGACCGACTCGAAACCCTCGTCCGCAACCGCCTCAAACGACTGCAGTACCGGCCCGACACCATCGACGGCTTCATAGCCGGCACCGGCCTCACCCTCGACACCCCAACCTCACCCTGACAAGCCGAAGTCAGTAACTACGTTGCGTTGTCACACCGCGACTCCACCGCCGCCGGGCTCTACCGCGACACCACTCAGACGAGCTACAGAGAAGTGCATCCGTCACCGTGACGGACATGTAGTCTATGGATCATCGCAGTTCAGAGCCGGTATCCGAGCTCCTGCGGTCGGTAAAGTTGAGTACAAGCGGGCGACTGACGCCGGGGTGATCCACCAGGGGCTGTTCTATCTGTCCTGGCTGATGGACCACCGGGACGAGTTCCAGCGACTGGTGCGTGACCGGCTCGGCGCCGAGGCTGCGGCCGGGGTCCTGTGGAGCGCGCCAAGGCTGATCTGTGTGGCCGGTGACTTCACCCGCTATGACGTCCACGCCGTACGCGAGCACCGCCGCAGCATCGATCTCGTGCGCTACCGCTTCTACGGCGATCACCACATCGGGCTGGAAACGGTGGCCTCCGTCACCGGACACGCCGCTGCTTCCCGGATGGCCTCCCGCCTGCGCGCGGCCGGGGGCCGGAGCGAGCGTACGGCGGGCGGGGCGATGACGGAGCTGGCCGCCGCGGTCGACGAGGCGCTGCTCGGGCTCGGAGACGACATCGTTCCCGTGCAGCGCAAGCAGTACCGGGCCTATCAGCGGCTGCGGAACTTCGCCTGCCTCTGCCCGCCCCAGCAGGCCAAGCTCCTCGTCTACCTGAAGGCCGACCCGGGCACGGTTGATCTCGTCCCCGGCTTCACCCGGGACGTGACAGGACTCGGCCACCACGGAACCGGTGACCTGGAAGTCCAGCTTCGCACGGAGCGGGACTTGGAGCGGGCTCAGGATCTGTTCCGCCTCAGCTGCGCCGCGGCGTAGGAGGGCTCGATCCCGTGTGCGTGTGACGGGCTCCGCTGGGGTCTGGTGTGAAGTTGTGGGTGGGGTGGTCGTTCTGGTGCCTCTCGACGGTGTGGGCAGGGCGTGGCAGTGGAGTAATCAATGGTCCAGTGGTTCTCCGGTTTCGCGAACCGGGGAACCACGGCTATGTTCCGCCGTCATCGCCCGAGAGGGTGGTGGTCCTGGTTGGCCGGCTCAGCGGCGGAGCAGGTCGTCCGGATTGATGGCCAGGTAGGTCTCGGGTGTGGTGGCTTCCAGCGCGGCGGGGCGAGGGTGAAGCCCAGGGTGTTCCCCAGGAGGGCTTCCCAGGCTGGTCCCGGGTGCTGGAGACGGCAGCTCGGAGTCTGCGCTGGACATGGGGCCTGGCCTCAGGTCTTGTCCGTGCAGTCTCCGTGGGGTTAGCGGTCGCCCTCGTGGGGACTCTCATCTCATGTCAGCTCCCGGTAAGTTGTGATCTTGATCGGTTCCGCCAGGAGTGATTCCACCGCGGCGGCGAGGTGCTGGGAGTGCGCGCTTCGGAAGTGGCGCTGGAGGTCTTCGGTGTGTCGCCACCGCTCGATGGCGATGAATTCCTCCGGGGTTTCGATGCTCTGCTGGATGGAGTAGTGCAGGCTTCCCTCCTCGTTCCGGGTGGGTTCGATGACCGCCTGGAGCAGTTGTGCGAGTTCTGCCTCCTTGCCCGCCCTGGCGACGACCCGGCCCACAACCGTTACTTCACTCATCGGCTTCGCCTCTCTCGGTGTTCCGTTTGCGTGTTGTTCCGTTCGGATGGGCGCTCTCCGCCCTTCCTGGCGGACCGGCTCTTCAGGTTCTCCGCTGTCGCCGTCCGACCGCGGGGGTGTGTCCATGGGCAGCGCCGATGGGGAGTGCGGGGAAGACCATGGACGGGTCGTCGAACAGGGAGGAGAGCCGTCGATCGGCGGTGTCGAGCAGACCGTGGTCCTGGAACGACGGTGCGAGGCGGGCGAGCGTGAGCGCGTAGAAGCCGCGTTTTCCACCGGAGACGAGGGGGTGTCGCCGCTGGTGGGTGATGCCCTCCAGACCCTGGGCGGCGAGGAGCACCGGGAGGGTGCTGCCGAGTTCGGGGTGTGCTCCGGCGAGTGTCATCAGCCGGTGCACCGCGGTTGCGAACTCCAGGAAGGCTGTGGCCGCTCTTCTGTCCGGGGCGTGTTTGGCGGCGATGGCGAGTGTCTCGCGACTGACGTCGATCGCTTCGGCGAAGAGCTGCCCGTGTGGTGCCAGCGAGGGGATCAGCCGGGCCAGGACGGATTCGGGGTCCGGCAGATGCTCCAGTACGGATCTGGCGTGGATCAGATCCCAGGAACCTGGTGGCAGAGGGCCTGCGGTGATGTCGTGTTCGATCACTTCGACCCCGGGATGTGCGATGTTCCTCAGAAATCGCGGATCGCTGTCGGTTGCCACCACTCTTCCGGTCTCTCCGGCGAGAGATGCCAGGAGACGGGCGATACTGCCCGCTCCCGCGCCGACTTCGAGGCATGACCACCCGGGTGCCGGGTTCACCCGGGTGAGGATCTCCTCGGTTCCGGGGTCGTAGACCTGCTCGATCGTGCGCAGGCGGTCGAATTCGAGATCCGCTCGGGCGGCTGAATCCAGAACGTAGGGGGCGGGTTGCGGACGGTCCGGGTCGGTCATGGTCTGCCTCTCTGGTTCCTCCGGGCCCGACGAGCGGTGCAGGGCCGCCGACGCGAGCACGAGCAGCCCAGATCAGGGTCCCGCCGGTCATCCGACATGTATGCCGAGTGAGCGAAGATGACTGGTCACCTCACTTGGAGTCTCGGTGGCCAGCGAGATGTATCCGTCCGGTCGTACGAGGAACAGGCCGTGCGGTGCGTACGCGCGGGAGGCGAACCCCGCGGGGTCCGAGACGTCGTGGCCGACGCGCACCACGCGGATCACCGCGGGACCCCGGGCGCTGACAGGCTGGATGGGCGGACTTCCGAAGGAAAGAAGGGTGAAGTGGGGTCCGCGGAAGAGATCGAAGAGACGTACCGGGGCTCCGCCACGGTCGGTACAAGGGGCATCCGGAGCGCGGTCCCCCGCGTGGAGGGCTTCCTCGACGAGAGCGGGGCGCATCTCCGCGTTGGGTGGAATACCCCGGTATCCGAGTGCCAGATGGTGCGTGGTGCGGTCACGGCGCGCGGCCAGCTCCCTGACCCGACCCGCCCCTTGGTGGATGCGAGTGCTCACTCCCAGCACCTCCGCCGCAGCGGGCCGGCGCTCCGCCTCGTAGGAGTCCAGGAGCGAGGGTGCTGCCTGGCCGGTTGCCGCGAGCGCCAGTTTCCATCCCAGGTTGTAGGCGTCCTGGATGCTCGCGTTGATGCCCTGGCCGCCCGCCGGGGAATGAACATGCGCGGAGTCACCGGCCAGGAACACCCGGCCGACCCGGAAGTGCTCCGCCAGCGCTGCTCGTGCCCGGAAGACCGATGACCACAGCACCTTCCGCACCCGCACTCCCGTGCGGGCGGCCACCAGTTCGCGGACCCGCTCGGGAGCGGGGTCGGGGGTTCCCGTCGCGAACCGTGCGATGACCTGGAAGTAGTCCGTTCTGGCGACGGGACAGATCGCGGTCATGATGCCGACCGCGTCACCCCAGGTGTGCCAGTGCTCGCGGTCCAGTCCGGGAATATCGGCATCGGCCACGAGCAGCGGCCGGGTGTCCACGTCTTCGCGGTCGAACCTCACACCCAGGATTTTCCGTACGGTGCTGCCGCCCCCGTCTGCCCCGACCAGGTAGTCGGCCGCGATCTCCCGCGTACCTCCGTCGGTCCGGACAACCTGGGCCAGCACGCCGGCCTCGTCCTGGGAGAATCCGTCGAGCCGCGCTCCGAACTCGACACGGTGGCCCAGATTCAGCAGTCGCTCGCGAAGCAGTTCCTGGGTGCGCGACTGAGGAAGCATCAGGGGCTCGGCATAGGGCGTGGCCCCAGTGGGCTCGCCACGGGCGATGACGTCCCACTCCCTGACGATCCTTCCCTCCTCCCAGGCCACCATCGGCGGCAGCGGCGCTCCCTCCGCCTGTACTGAGTCGATGATTCCGAGGTCGTCGAAGATCTCCAGGGTGCGCGGCTGGAGACCCTTGCCCCGTGATCCCGGAAAGGGACCCGCGCCGGCGTCGATGATCCGGAAGTCGACGTGCCGACGGGCCAGTTCCACCGCCAGGACCAGTCCGGCAGGTCCTCCTCCGGCAATCAGAACAGATGTGTGGTGGCGATTACTGTCCACGGCATGTCCCCTTTCCGGTCCTCCGTCATCGTGATGCGGAGGAGGTCGCAGCCGGCTGTATGCGGTTTCCCCTTTCTGGTGGTTCAGGCAGCCAGGAGCCGTCCTTCCGCGGTGGGATCGAATGTGAGGGTGAGTGATTCGGGGCCGCGGGAGTAGAAGCCGGTCTCTTCGTAGGAGGCGTCCTCGGGGAAGCCGATGTTCTCCATGAGGGCCAGCAGCATCGTCACGACCGTCTCCAGTTCCCTGCGCGCGAATGCGGCCCCGACGCACGAGTGCATGCCCGCGCCGAACCCGAAGTGGGTAGCGGCGGCGGTGAAGGACCGTTCGGGACCGAGGTCGGTGCGCTGGAGGTCGAAGGTGTCGGGCCGTTCGAAGACACGCGGGTCGCGGTTGGCGGCGGCGAGCATGCACCAGACCATGGTCTCGGCGGGTATGGCGACGCCGGAGATCTCGACGTTCTCCGCTGTCCTGCGGGGGATCAGTTGCACGGGCGGTGTGTAGCGGAGCGTCTCCGCGATGGCGTTGGTCACCAGTCCGGGATCGCCGCGGACCAGGGCCATCTGATCGGGGTGGGTGATCAGATGCCGGAACAGCAGGGCCAGTGTCTTGTCCGCCGGTTCGGTCGCGGCGAGGAGCACGTTGTGGCACAGAGCGGTGACCTCGTGCAGGCTCATCCTCCCGCTCTCGTACTCCGTGTGGCACATCAGCGAGATCACATCCTGGCCGGGGTTCTCGCGCCGTTCCTCGATGAAGGGCCGCAGATAGTCCTCCAGCCGGCGGGCGCACTGGACGCAATGCCGGTATCGCTCCTCGGTCAGAGTGACGCTCGTCACGAATTCGGCCACGCCCTGGAACCAGGAGTGCACATTCCGCCAGTTGTCCTTGGGCAGTCCAAGACTGTCCAGCGCGACCCAGATCGCCAGCTGCTGTCCGAAGTCCTTCACCAGGTCGAACCGGCCGCGCCGCAGATGGGGGCGGATGAGCTGCTCCACGTTGCGGCGGATGAGCGGGATCTGGTCTTCCAGCATCGGCCCGGTGTATCCGCGGATCATTGTCCGGTGTTTGGCGGTGTGTTCGGCGCCGGTCATCTGTGCCAGGACGCGACCGCGCATGACCGGCTCGGCCCGTTCCCGTAAGGCTTGGGTGGTGAAGATCTGGTCCTCGGCCAGAACCCGGCGAACGTCTTCGTGCCGGCTCAGGAAGTAGGCGCCGATGCCGGGTTCGTAGTGGACGGGGTCGTTCTCCCGCAGCTGGGGATACCAGGCGTACGGGTCCCGGGCGAACTTGTCGGACAGGACGCTGATGATGCGGGCAGTCGGATGCATGGTGTTCTCCTCTCATCGGGTTGGCCGTCACCAGGCCACGGGCAGACAGGCGGGACGGATGAACGTCAGATCATTTCTCCAGGGAATCTCGTGTTCATACACGGCCAGGCGCAGTTGTGGGAAGCGCTCGAACAGGGCGGGGCAGACGATGGTGAGAACCAGCCTGCTGAGGGCGTCGTCTGCCAGGGGCCCAGGATCCGTGCGAAGGTCTGTGGACCCGGCGTCCGGACGATGGATGTCGAATTTCGCCGGGGTGGGGTAGTGCTCCTCGTCCCAGGCCGCGCCGAGGGGCGAGGCGCATACCGCGTCTCGGGCCTTGATCAGGGTGCCGTGTAGTTCCAGGTCTCTGAGCGCGATATGGGTGGGGCCGAGCACCGTGCCCGGGTGGTAGCGGCGGAGTTCCCCGGCTGCCGCCCGCCACAGCACTGGATCGCGCAGGCACTCCCGTAGCGGTTTGGGGTGGAGCAGGAGAGTGAACGGTCCGGTCAGCAATGCCGAGAAGAGTGACCTCGCGCACCGGACGAGCAAGCCTGTCACCACGGTGTGCGACGGTTCAGTGTCGGCCTCCCGCTGTTCGCGGGCTTTAAAGGGCGTACCGGCGGCATTACCGCGGACGGGGCCATCCCGGAGGTGCTCTGTGAGCGAGTGCAGGACCGGGTGCCTGACAGCCGAATTTCCTGTCGGCTCTTCCTGGATCAGAAGGTTCCGCAATTCCTGGGGATCGAATGACAGCCCGAAGACATCGCGGCACACGGCGGCTGTTAGCGGCGCTGCCAGTTGTTCCAGCAGATCGGCAGGGTTGTTCCCGGTTTCCATGGCGTCCAGGACGAGACCCGTCTGTTTCACGATCGAGGCCCGGTGGGATTCCACCGCCCACGTCGCGCAATACTCGGCACCCGGCTGCCCGGCCCGCGAGCGCGCTGCCCCGCTGATCCCGGCCGGAGGGGGAAGTGCTTCAGCGGCATCGCTCAGGCGCACGAGGTCCGGGTCGGTGAATACTCGCAGGATGTCGTCCCGGCGGGAGATCATCCACAGCCAGGATCCGCCCGGAAGCTCGACCGGGCAGACCGGCTGCCGTCGGCGTGCCCAGTGGATCACGGGCGGAGGCGTGCCCAGGGGGCCCAGCACGAAGGGAAACCTCAACGGTACTTCCGGTGTCCTCGCCGGCATCGGGAGCTGCCTGAGCTGCCTCATCACGAACCACCCGGCAGTACGGGCTCGGCCACCACGAACCCCTGTTGTGCAGCTGACCGCAGCCCGGTCGCCGGACCGGCGAGCAGGGCCGCGGCGAGCTCGATCCGCCGGTGGTAGACGAACACCGAAGAAGCCACGTCAAAGATCGACGGGCTGTCCACGATCAGCGGCAACTCTGCGATCGGATAACTGACGCAGGCGTCGATCTGCTCCTCACCGGGCTCCGTATCCGCGATGGACTGGACCGCTCCCCGGGCAACCGCCCGGCAGGCCGCCCTGAGGGCGGGATCGACTCGGTATGCCGCTCTGGCCCGCTCACGCAACGCCGCGTACTCGGGTCGGCTCATCAGCTGAGTCCAGGTATGGACGCGCCTTTCCGGCGTGGACACACCGGCACGCGACAGCGCAAGCACCGCGGGATTCCTGAGCTGGTTCACAGCTCGCCGCACACGCCCCACTGCCTCCAGCGGCCTGACGCCCGCAGCGGTGAGGGTATGTGCCGCCTCGAATCCGGGAACGAGAACGTCGACCCTCGTGAAATGTCCGGCTGCCCACTGGACCAACGCCTCCACCCGGCATGGTGTGTAGTAGCCGTTGAACGGGCTCAGACCCACGACGCAGTGGTCGGAGGCATCGGCGATCCGACGGCAATTCTCGCTCTGTGGTCGAATCAGGAAATCCACGGTCACCACCGCTTACCTGCATCTGTATGCCACGTTCTCATGCCAATACCTTTCCCGGTCGCCAGGTCTGAAAGTCCGCCATGAAGTGGGCGGCCCAAAGAGAGAACGCCGTCACGCCAGAATTCACACCGAATTCTCTGCCCGAACGGCTCAGGTCATTTGGAGACGAAACCTGTCTTCTCGTCACGGCAGCCCTGCGGGCGGCGCCAATACAACTCGACGGTCGAGCCGTGCGCATCACCCGTGATCACTCCGCAGTGCGCCGACGCCTCCTCGCCGTGCTGCTACACACTACGGGATGTTATGAACATTCGATAGACCTTATTGCTGTATTAGTTTAGGCCCGGGAGGCCGCCCTCGGTGGTGGGCAGTGGAAATCGCCATTGTGTTCGTTAATGGAAATTTAGTTCGAATATACTTTCCCTCGGCTGCATTTCGAGCCCGTCGGCACGATCCTCGCCATCCACGGATCTTCCTCACCGAGGTCCGCTCGGCTCGGCGGCACCACCCGCACGTCGGCAACCGTGTGGTGATGTCGACGCCTGCGCCTGGGGCCTCGCGCCTTGGCGCCGGCCGTGCGTACTGCCCACCGCGCCTCCGATGGCCAGGCCACTTCGGCCCCGATCTCCCCGGGTTGTTCGCGGAACACACCCTCGGCGACGACATCTTCGCTATTCGTGGCGACGGCAGGCACACCGTGCCGCGCTTCCCCGAATGCCGGCCCTTGGGCCGGCTGGTACTCACCGCCTCCGGCGCTTACACCATGACCAATCACCGGCGGTTCAACCGCATCCAGCCGCCCACTGGATACCCTTTCGGCGGCGGCAGCGACAGCGTCGCCCCCACGAAGGAGCGCTTGTGGCCACTGTCGCTCCGCAACCCGTGACGATCTGCCGCTGATCACAGACGTCCACGCGTTCGGGGTCTCCCACCCCGAACGCGGGATCGCCTTACCGACTGCTCCGGCTGAGCACCGGAGAAGACGCATGCGGCTCGTGCGTGCCCTGATCGTGGCGATCGACACCGCGATCTCCCGCCGGCGGACGATCACCAGAGCACGATCAAGCCCGTGACCTGCCCGAGCACCCTGCCCCCGCACCACGCCGGCGCCCGTGACCTGTGGATTTCAGGATGGAATCAGCTCATGGGGAGTCAGTGGCGGGTGCGTCGGCCCCAGGTGGACAGGGTCAGGAGGGCGAGGTCGGTGTACTCTCCGCCTTCCAAAAGCTTCGTACAGTCCGTCAGTTCTTCGGGTGTGGTGAGACGTTCGCGGATCAGGGCTGGGCCGATTTGCTCCAGGGAGAGCCGCAGGAAGGCGTCGGCGTTGCCGTTCCTGCCCACCAGGCCCGGGGTGCAGTGGACGCCGATATCGGTCAGACCTGCCTGTGAGAGGAGTCCCGGCAGTGCGGTGCCCCATCGCTGCTCGGTGCGCATCACGTTCTCGGACAGGGTGAACACGGCGTTGAGACAGCGCTGGTAGGCGTTCCGGGTGCCGGCCGGGGGATGGACCGCCATGACCGTCTCCACGCACACCCAGCCTCCCGGTGCGGTCCAGCGCGCCATCTTGCCGAGGACTTCTGCTCGCTCCGGCAGGTGTTCCAGCAGTGCTCGGGCATGGACGAGGTCGAAGGAGGCCGCCGGAAAGTCCTCCCGGACGACATCGTGGCGTCGGACGGACAGGTTGGGCACGTCCCGGGGCAGCAGGGCGGTGCTGATGTCGGTGCCCACGACCTCCCCTGGGGCACACTGCTCGGCCAGCCAGCGCGCGACGGAGCCGGCACCGCCTCCGAGCTCAAGGCACCGCCAGCCCGGCTGGATGCCGAGACGAGTGATGACGGAGCGTGTGGTGGGGTCGAGGTACGCCTCGAGGGCACGCAGCCGCGCCTCTTCCTGGGGGATGTGGTGGTCGAGGAGCCCCGCCCCGTACTTCTGTGCTGCGAGCCCGTTGGCCATCTCGGTCACGACGAAGCCTCCGGGGTGTTCGGTGGCTGTCCCGGCCACCGTTGCCGCAGGCGCATGGAGAGGGCGTTGGGTGTGAGCGTGATTCGGCGGGCGGGGTGGACGGGCCGGCCGGGAACCGGGTCGAGCTGCCAGCGTGCGGCGATGGAGGCGAGGGCGAGTGTCGCCTCGTTGCGGGCGAAGACCTCGCCGATGCACTTGCGCGGCCCGCTCCCGAAGGGCAGCAGCGTGCCCGGCGGGGGCTTGCCCGCGCCCTGCCAGCGATCGGGGTCGAAGCTGTCAGGAGCAGGGTAGAGGTCGGCGCGGCGGTGGACCTGGTAGGCGCTGAACATCATGGTGGTGCCCGCGGGAAGACGGTGTCCGCCCAGTACGGTGTCGCTGGTGGTGTTCCGGGTGAAGAGCCATGCCGACGGATACAGGCGGAGCGTCTCGCTGACGATCCTGTCGGTCACTTCCAGCGCGGGCAGGTCGGCGTGCTGCGCGGGGCGGCCGTCGAGGACGGTGTCGACCTCGGCCTGGAGCCTGTCCTGGATGTCGGGGTGGGCGCCGATCAGGTGCCAGGCCCAGGAGAGCAGGATGGCGGTGGTGTCGATCCCGGCGAGGAGGAAGGTGAGAACCTGTTCGTGGATCTCGTCGTCGGTCAGGCCCAGCCCGCCCTCCTCCTGGGGGGCCAGCAGGGTGGACAGTAGGTCGCCCCGGTCGACGCCGTCGGCGCGGTGGTTGGCGATCAGAGTGTCGGTGAGCCGCCGGACGTGGACCCGGGCCCGGTCGAAGCGGCGGTTGCCGCGGGTGGGGAGCTTGTCGGCCATCGGCACGGGCATCATGGCCCGTCGGGCGATGCCGCGGGTGATGGCCTCGACGCTGCCGTAGAGGGCGGCGGAATCGGAGGCGTCCATGTCGGCGGCGAACATGCACCGCGCCGTGACGGCCGTGGTGAGCTGGTACATCGCCTTGGTGACGTCGAGGACCTGGCCGTTGTGCCAGGTGCTGGTAAGTGCCGTGATCTCCTGGCTCGTCATCGTCGCGTACCCGGGCAGCCGTCCGCGCTGGAAGGCCGGCTGGACGAGCCTGCGTTGTCGGCGGTGGTCGTGGGCCGGGCAGCCCAGCAGGCCGTTGCCCGCCAGCTCTCGGAACTTGTCGAAAATGGGCCCGCCCTTGTCGTAGACGCGGTCCTCGGCGAGGACCTGGTGGAGCAGGTCGGGATGGCAGACCATGTGCATGGTCTGCGGTCCCAGTTTGATCCGTACGAGATCGCCGTGTGCGGGCAGTTGCCTCACGAAGTCCAGTGGTCTGCGGGCGAGCGCGAGCGCGTGGCCCAGCACGGGCAGGGCTCCCGGAGCGGTCGCCATCGTGTAGGTGGTTGTCACGGTAGGCATGGCCTCCTGTGCTGTGGTGGATTGCGCCTCGTCTTCGTCAGTCCCGGGCGCGGGGTTCACCGTCGGACGGGTTGACCTGGCCGGGTCCGCAGACCCCGGTCCGGACGGCCGGGACAGGCGGGGCAGCCGTCCGGAGCGCGTTCACCAAGTGGGCGGGTCTGCCCGCCGGGACGGCCGCCGACGTTCACCCGCCGGTGCGGCGTCCGGAGTGCGCCACCACCAGCCGATCACGGCGGAATCAAGGGCTGATGCCTCCTCCGTCGGCCGCGGATCCGGTGCGTGCGGGCTGAGAACGAGACGCTCCCGTACCGGACCGGCATAGCGCGTGGTGACAAGGCTGAAATCCAGGTTGGCGCGCACCCATCGGCCAAGACTCTCGACGAACCGCCGGAGTTCGGCACCGACCTCCGGCGTCACCGTACGCTCGCTCAGTTCGACGAAGCGGCGCATCACCGTGTTGCGCAACACGACGGCCTCATGGAGCGACTCCGCGGTCGTTGTCTGCCGCTCCGCTGCCAGCACATCCAGGAGGTTCACCTCCAAAGAGCCGCGCTGGGACTCCTTGTGATGAGAGAAGATATCGTTGTCGAGGGAGACGAGAACCGCGCACATCTCCACCAGAGCCCGGACCTCGGGCGTATCACGCAACTCCTGCGGCAAAACGTATCCGTTGGCCACGTCCAACAGCGCGATACTGCTCTGCATCGCACCGTTGCGCAGGCGCAGTAACAAGTAGTCGTCCAGCCTCTGGGGCTTCTCACCGTTTCGCCGCCGCGACCGCTCCCAGACCAGAGCGGCGAAGTAGGACCGGACGGCGTCAGCCCAGTCGCAGAACTGCGTGGGTGTCGCGCATGCAGAGATGCGTGACGCTACATCACGGAGCGCCCAGGCATAGGCGTTGTCCGGCAGGAGCCCGATGTCCCCGGTTTCGGCCACCCTGTGGAGCCGCGCCAGGAAAGCCGCCCACTCGGTGACATCCATGTCCGCGTTCTCGGCCTCGTCGCAGTAATCGTCGTCAAATGCGAAGAGCCAGGTGTGGTAATCAGCGAAAGCGGCGAGCCCTTCCTCCTTGCCGTGCGGCACAACGCCCGCCGCGAGCGCTCCTGGCCGCATCGTCGAAAACCGTTCCCGACGTTCCCGGTCGGAAGGGATTCCCTGCTTGGCAGCCCAGGCCATCGTGCTTTCATTGATTGCCAATCTGGCCGGGTTCTCAGCTCTTTCGATGGGGCAGTAGAGAGTCAGCCGACTGAAGTGTTCAGGCATTTCAACCTCGAAAAGTGATCTTTGATTGAGGAATCCGACGACGGAAAACGGTGCAACCCTGTTCGCGGGGTGCAAGGTTGATGTCCCGTGGGAGAGGAACTAAACCTGGACACTTGATGTGCTTTATCATGATTTTTAGTCATCGAGGCCCTTGGAGCCTCACGCTCAAGACCTACAGCCGGAGCAGTGGCGTACTACTCCAAGGCGAATAGCGCTGCTTCGGGGAAACCTGGTCGGCTCTGCACCACGCGCGTCTGGTTCGCCCGCCCGGGCCGTTACGGAAGAGCACCGGGAGCGGACGGGGGCGGCGGGGAGCTGATCGCCGCAGACCGGGGAGGCGGCATGGTGCCGGGTCTACGGCCGGATGAGACGGTCCTCAAGCAGCAGGTCGGCTTCACATGCCTCGGACCGAGATCATCTGGTCCACAGCCTGCTGAACCTTCGGCAGGAACGCCGCGATGGTCTCGCTGTTGGGTTCCTCGCCGAACAGGTCCACAGCGGTCGCGCGGGTGAGGACGATGTCCGCCTGGTAGACCAGGCCTGCGGCCCACACGTCCAACTCCGCTTCGGTGCCCCCGCTGCCAGGACCGTAGTTGATGTACAGAACGGGGAACTCAGCGGAAGAGTCCAAAAGGGTACGGATGTCTGCGACGGTAACCTGCGGCGCTGGCCTGTCGACGGTCGGTCCCACGGTGTGACGCTCCTCCGGTTGGTAGTTGGGTCAGCCTATGTCCGCTGCGGCGAGCGTGACGCGCAGCAGCTTGGACGTCTTCGAGGGCATGACGGTGCTCCAGCGGGGAGAGAGGGGTGGGATCGGCCGTGCGTGGTGCTCGGCACACACCGGGCCGTGACGGCTGTCCTGCAGGAGCAGCGGTCGGTGACACCTGGTCCGGTGTGCGCCCCGGGCAGGTGCTCCCTGACGGCGGTCACCAGTCTCACCACCGGTCAGGAGCCTCGAAAGGACCTTGGGCAGGCCGGAACCGGCCAGGCCCGTTCCGGCCTGCCCGGATGTTCCGGCGCTCTCCTTCGCCGGACTCAACCCGCTGGCGGCCCCACCTCGACAGCGACACTGCCCCGGCTTCCCGCCTCCCTCGCCACAAGGGCCGGAGCCACCAACGTCCTGCAGAACTCGTCTGACGCGCCTTCACCCTGAAGCTCGAACACGGCCGCGCCTCGACCGGCGGCACCGGGCGGCGGCACCGGCGGCGAGAACCCGCCTGGCCCCGACGACAAGTCCGGCGCCGCCGGCGCCAACGCCCGGAACGCCTCCGGATCCCGCGGGGGCGACAGCTACGTCCTGATCACCTGGTGACCGGTCGCGAACACGCCCCTACCAGGGCCCGTCGATCCACCAGCCCCTCATGACCGGTATCTGCACCAACGGCTCTGTCCGTCATCGCCGGTGACGAAGCGTGACAGATGCCGCTGGCCGGTCATGCGCCCCTGCCCCGGCTGTGCCCCCGCGGCTACCGAGGTTGCCGAGGTTGCCGGGGAGGGGACCCTCCGAGTGGGGCGGAGTGGGGGTGCCGGGGGCGTGGCTCAGCCGAGCGTCAACGACTTGGCGTGGGTGCGCCAGGCCTCGTCCACCGAGACGGTCTCACCCTTGTAGCTGGGGCTCTCGTAGCCGGTGGCCTGGAATCCGGTGAACAGGTTGAACCAGCAGTTGGCGTACGGGCGCACCGAGTAGACGTGGTCCTGGAGCGGGGCGGGGATGTCGAAGGAGTAGTCGGCGGCGTTCCCGTTGTAGCACGCGTGCGGGCCGGTGAAGGTCACCGATTGGCCCCCGAAGAAGAAGTCCTGGTAGATCGTCCCCAGGACCACCAGGTCGGAGAGGCCGGCCGGGCTGTTCAGTTCCTTGGCGAACGTGCTGTCGCGGGCGGCCTCGGCGGCGGTCGGCGGAGCGTCGGCGACCCGCCCGCCGGTGGCGTAGCTGATGGCCTCCCGGTAGGTGCCGAAGCACTGTGCCTGGCCGCCCTGCGCGTTCACCACGCAGTGCCGGGTCGAGTCTCCGGCCGTCGTGGGTTGAGCGACGGCCGTGGCCGCGCCGGACAAGGACAGTGCGATCGCCGTCGCCGCGAGGACGGATCCGATGCGCTTGAGGGAGTGTGCCATGGTTGATCAACTCCTGGGTCGAAGACCGGCGCCTTTCGGCCGGTGCACGGCAACACTCTCAATCGGCTGCACGATTCTGGCATGATCTGATCACTGCTCTATCGTGACGCGCGCTGCCGTGTGCCGGCACGTGACAGTTCAGGCGACACGCCCGGGGCGCACGGAGTGACGCTTCGTCAATACCGCTGCCTCCCGGGTGAGTTGTCTCAATATCGCCGATGGGGGGAAATGGAGTTCAGGATCCTGGGGTCCCTGGAGGTGCGAGCCGGGGCCGCTCCCGTACGGTTGGGCGGACGCCGTCAGCGGAGTCTGCTGGCGATGCTCGTGGCGCACTCGAACCGGACCGTCCCGCTCCCCCGGCTGGTCGACGCGGTCTGGGACCAGGACCCTCCGGCCACGGCGGACCGCCAGATCCGCAACATGGTCGGCCTGCTGCGCCGCGCGCTCGGCACGGGTCCGGCCTCCCCCATCGTGACCGACGGCGCGGGATACCGGCTGGTGGCGGACGACGCCCAGGTGGACCACCGCCTGTTCGCCTCCCGGGCCGCGGCGGCAGAGGACCTGGACGCGGCCCAGGCCGTCCCCCGGCTGCGCGAAGCCCTGGAGCTGTGGCGCGGCCCCGCGCTGGACGGGTTGCCCGGCCTGGCCTTCGCCGCCCTCGCGGCCGGCCTGGAGGAGCAGCGGATGGCCGTGCTGGAGCGGCTCTACGAACTGGAGCTGGAGGCGGGGCGGCATCGCGAGGTCGCCGCGGAACTGACCGGCCTGGTCGCCGATTTCCCGCTCCGTGACCGCCTGGTGCGGCAGCTGCTGACCGCCCTGCACCGCTCCGGCCGACACAGCGACGGGCTCGAGGCCTACCGGCGCCATGCCTCCCGGCTCTCCGAGGACCTGGGGCTGGACCCGACACCTGAGGCCCAGGCCCTCCAACGGGCCCTCCTCCTCCCCTGTCCGGCACCGACCGCCCGTCCGGACCGGACCGCCCCGAGCACCGGTGTCGCCCCTACAGTGCCCCCAGCGGACCCGCGACCCGAGCAGCTCCCTTCCGGCCTCTCCGTGTTCGTCGGCCGCGCCCCCGAACTGCTCGTACTGGACCGGGTGCTGACCACCGGAGAGCCCGGCGCCCGCCCAACGGCGACACCGTGCGCCGTGATCACGGGTGCCGCCGGAGTCGGGAAGTCCGTGCTGGCGCTGCACTGGGCCCACCTCACGCGGGAGCGGTTCCCCGACGGACGGCTCTTCGCGGACCTGCGGGGCTGGTCCGCCGCCGGCCCCCGCTCCCCGCACGGGGTGCTGGCGGCGTTCCTGCGCGCGCTGGGCGTGCCGGCCGAGTCGATACCGGCCCAGCTGGACGAGGCGTCCGCGCTCTACCGGTCACTGCTGGCGGAGCGGCGGATGCTCGTCGTCCTCGACGACGCCGCCGGCCCGGAGCACGTCAGGCCACTGCTACCGGGCGGCAGCGGCTGCGCCGTCGTGATCACCAGCCGGGACCGTCTCACCGGGCTCGTCGCCCGCGAGGGCGCCCACCGGGTCGGACTCGACGGCTTCACCCCCGCCGAGGGACAGTCGCTGCTCGCCCGTGTCCTGGGCGTCGGCGCCGCCGAGGCGCAGCGGCAGGCCGGTGCCCGGCTGCTCGACGCCTGCGGGCACCTCCCGCTGGCACTCGGCATCGCCGCGGCCCAGCTGCGCGACCGGCCTCAGCGTGATCTCGCCGCCTTCGCCGACGAGCTGGCCTCCTCCACCGACCGCCTGGGCGCCCTGGAGGCCGGAGGTGACGACCGCTCCTCCCTGCGGTCGGCCTTCGGCCTGTCCTACCGGGCGCTCGACCCCGCCGCCCGGCGTCTGTTCCGCCGGCTCGGCCTGTTCCCGGGGGTGGACATCAGCGCCCCCGTAGCCGCCACCCTGTCCGCGGCCGCCGTCGACGAGTGCGAACGGCTCCTCGGCCGCCTGACCACCGCCCATCTGCTCGCCGAGCCGTCACTGGGCCGCTACCGCTTCCACGACCTGCTGAAGCTCTTCGCGGCCGAGCTGGGCACCCGCGAGGAGAGCCCGGAGGAACAGCGGGAGCTGCTCGAGCGCTGGCACGCGTGGTGCCTGCACCACGCGCACGCCGCTGCCCGGGTGCTGACCCCCGGGCGGCGGCAGGTCCCGCTCGGCCCGCCGCCCGAGGGCCTGCGGGTGGCCGACCTCACCGGCCCCGAACAGGCCACCCGCTGGTGCGACGACCAGCGGGCGAACCTGCTCGCCACCGCCCACCACGCCTACGAGCGGGGGCACGACGAAACGGCCTGGAAACTGCCCGCGCTGCTGTGGAGCTACCTCCACCGCACCTCGCCGCAGACCGAAGGGGTGGCCCTGGGCCGGACGGCCGTGGCTGCCGCCCGCCGCCTGGGCGACCTGAGCGCCCAGGCGCACGGCCTCAACGATCTGGGCCACGTCTGGGGCGCCCTGGGCGAACTCACCCTGTCCCGGCGGACATTCCAGCGGGCCAGGGTCCTCGCCCACGACGCCGACGACCGGTGCACCGAGGGCCGGGCGCTGGCCTACCTCGGCGCTTACCACTACTTCACGGGCCGCTACGCCGACGCCGGGGAGTACTACGAGCGGGCCCTCGACCTGCTGACGGCCGACGGCCCGGAGACCGATGACTGGACGGCCGACCTCTGCCGTGCCAGCCTGGCCCCGACCTACCTGCTCCTGGGCCGCTACCAGGAAGCATCGGACCACGCGAGCCGGGTGCTCGCCCGGCCCAGGGCCCAGCGGAACGGGCCGATGGACTGCTCTCTGCTCAACACCCTGGCGGCGGCGCAGCACGCCCTCGGGCGGCCGGAGGGGGCGGTCGGGCACTACGAACGGTCCCTCGCCGTGAGCAGCCGTCTGACGGGCTATCCCGCCCAGCGGGCCCACGCCTTGGCGGGACTGGCCGCCGCCCACCGGGCGCTGGGGTGCGAGCAGCGCTCACGTCAGGCCTGGGACTCCGCGCACGAGATCTACGCGGAGCTGCCGGCGCACCAGCTGACCTCGAACCTGCCGATCCTGGCCGCACTGGGCTTCACTCCGCCCGCCACGACCGACCGGCGGCGCTAGCCTCGGCCGACTCGCCGCTCAGGTGGCCACCGACCGGCCCGGCCGTGGGGTCGGGGCCGAGGGAGTCGAGCAGCCGGGCGGCGTGCTCGGTGGTGAGGTCCACCAAGGCGCGGGAACCGTTTCTGCAGCCCCCTTTGATGCCGCCGCCATCGCGGCCAGGAAGGCGTGGGCGAGCATGGCCGGGGTGATGTGCCGCATCCAGCCGGTGTAGCGACGGACCTCGTACTGATCCAGGCCGAATTCGTTCTTCGCAGCCTGGAAGCACTCCTCGATCGCCCAGCGCGTCCCGGCAATTCGCACCAACTGCTCAACATTCGTTTCGAGTTGCGAGTAGGCGAGGTAGTAGGCGATCTCGTCGGGCCTGCTCAGACTGCGGCGGGCCAGTGCCCACCGCTGGCGAGCCTGGACCTCGCCCTGGTAGCCGAACTCCGCCACCGCGGGCAGCCGGATGGCCGCCCTGTCGTAGATACACGGTCCCTTGGCACCGTCCCCGCACGAGATCCGCTGCCAGGCCTCGGCCGGGGCCTGGGAGAACAGCCGGTCGATACGTGGACAGCCCACGCTGAACTGGGACTTGGGCACTGCCAGGACATAGCCGACACCGGACTGTTCCAGCAGTCGGCGGAAGCGTCCTAGCCTCGCCGGCGTGGACGGTGCGGATCGCCGCGCCCAGTCCCTCCGGCGGGACGTCCTTGGGCAGGAACCCGTTGGCGCCGGCGCGCAGCGCGGCCACCACGTACTCGTCCATGTCGAAGGTGCTGAGGGCGAGGACTCGGCAGAAAGGGAGGGCGCGGGCCGGCTCCCGGGTCGCGCCGACCCCGTCGAGCACGGGCATCCGGATGTCCATCACCACGACGTCGGGGCGCAGCAGGCGGGCGGCGGTGACGGCCTGCTCCCCGTTCTCGGCCTCGCCCACCACCTCGAAGGACGGGTCGGGGAGAGGATCAGGGGCAGGCCGCGCCGCACCAGCGGCTGGTCGTCGGCGATGAGGACCCGGCGGCCCGGTGCCACCGCGCCCACCGGGCCGCCGTCGTTCGACCTCACCGGGCCGTCGCCGTTCCGTGCTGGACGGCCGCGTCGGCCGTCTCCTCCGGGGCCAGTGGCAGGTCGGCCAGGACGGCGAAGCCGCCCTCCGGACGTGGTCCGGTCCGCAGGGTGCCGCCGTGCAGGGCGACGCGCTCGCGCATGCCGATCAGGCCGTACCCGCTCCGGCCGCCGGCCGGCGCCGCCTCCTGCGGTGCGGCGCCGCCCGTGCCCGCCGTGCCCCCGTCGTCGCGCACCTCGACGGTGACCCGGTCCGGACCGTACGTCAGGGTGACGGTCGCGCGGGCGGGCCCGGCGTGCTTGCGGGCGTTGGTGAGGCCCTCCTGGACGATCCGGAACACGGTCAGGCCGACGGTGGGCGGCAGCGGGCGGCGGGGCCCGTGGACGCCGAAGTCGGTCGGCAGGCCGGCCACCCGGGACTCGTCCACCAGTCGGCCGAGGTCCTCGGCCCCGGGCTGGGGCGAGGGCGGGGCGGTGTCCGGTTCGTCGCCGGCCCGCAGGACGTCCAGGAGCTGGCGCATCTCCCGCAGGGCCAGTCGCCCGGAGGACTCCAGGGTGACCAGGGCGTCCCGGACCACCTCCGGGTGGGTGAGGTTGGCCCGGGCGCCGCCGGCCATCAGCTGCATGGTGGTGATGTGGTGCGCCACGATGTCGTGCAACTCCCGTGCGATGCGGCGGCGTTCGTCGGCCACCGCGCGGTCGGCCAGCAGTTTGCGGTTGGCCGCGACCTCCCGCTGCCAGCGTGCCACGGCGAGGCCGACGCCGGCCACGAGCAGGGTGGAGCAGGAGGTGCCGGCGAGCGCCTGCCAGGAGGGGACGCGCAGGTGGCTCTGGCTCAGCGTGGTCAGCACCGTCGTCACCGCCGCGGCGGCCGCCGCCACCGGGGCGGGGCGGGCCCGGGCGACCGAGTACAGGCTGACCATCAGGACGGCGCCGAAGTGGGTGCTCGCCGGTGTGGACAGGTCGATCGCGGACTCGACGGCCAGGACCACGGCGAGCGCCGGCACCGGGTGGCGGCGCCGGACGAGCAGCGGCAGGGCCGACAGCGCGACGAGGAGCAGGCCCGGCGGGGTCACCCGGCGTACCCCGTCCATCTCGCTGAAGAGCAGGTAGTTGAGCAGGTCGAGCGTGCAGGCGCCGGCGGCCACCAGCGCGTCGGTGTGGGTCCACGGCGCGCCGTCGGTCTCCGGCGGCGCGTCCGCCACCCCGCCGGGCCCCGGGCTCCCGCTCGCCCGGTGCGCCGGGTGCGGCGGGTCCGCCCCGAGTGCCGCGTCCATCGCGGGGCGCTGATGACCGCCCATGTCCGTTCCCCCTCCGTGCCCGGCCCGCGCCGCGCCTCACCGATGAGCCCTGACAAGCCCTGACGAGCCCGATCAGGCCCCGATCAGACCCTGTTTCAGACCCTGCACAGGCTCTGAACAGGCCCGATGAACCATTCTGGCATTGGCCCACCCCGCCCCGGCATGGTCCCCACGGCCGATCACGGGGGCCCGGACCAGGACCACGGTCCCGGGTCCGGGCCCGGCCGAGGAGCAGGGGCCCCGGTGCGGATCGTCCGTCGCAGGGACGTCCGCGGCCCACCCCGGGTGATGGTCTGGAACCCGGCCGGGAACCCCCGGAGCCGAGACCGACCTTGCGGACGCTCGCGTCCACCGCCGGAGGAAACCGTGATCCGCGCACTGACCGGATACTCCACCAGGAACCCGCGGAAGGTGATCACCCTCTGGGTGGTGCTGGCAATCTCCCTGGCCCTGCTGAGCCCGATGCTGCTCGCCCGCGTCACCCAGTCCCAGACCGGGGACTTCCTGCCCAAGAGCTACGACTCGGCCGCCGCGCTGCGGATCGCCGAGGAGAACTTCGGGATGAAGCCCGACGCCACCACGGTCACGGTGCTGGTCGCCAGGACCGACGGCCGGGCGCTCACCGCCGCCGACCAGCAGCGGGTCGAGGCCGAGGCGGCGAAGCTCGCCCAGCGCCGGGTCGTCATGCCCAGGAAGGACGACGAGCCGGCCTTCCTCGTCCCCGACCGGTCCCAGACCCCCCGGGTAACCCCGGCCATGGTGGCACCCGACCGCGGCTTCGAACTGCTCTCCGTCGAACTGACCGGCAACGCCGCGGACGAGGGCGTCCAAGGCGTCTACCGGGCGTTCCGGGACGCCACCCGGGCCCAGTTCGCCGACGCCGGGATGCGCACCGGGTTCACCGGGGGACTGGCCGACGCCGTGGACACCGCCGACTCCCACCGCACCGCCGCGACGGTCGGCAGCGCGCTCGTCATGGGGCTGATCGTCCTGCTCAACGTGCTGGTGTTCCGCAGCGTGGCGGCGGCCCTGCTGCCGCTGCTCGCCGTCGCCATGATCGGCAGCGTGGCCGGCGGAGCCGTGGCCGTCGCCGCGACGCTGACCGGCCTCAAGCTCGACGCCGGCACCCCCGGGCTGGTCTCCGTGGTCCTGCTCGGCATCGGCGTCGACTACCTGCTCTTCCTGCTCTTCCGCTTCCGCGAGCACCTGCGGGCCCGGCCCGAGCAGCCCGCCCGCGAAGCCGCCGCCCAGGTGACCGCCCGGGTGGGCACCGCGATCACCTCGGCCGCGCTGACCATCGTCGCCGCCTTCGCCACCCTCGGCGTGGCCAGCTTCGGTCAGTTCCGCTCGCTCGGCCCGGCCATCGCCGTCGCCGTCCTGGTCATGCTGCTGGGCAGTCTCACCATGATGCCCGCCCTGCTCGCCGCCTGCGGCCGCGGCATGTTCTGGCCCTCCCGCAGCCTGCGTCGCCAGCCGGGCGAGGGCTTCGCCGCCCGCTTCGGCACGCTCGTCGCCCGGCGGCCGCTGCCCATGCTGCTCGCCGCCCTCGCCCTGCTCGGCGCGCTGGCCGCCGGGATGACCGGGATCCGGATGGACTACGGCCTCGGCGGTGCCGGCGACCGGACCCCGGCCGCCGCCACCGCCGCCGAGATCTCCCGCACCCTGCCGGCCGGCGTCTCCGACCCGACGAGCGTCTACGTCGTCACCACGGACGGCACCACCCTCACCCCCGGCCGGCTCGACGGCCTCTCCCACGCCCTCACCCAGGTCGAGGGCGTCGGCATGACGGGCGGCACCGTCCTCAACGGGGACCGGCGCGCCGCCCGGATCGACCTCTACCTGACCGCAGACCCGCAGAGCCGGCGCGCCCGCGACCTGGCCTCCGGCCCGGTCCGCGCCGCGGTCGCCGCCCACACACCCGCCGGGACCAGCGCCCACGTGGGCGGCACGGCGGCGATCTTCGCCGACATCTCCACCGCCGTCGACCACGACCTGGCGATTGTCTTCCCGGTCGCGGCCGCCCTGATCGCCCTGATCCTGCTGCTGCTCCTGCGCAGCCTGCTCGCCCCGCTGGTCCTGATGCTCTCTGTCGGGCTCGGCTTCGCCGCCACCCTCGGCGCCGCGACCCTGCTGTTCCAGCACGGGCTGGGCGAACCGGGCGTCAGCTTCACCCTCCCGCTGGTGCTGTTCCTGTTCGTCGTGGCGCTGGGCACCGACTACAACATCCTCATCACCGACCGGATCCGCGAGGAGATGCAGCGCCCCGGCCCGCCCCGCGCCGCCGTCGCCCGCGCCGTACGGCACACCACGCCCGCCATCGCCACGGCCGGCCTGGTCCTGGCCGGTTCCTTCGCGACCCTCGCCGCCACCCCGGGCAGCGAACAGGTCGCCTTCGCGCTGACGCTCGGCATCCTGCTCTCCGCCGTCGTCCTGTCCCTGGTCCTGGTGCCCGCCGTCGCCGCCCTGCTCGGCCGCGCCCTCTGGTGGCCGCTCCGCCCGGCCCGCCACCACCACCGGGCCGAGCCGGCCCCGGAGCCGCACCGCGTCCCGGTGCCCTGACCGGCGAGCCGTCAGTACTCCAGTGAGAGTTCTCCATGTGGCCTGGTCAGCGCCCTGGGGGCGGTGATCGTAGCGGGGCTGTGGCGTGGGTGGGGCGGCTTTGACGTGGATGTCCCACCCACGGGTGGCCGCGCCGCATGTAGTGACAGCGGCGGGGAGAGAGCATCGGTGTGAATGATGATCTGCCGACGGATCTGTGGGATCGGGAACTCAACGAGCTCTTCCTGCGAATCGGGATTGTCGGCAGGTGATGCGAGACTCGGCCCCATGAAGCCCAACGACCCCAAAGACGACCTACACCGCTACCTCAAGGCGGCCCGCGAAGCCATCATCTGGAAGCTGGACGGATTGTCCGAGTACGACGTCCGGCGCCCCCTGACGCCGACCGGCACCAACCTCCTCGGCCTCGTCAAGCACCTCGCCAGCGTCGAACTCGGGTACTTCGGCCCGACGTTCGGCCGCCCGCACAACGAATCCCTCCCCTGGCACGAGGAGGGCTCCGAGCCCAACTCGGACATGTGGGCACCCGCCGACGAGTCACGCGAGGACGTCCTCGGCCTCTACCACCGCGCCTGGGCGCACGCGGACGCGACGATCGAGGCGCTGCCGCTCGATGCGATGGGCCACGTCGCGTGGTGGGGCGACGACGGCGACGTGACGCTTCAGCGGATCATGCTGCACATGACGGCCGAGACGAACCGTCACGCCGGCCACGCCGACATCGTCCGCGAGCTGATCGACGGCAAGGCCGGCATGCGGGAGACCAACAGCAACATGGACGGCGGCGACGAGGCCTGGTACCAGGAGTACTGGAACAGGCTGGAGGCGTCCGCCAAGGAGGCCCAGGCCAAGCCGAGCTGAGCTGAGCTGAGTTCGTTCGGGGAGGTAGGGGCTTGCCGTGGTAGCTCGTGCTGTCGCCTACCTCCCCACCCGGTGCCGCAGTTGTCGCAGGGCGCCCACCGCAGAGTGCGCGCCACTGGACTTCCCGCCCGAGGTCCACCACCGCTCCCTGGACCGCTCCCAACGCCGGTCGATCAGGCCGCGATGGCGACGTCGGCCCAGTGGACGGCGTGTCCGAGCTCCGCGCGGTCGCCGTGCGCGACGGTGAGCCGGTCGATGATCTGCAGCCCGCGGCCGTGCTCACCGCGGGTACAGCTGGCCGCCCAACCGCCCTGCGCGGCCGCAGGGCCTCCGTCGCAGACTTCGATGTGCACCCGCCGGGCACCCTGGGCGCGGCTCAGTCGGAGGTGCAGTGGAGGTTCGGCGTGCTCGACGGCGTTGGTGACGAGTTCCGAGACGGTCAGCAGCACCGAGTCGGCCGCCTCGTCGGCGACCCGCCACCCTGCGAGGACCTCTTGGGTGATCTTGCGGGCGTCTCCGGCGGCTTCCGGGCGGTGCGCCAGGGCCCAGGCGTGGCCCGATGGCGGCGAGCGCCGGGTCATGGCCGGCCATGGGGAGATGTCCGGGGCGTAGGTGCGGATCACGGTCATCACCTTCTTCCGGCGCCGCGGTGGCGCCTTGGCTGTGACCAGAACCCCTAACGATCCACTTCCCATCTATATCACTCAGATATATAGACAGTCAATATAGATGAGTGATATAGATGAGGTATGGATGGGACACCCGAAGAGGGTCTCCAGGAGGTGGCGGCGGCACTGAACGAGCTGGCCACCGGGCTGGTCAGGCATCTCCTGTCGGACCGGCAGGGCATGAGCCTGACCACCGTCGCGGCGCTCGGCCGGCTGGAGCGGGAGGGTCCGATCCGGCTGACCGCGCTGGCAGCGGCGGAGGGCATCGCCCAACCGTCGATGACCGCGCTGGTACAACGACTGGAACGCCAGGGCCTGGCGTCGCGGATGGCGGATCCCGAGGACGGGCGTGTCTGCCTCGTCGCCATCACGGATGCCGGGCACGAGCTGCTGGCCGAGCGCCACCGCGCGCAGCGAACCCGGGTGGCCGGCCTGCTGACCGCGCTGCCCGATCAGGACGTGCAAGCGCTGAGCGAGGCCATGCACGCGGCCTTGCCCATCGTCCGCCAGCTGCTCCGGGAAGTCCCGTCGCCCCGCACCACCCGTGGCGGAACGGCTTCCTGAACCCTCGGGGCACCCTCTTCGACATCTCCTCCCGCAGGCGGCAGGACCTGCTCCGCTGCCCCGTCTCGCGCCCCGCGCGCGCCGGGCCCCGATCCCGCCACCTGCCCTCCTATCGGACTTCCGAAAGGGCGGAGAACCATGAGCACCATCTCGGCATCCGGCACCGACGTCCCGCCGGCGGAGGTACCGGACTACCCCATGACCCGGGCAGCCGGCTGCCCGTTCGACCCACCGCCGACCCTGCACGCCCTGCAGGAGCAGGCCCCGATCAGCCGGGTGCGGCTGTGGGACGGCAGCACCCCGTGGCTGGTCACCCGCTACGAGGACGTGCGGACCCTGCTGGCCGATCCGCGGATCAGCTCGGAGAGCACCCACCCGCACTACCCCCACCAGAGCCCGGCCACGAAGGAGCGCCGCAGGCAGTCACGGACCTTCATCACCATGGACGATCCGGAACACGCCCGGCTGCGCCGGATGGTCACCGCGACCTTCGCCATCAAGCAGGTGGAGGCGCTGCGGCCGACCGTTCAGAAGATCGTCGACGACCTGATCGACGCCATGCTCGCCGGGCCCAAGCCGGTGGACCTGGTCCAGGCGTTCGCGCTGCCGGTGCCCTCACTGGTGATCTGCGCGCTGCTCGGCGTCCCGTACGCCGACCACGACTTCTTCCAGGCCAACAGCAGGCTCCTCGTCAAGCGCACCACGACCCCGGAGCAGGCACGGGCTGCCACCCAGCAGCTGACCGACTACCTGGACCGGCTGATCGGCGACAAGCTCGCTCACCCGACCGACGACCTGCTCTCCGCCCTCGCCGAGCGGGTCAGGGGCGGCGAACTCTCCCGGCACGAGGCGGCCAACATGGGGATACTGCTGCTGATCGCCGGGCACGAGACCACCGCGAACATGATCGCGCTGGGCACCCTGGCCCTGCTGCAACACCCCGACCAGCTGGCCCGGCTGCGCGAGAGCGACGATCCGAAGCTGATCGCCTCGACGGTCGAGGAACTCCTGCGCTACCTGACCATCGTGCACAGCGGACGGCGCCGCGTGGCCCTGGCCGACATCGAGATCGGCGGGGTCACCATCCACGCCGGCGAAGGCGTCGTCCTCGCCAACGACATCGGCAACCGCGACCCCGCCGCCTTCCCCGACCCCGACCGGCTCGACGTCGCCCGCAACCCCCGCCACCACGTGGCCTTCGGCTTCGGCGTCCACCAGTGCCTGGGCCAGCCGCTGGCCCGGGTCGAGCTTCAGGTCGTCTACGGCACCCTCTACCGCCGCGTCCCCGCCCTGCGGCTCGCGGTCGATCCGGACCGGATCCCGTTCAAGCACGACGGGAACGTCTATGGCGTCTACGCGCTGCCCGTCACCTGGTGAGCGCGGACAAGTGCCGTGCGGACAAGGAGGATTCCGATGAAAGTCATCGTCGACCAGCACAAGTGCGTCGCCTCCGGCCAGTGCGTACTGACCGCGCCCGAGGTGTTCGACCAGCGTGAGGAGGACGGCATCGTCGTCCTGCTCACCGAGACCCCGCCCGACCACCTGATGGACGACATCCGGCAGGCCGCCGTCCTCTGCCCGGCCCAGGCGATCTGGGTGGCGGAACAGGAGAAAGCGGAACAGGAGGAACAGGAGGGCGAACAGTGAAGCGGATCGTCATCGTCGGGGCCTCGGCCGCGGGCCTGGCCGCGGCCGAAACCCTCCGCCGCCGGGGCTGGGACGGCCACCTCACCCTGATCGGCGACGAGCCCCACCCGCCCTACGACCGGCCACCGCTGTCCAAGCGGATCCTGACGGGTGATTGGCCCGCCGAGCGAGCCGTCCTGCGCTCCCCGCACGAGCTCGCGCGCTTGGAGGCCGACCTGCACCTCGGACAGCCCGCCACCGCCCTCGACGCCGCGGGGCACCGGGTACGGCTGGGCGGCGGCGAGAACATCCGCTTCGACGGTCTGGTCATCGCCACCGGGGTGACCCCCCGGCGCCTGCCCGGCACCGATCTGGCCGGGGTGCACGTCCTGCGCACGCTCGACGATGCGCTCGCCCTGCGAGCCGCGCTGCTCGCCGCGCCCCGGGTGGTCGTGGTGGGCGCCGGCTTCCTCGGCACCGAAGTCGCGGCGGCAGCCCGGGCCATGGGCCTGGAGGTGACCGTGGTCGAGCCGGAGCCCGTCCCGGTGCGCCGCCCGTTCGGCGAGCGCATCGGCGCCCTCGTCGCCGACCTGCACCGCGCCCACGGGACCCGTCTGCGCTGCGGGGTCCCGGTGCGCCGGATGCGCAGCGCAGACGGCCGGGTGACCGGGGTCGAGCTCGGCGACGGCACCACGCTGCCGACCGACCTCGTCGTCCTGGCCGTCGGCGCGACCCCCGCGACCGGCTGGCTGACCGGCTCGGGCCTGCGCCTGGGGAACGGGGTGGTGTGCGACGCGTGGTGCCGGGCCGCACCCGGCATCTACGCCGCCGGCGACGTCGCCTCCTGGCACAACCCCCACTTCGGCACCCGCATCCGGCTGGAGCACCGGATGAACGCCACCGAACAGGCCGTCGCCGCGGCCGGCAACCTGCTCGGCGACGCCACCCCGTTCGCCCCCGTGCCCTACTTCTGGACCGACCAGTACGACACCAGGATCCAGGCGTACGGCATCTTCCCGCCCGACGCGGACCTACGCATCCTCTCCGGCGACCCGTCCAACGGCCACTTCACCGCCGCCTACGGCCACCGAGGAGTGGTGGTCGGCGTGCTCGGCTGGAACGCCCCCCGCGAACTGCGCATGCTGCGCCGGCTGGTCGTCGAGCGCGCGCTCTGGACCGCCGTCACGGACGCCGGGCTGTGTCCCCCACTGACGGTCGACCGTTGTGGTGACTGGACTCCGACAGCCTGATCAACTGGACCACCCTGCCCGAGGACACGGTGTACGAGGGCGGGCAGCCCGGGCGCTGGGTGAAGACGCAGCGGGCCGCCCGGCCGGACCTGGAGGCGGGCTGGAGTCGTTGCCCGGCGTTACGCTGCCGGGCCCTGAGCTTGTTGTTTAACCTCGGCGGTCACTCGACCTGCTGATCTGCGGTTCTTCCCGGGACAGTGGAGACGGCCGTTCTCCACGCTTCGAGATGTCGAG
>NZ_JBWKEQ010000047.1:52925-61725 GCF_056435365.1 Kitasatospora sp. NPDC043949 | reverse complement strand
CCGGAGGTGGCCATGCAGACCCCGACCCGGCCGGTGGCCTGGGCGTAGCCGGTGGCGGCGTGGCCGGCGCCCTGCTCGTGCCGGACCAGGATGTGACGCACCTTGGCCGAGTCCATCAGCGGGTCGTACGCGGGAAGGATGGCCCCGCCCGGGATGCCGAAGACGGTGTCCACTCCGACCTCTTCGAGTGAACGGATCAATGCCTGGGCGCCGGTCATCGCGGACTCCACGGGCCCGGTCCGTGCGTCGGGGGTGAACGGCGCTGGGGTCGATCCGGTGGTCTCGGTGCTGTGGGTGGTCACGGGGGACTCGCTCAACTGGGTCATCTGGCAATCTCTCGGTTTCGTCGACGTGGTGGTCCGGCGGGGAGTGCCGGGTGGTGTCCGTGGCCGGGGCCGCTGCGGTGCGCGGCGCCGTTGGGCGGCCAGGGACGTGTCGGGGAAACCGGGGCAGCAGGGTCTGTCTCCGCGCCGGTCGTCGGTCGTCGCGTGCTGAGGGGTGTTTCAGCGCTCGGTGCGACGCCGTGCCGTCAGGAAGCGTTGGCCGGAAGGGAGTTGCCCGGCCCGCAAGGAGTGTCTCGCGTCTCAGCCCTTGTTCGTGGGCGAGTGGTGGGTGAAGAGCAGGAAGACCAGGGCGATGGCGGCGATGGCCGCGCCGAGGCCGTACACGGTCGCGGCGCCGGCGCCGAGGGTGGCGCCGCCGATGATGGTGCCGAGGCCGATTCCGAGGTAGATGGAGGAGGAGTTGAGGGAGACCACCAGCGGGGCCTCCTGGGGGGCGACCTCGATCAGGCGGTGTTGCTGCGGGGGTGTCTGGCACCAACTGCTGGCGCCCCAGAGGAGGACCAGCAGGCCGACGACGGGCTTGAGGTCGGAGTCGGAGGCGGCGAGCCAGGCGAGGGACCCGAGGGCGACGACCATGGCGGTGTAGCCGACGATCAGGACCTTGGTGGAGCCCCAGCGGTCGGTGGTGTAGCCCGCGGCGAGGTTGCCGATGACGGCGCCGAGGCCGTACAGGAAGAGCATCCACAGGATGGAGCGCTCGGGCACCTTGACGGCTTCCAGCATGGGCACGCTGTAGGCGTACGCGGTGTAGCTGGCGCCCATGCCGAGGACGGTGAGCGGCAGGACGGCGAGGACGGCCGGCCGGCGCAGGACGGCGAGGCGGGTGCGTAGCGGCACCCGGACGTTGCCGGGGAGCCACGGCATGATCAGGCGCAGTATCACGGCGACGAGCAGGCAGAGTCCGGCGACGAGGCCGAGGGCGGTGCGCCAACCCAGCCAGTGGCTGGCGGCGTTGCCGAGCGGCACGCCGAGTGCGGTGGCGATGGTGAGGCCGCCGATGACCACGGCGAGGGCTCGGGCCCGCAGTTCGGGGCGGACGAGGGAGGCGCTGACGGCTCCGGCGTTGGGGGTGTAGGCGGCGGCGCCGGCGGCGGCGATGATGCGGCTGATGATCAGCACGGCCATGTTGGGGGCCAGTGCCGAGCCGAGGTTGGCGATGCCGAGCGTGAACAGTGCGGTGATCAGCAGGGTTCGGCGGGGAAGCCGGGCGAGGAGGGTGGCCAGGACGGGGGAGAGGACGGCGTAGGCAGCGGCGAAGACGGTGATCGACTGGCCGGCCGTGGCCGGGGAGACGTGCAGGTCCTGGGCCATGGAGGGGAGGAAGCCGGCCACGACGAAGGCGTCCGTGCCGACGGCGAACGTCCCTAAGGCGAGGACGAGGGTGGAGGACAGGCCGCCCTGGGGTGGTGAGCCGGGTTCGGCCGGAGCTTTCCGGTCGGCCGGAATCGAGACACTGGACATCCAGATTCTCCTTGCGGGTCGGTGCGCGTGCTGTGGTGTCGCCGCGCGGTGAGGCGGTCGGACCGTCGGGCGGTGCGGTCAGCCGGTCATGCGGGCGTAGTGGCGTCGGGTGCGGTCGGCGGCCCCGCCCGGCGCGGCGGCCATGAGGTCGGCCACCGTCTGCCCGGCGAGTTCGCGGCGCCAGGCCAGTTCGGCCTTGCGCATCGCGGTGGCGATCCCGCACGGCTGTCGGAACTCCCGTGCGATGGCGCCACCGCCGTCCGCACGCTGGCGGATCTCGGTGCAGCGGAACACGTCGTCGGGGCCCTCGATGGCGGCGACCACGTCCATCAGGGTGATCTTCTCCGGCCGTCGGCCCAGCCGGAAGCCGCCCTTGGAGCCCGGTGTCGAGCTCAGGATGCCGGCCCGGACCAGTGCCTGTAGGCGCTTGGTCAGGTAGGCCGGCGGCAGGTCGAACCAGGCCGCCAGCCGTGCCGTCGGAACCGGTTGCTCACTGTCGAGCCATGCCAGGGTGAGGCAGCAGTGCAGGCCCCACTCGACTCCTTCACCCATTCGCATAACCAGGACAATACACGTCCAGGTTCTGCGACGCAGGCCGGACACGCCGGAGGTCCGGAATATGTCAAGTCGCGGCCCGACGAGGGCGTTGCGGCCCTGCCGGACCTCCGGTACAACGGTGAGCAGCCGACCGGTCAGGCCCGCGAATCGGGCCTGAGGACCACCCGTCTGCCGTGCAGCTCGCCGCGTTCCATTCGGCCGTGGACCTCGGCGGCGGCGCTCAGCGGAAGGGTCTCGACCACCAGGGGGCGCAGCCGTCCGGCCGCGAGCAGGCGGTTGATGCCGACGGCGGCCTCGGCCAGTTCGGTGCTGGTCGCATGCGAGATCACGAAGCCGGCGATCGAGCAGTCCTTCATGTAGAGCGGCCCGACCGGGAGGATCGGCCGCGAGCGGGCGCCGGCCAGCAGGACGATCCGTCCGCGCGGGGCGAGCAGGTCGACGGCGGTGGCCAGGTCGTTCTCCCCGGACGTGTCGAGGTGGAGGTCGACGCCGCCGGGGCAGGCCTGGGCGAGCCGTTCGGCGAGGTCCGGATCGCGGTAGTCCAGGGCCTCGGCCGCACCCAGGGCGAGGCACTGTTCCAGGTCCCGGGCGGAGGCGGTGGCGACGACCCGGGCCCCGGCGTCGACGGCGAGGGTGACCAGCGCGGAGCCGACGTTCCCGGCCGCGCCGGCCACCAGGACGGTCTCACCGGCCCGCAGGCGGCCGTGTGTGAACAGGCCGAGGTAGGCGGTCGCGGCCGGATGGACGACGGCGACGGCCTCCTCGGGGAGGACGCCCTCAGGGAGGTGGTAGAGGCGGTCGGCGGGGACGACGACCTGCTCGGAGGCGG
Source organism: Kitasatospora sp. NPDC043949 (assembly GCF_056435365.1). Taxonomy (NCBI): domain Bacteria; kingdom Bacillati; phylum Actinomycetota; class Actinomycetes; order Kitasatosporales; family Streptomycetaceae; genus Kitasatospora; species Kitasatospora sp. NPDC043949. The sequence continues at coordinate 58,533 of NZ_JBWKEQ010000047.1, read as the reverse complement.
CGCCCTGGCGCCCGCCGTGGCCGAGGCTGTTGGTCCACACCCGGTCGCCGACGGCGAAGCCGGGGGCGGCCGGCCCGGCCGCGGCGACGGTGCCGACCAGGTCGCGGCCGATCACGAACGGGAACGCGACCGGGGTGCGGAAGAGGCCGGAGCGGACGAAGGTGTCCACCGGATTGACGGTGGTGGCCGTGACGTCGACCAGGATGTCGGTCGGCCCAGGACGGAGGGAGGGAAGTTCGCCGTAGCGGATGTTCTCGGGCGGCCCGAGGGCCTCGATGAAGGCTGCTCGCATGCTCGGAGAGTCTTCCACCGGTCAACGCCGGGGTGCCGCACGGAAGCCGTTTGTTCGTCAACTCGCGCGCGGTCGGCCCGCCCCTGATGGCCCCGGCACACCCCACCGGGCGGCTCCGGGGGCGATCGCGCCTGCTCGCGCGCTCTGTCCGGTGGTCCGGCCATAGGCCGCGCGTGCAGCCGTGTGCCCGGTGCACCTGGGCCCGGCCTGAGCCCTCTGCATACCGTCGACCCATCTGAAGATGCGTCTGCCATGTAGAGGTTGGGGATCTCGATGAGCGACTTCGCCCTGCACATCAGGGACACGCGAACACCCGGGCGCACGCCGGGCGTTGGCAGTTCCCACGACATCGTCCTCTCGGAGCTGTGCCCGGCGCTGTTCGCGTCGCTGCCCCGGGCGGACCAGCGCCGCAAGGGTGTGGAGTACCTGCGCGGACTGCTGGGCGCGGAGGGCCGCAAGTCGGTGCGCAACATCGCGCGGCTGATCGGCGGGCAGGCCACGGAGCAGAACCTGCACCACTTCATCAGCAGCTCCACCTGGGAGTGGGACCCGGTGCGCGCCGCGCTGGCGCACTACGTGACGTCCGTCGCGCCGCCGCAGGCCTGGGTGGTGCAGCAGACGGTCATCCCGAAGGCCGGGGAGCACTCGGTGGGCGTGGATCGCCGGTTCATCTCCTCGCTCGGCCAGGTGCTCAACGCGCAGCAGGCGGTGGGCGTCTGGGCGGCGTCCGAGGAGGTGAGCATGCCGGTGAACTGGCGGCTGCACCTGTCCCGGGCGTGGCTGGACGACGTGCCGCGGCGCAGCCAGGCGTCCATCCCGGCGAGTGTGGACACCCGGACGCTGGGCGACTGCTCGGTCGAGGCGGTGCTGGAGCTGACCTCGGACTGGCGGCTGCCCACGCTGCCGGTGGTGATGGACGTCCGGGAGCTGGACGGGATGAAGGCGCTGCGGCGGCTGCGCGCGGCGGGGGTGCCGTTCCTCGTGCGGATCAACAGCACGCTGCCGCTCCGCCCGGCCGAGGGGGCCGGGCACGGCGCGGAGGCGATGCCGGCCCACCGGATCATCGGGGCGTGCCGGGACCGCAGGCGGATGGTGACCTGGACCGACCACGGCCAGGACGCCGGGCTGCGTACCGCGCTGGTCGGTGCCGTCCGGGTGCGGACGGTGACCGGGGCGGCCCGCTCCCTGGGAGTGAGCCGCAGGCCGGACGGCCCGGACCGCGACCTGCTGCTGCTCGGCGCGGGCAGCTCCGGCCGGCGCTGGCCGCAGGAGCTGTGGCTGGCCGACGTCCCGGACGCCACGCCGGCCCAGCTGTTCCGGCTGAGCCTGCGGATCGGCCGGGTCGAGCGGGACTTCGACGAGATCGCGGACCGCACCGGCATCCGCGACTACACCGGCCGTTCCTTCAACGGCTGGCACCGCCATGTCACCCTCGCCTCGGCCGCACACGCGGTCGTGGCCCTCTCCCACACCGGCGGCCGCTCGCTCCGCCGCGTGAGCTAGGGGCACTCTTCCGGATCACGCCCGCGCCCCGACAGGCACTAGGTCCCTTGGTCGACTCCCGCCGACGGGCCGTCCTTGACGAGGAGGTCGCGGACGCGCGAGAGCCGTAGGGCGAGCTGGACTTCGAGCGCTTGGCCGGGGTCCTGCCAGTCGGGGCCGAGCAGTTCCGCGACGCGTTCCAGGCGGCGGGCGACGGTGTTCGGGTGGACGTGCAGCTTCTGGGCGGCCCGGGTGGGGCTGGCTCCGGTCTCGAAGTAGGCGTCCAGGGTGCGGCCGAGGTCGGTGAACCGCTGCCGGTCGTACTCGAGCACCGGACCGATGACCGAGTCGACGAAGGAACGGACGTCCCGGTTGTCGGCGAGCAGGACACCGAGGAAGCCCAGCTCCCGGGGGGAGGCCGAGCGGCCGGTGGCGTCGAGGGCGATCATCGCCTCCAGGCAGCGCAGCGCCTCCTGGTGGCAGTGGTAGACCGAGGCGGCGTCCGCGACCGGCCCGGCCGCCGCCACCGTGACCGGTTCGCTGAGCAGCGGGGCGAGTTCGTTCAGGACGGCCCGGGCCGTCGTGCCGGCGTCGGTGCCGGGCAGCAGCAGCACGGCGTTGCCGCCGTGCCCGACCCGCAGCCCGTTCAGTCGCTGGGCCAGGCCCGTGGCCAGGGCGCAGGCCCGGCCGACCGCTCGGGCCTCGGGGCGGACGACCACCACCACGTGCGGCGTGGCCAGGTTGATGCCGAGCCGGCGGGCGCGCTCCTCCAACTGCTGTGGCGGGCGCTGGGCGCTGGTGAGCAGGTCCTCCATCAGCTCGCCGTGGGCGCGGCCCTGCACGACGGTGGTGTCGCCGGTGCGCAGCAGCTGCACCGCCACCGCCTGGGCGGCCAGGTGCAGCAGTTCGTCGATGCCGGCCGCGGGGAGGTCCTCGGGGCGGAACACCAGGGTGCCGAGTATCTCGCCTCCGGCGGTGACCGGGGCCGCCCAGAGGCCGTCCGCGGTGTGGACCGGGCGTTTGGCGGCGTGCACCTCCGCGGCGGCGGGTCCGGTCTCGGGCATCCGGCCGGTGGTGGTCAGGACGGTGCCGTCCGCCGCGTGGATCCGCAGCGCGCCACCGAGGTTCCGGCTCACGGCTTCGGCGAGACCGTGGAGTTCGCAGTCGGTCAGCGCCCGTTCGATCAGCTCGTGATGGATGCGCCGGTGCTCGCTGAGCTCCCGCAGCGACTCGGTGGTGCGTCCGTGCTCCTCGCGCAGGGTCTGCGCGGTGGCCTTGGCGTCGTCGAGGACGAGGGCGCGCTGGACGGCCAGGCCGGCGAGCTCGCCGAGCAGGTTCGTGGTGGAGATCTCCTCCGGGGTGTAGTGCCGCACATTGCGGTCGGCGACGTAGAGCGCGCCGAAGGGGTGTGGGCCGTAGCTCAGCGGGACGGCCATGATCGCGCGCAGCGCCTCGGCCCGGACCACCTCGTCGATGTCGGTGCTGTGCTGGATCCGGTTGTCGTCGAGGTAGTCCGGGGTCCAGACCGGCGCGAGGTTGGCGACGGCGGCGTGGCCGAGTCCGGAGCCGCCGGTCAGCTGGAGGCCGACGTTGAGCGTGGAGGTGTGGCCGTCCGACGCCCGGATGTAGGACAGGCCGTCCTCCGGTCCGGGGAAGCTGACGTACGCCATGTCCGAGCCGAGGAGCAGGCGCGAGCGCCGGGTGACGACCTTGAGCACCCCGTCGAGGGTGTCGGGGACGAGGAGGTCCCGGGCGGTGTCGAGCAGCGCGGACAGGCCCGCCTCGCGTTGCTGGCGCCCGCGGCGCTGGGCGCAGATGTCCAGTCCGAGCCGGACGGCCCGCTCCAGTGCGGCCGTCTCGGACTCGCGGGCGCCGCCGCGGGCGGCCTCGGCAAGCAGTGACTCGATGCGCGCCGGTGGTGCCTCCGCCACCAGCAAGGTCAGTACCGTCAGCGCGTCAGGCCGCTTACGGACCCCCTGTTGGGCCATGCCCTACCCCCACCCGTGCACATCAGCCTTTTTGCCTGGCACATGCCAGGTAATGCAAAGTGTTTATCATGTCACTTTGGGTGGGGCTCGGATGATTCCACGGTTTGGACGGTGGAGGGGGCACCGCCGAGTGGCCCCGATGTGTTGCCGGGTCACCTTCCCGCCGCCCGTGCCGGTTGAGGAGGATGACGTGGTGGCCACCGGGGAGGTGGTCCGGGCGACAACGCCCAGCTGGCGCGGTGGGGGGCACAGGCGGACGACATGAAGGCGCTACAGGACTACCGCCGTTCGCTGGAACGGAGCAGGGCCGCGCTGGAGCACCCGCACCGGCCCGCGACCTTCCGGCTCTGCGGCCGTGAATGGGACCTGCTGCCAGGGATTTTCGCCCCGGTCTACTCGCCCACCAGCGAGATCTCCATGCGCCTGCTCGGTCTGGACGACCCGCGGGCCGCCGGGCGCTCCGGCTCGCTGCTGGAGATCGGCTGCGGCACCGGCGTCATCGCGGTGGCCGCAGCACTGGCCGGGCATGCACGGGTGGTGGCCGGCGACATCAACGAGGCCGCCGTCCGCAACACCGAGATGAACGCCCACCGGCACGGCGTCGCCGACCGCGTCCACAGCGTGCACAGCGACCTGTTCGCCGCGCTCGCGCCCGAGGAGCGCTTCGACACCGTCTTCTGGCACTCCAACTACGTGCTCGCGCCGGAGGACTACCGCTACCGGACGATGCACGAGCGCGGCTACGTCGACCCGGGCTACGCCGCCCACCGCCGCTTCCTCGTCGAGGCTCCGGGCCGGCTGGCTCCGGGCGGCTCGGTGCTGCTGCACTTCAGCGAGCGCGGCGACCTGACGGCGCTCCTCCGGATCGCCGAGGAATGCGGGCGCACCCTGCGGGTGGTGCGCAGCGGCGTCTTCCCGGAGGGCGAGGAGGAGGTCGCGCACATGTTGATCGAGGTGACCGTGGCGCGCGGCCGGTCCGGCGGCGAGACGGCACCTGGTACCGGCTTCTGACGTCCGAGCCCGGCGGCCCGATCTGCCACGCCGACTTCGGCACATGCCACGAGGTGCCTGCGCACGGTGGTCCGCCCACCCCGGGGGATGCGTGGGCCACCGGAGTCCGGCCGTGCTGTACGGCGTCCAGATGGGGCGCGCGCCCGAGCCGTTCCATGGCCGGATCTCGCCGGTCCGCCACCTCGGGACGGACCTCGTCGAGGGCCCGCCGTCACCGTTCTCGGTCGCGCCGGGGCGACATCTGACGGAGTGTGCCGCCACCTGATGGAGTATCCGCCACCTGACGAAGTGCGGGGGCGGGCGTTGGCGACACCTGGTGGCACGCCACAAGATCTGGAAGAGCCTCAGCCGTTCGGCGGCCGGCGGACCGCTGCCGGACCGGGACCCGGCCCGCGGGCCGGCCGCTCCTCCCTGACCCGTGCCATCCACAGCCTCGCCACGACGCCCTTCCGTGCGCGCCGCCGAGCCGGCGCACCTTCGCCCCGGGAGACCCCCATGGTCACCGCCCTGTCCGCGCTCCTGTCCCGGCCCGCACTCCATCAGCCCGACTGGGCCGACCACGAGCACCTTCCCGACATCAAGGACCGGCTGGCCGGTCTGCCGCCGCTGGTCGGCCCGGCCGACGTCCGGCGGCTGCGCTCCGTGCTCGCCGACGTCGCGGCCGGGCGGGCCCAGGTCGTACAGATCGGCGACTGCGCCGAGGACCCGGCGGAGTGCACCGGGGGGGGGGGGGGGGGGAAGAGAAGACTACTGTACGTCCTTGCCGGCCTCGTCACGCCGCGCCCCCCCCCACCCATAGTCCGGGTCGGTTGGACGGTCGGCGGGTTTGCCCAAC
>NZ_JBWKEQ010000047.1:25243-52915 GCF_056435365.1 Kitasatospora sp. NPDC043949 | reverse complement strand
GAAGAGACGCACAGCGGGGGACAGGCCCCTCCCTTTTGTCACAAACCCCTTCCCCCCCCCCCACGCCTCCCCCCCCCCCCCCCCCCCCCGACCCCCCGCCCCCCCCCCCCCCCCCCCCCCCCCCCCCCAAGACCGGCCTGCTGGACGTCCTGGCCGGCATCGTCACGATGGCCACCCACCGGCCGGTGGTCCGGGTCGGCCGGATGGCCGGCCAGTTCGCCAAGCCCCGCTCCAAGCCGACCGAGTTCGTCGGGGGCCTGGAGATCCCGGTCTTCCGCGGCCACCTGGTCAACAGCCCCGAACCCGACCCGGAGCTGCGCCGCCCCGACCCGCGGCGGCTGCTCGGCTGCTACTGGGCGGCGGCCGAGGCGATGACCCACCTCGGCTGGTCGGATCCGGACCGTCGCTCGCCGCTCAGCCCGCCGGTGTGGACCAGCCACGAGGCGCTGCTGCTCGACTACGAAATTCCGATGATCCGTCAGATCGGTTACACCGAAAGCCTCTTGACGTCCACACACTGGCCGTGGATCGGCGAGCGGACCCGCGACGTGGCCGGCGCCCACGTCACGATGCTCGCGTCCGTGGCCAACCCGGTCGCGTGCAAGGTGGGACCCGGCATGGCACCCGAGGAACTGCTGGAGCTGTGCGCGCGGCTCGACCCGCACCGCGAGCCCGGGCGGCTGACCCTGATCGCCCGGATGGGCGCCGAGGTCGTCGCCGACCGGCTGCCCGCGCTGGTCAGGGCCGTCCGGGAGGCCGGCCACCCGGTCATCTGGCTCACCGACCCGATGCACGGCAATACCGTCACCACGCCCGGTGGGCTGAAGACCCGCTTCGTGGAGACCGTCGTCCGGGAGATCCAGCACTTCCAGTACGCCGTCCGCTCCGAGGGCGGCGTGGCCGGCGGCCTGCACCTGGAGACCACGCCCGACGACGTCACCGAGTGCGCCCACGACGCCTCCGGGGTGGCGCACGTCGGCGACAAGTACACCAGCTTCTGCGATCCCCGGCTCAACCCCGGCCAGGCCATCACCGTGGTCTCCGCCTGGGAGGGCTGACCCGCCGGGCCCGGAACGGCGCCACACACCACCACACCGAGAGCAACCGAGAGCAACCGAGCAACCGAGAGCAACCGAGAGCAACGGGCCGGCCACGCGTCGGCCCCGAGGGAGGTCCGGCAGTGACGAACACGATCGCCCTGGTCACCGGGGCAGCAGGCGGCATCGGCGCGGCCGTGGTCCGCGCCCTGGCCGAACAGGGCACCGCGGTGGCCGCGGCGGACCGCGACGAGGAGGGCCTGCGCAAGACCGTGGCCGCCCTCGCCGAGGAGGGCCTGCGGGCCGAGGCCTACCCGGTGGACGTCAGCGACCACCGCGCCGTCGACCTGCTCGTCGACCGGGTGGAGCGCGAACTCGGGCCGGTGGACCAACTGGTGAACGCCGCCGGGGTGCTGCGCCTCGGCGAGGTCCGGGACTTCTCCGTCGAGGACTGGACGGCCACCTTCGCGGTCAACGTCAACGGCGTCTTCCACGTGTCCCGCGCGGTGGTCGACCGGATGATCCCGCGCGGGCGCGGCGCCATCGTCACCGTCGCCTCCAACGCCGCCCGCACCCCGCGCACCGAGATGGCCGCCTACGCCGCTTCCAAGGCCGCCGCGACGATGTTCACCAAGAGCCTCGGCCTGGAGGTCGCCAGGTACGGCATCCGCTGCAACCTCGTCGCCCCCGGATCCACCGACACCCCGATGCTCACCTCGATGTGGCACGACGAGTCCGGCCCGCAGGGCACCCTGCACGGTCGCGCGGACGCTTTCCGGGTCGGCATCCCGCTCAACAAGCTGGCCAGCCCTGCCGACATCGCCGCCGCCGTGCTCTTCCTGCTCTCCGACGCGGCCGGCCACATCACCCTGCACGACCTCACCGTCGACGGCGGCGCCGGCCTCGGCGCCTGACCGGCCCGCCCAACTCACCATTCCCCCAGGAGAGTCCACCGCATGGCAGGCATTCCGACCATCGAGCCCTATCCGATGCCGACCGCGGGCGAGCTGCCCGACAACATCGTGTCGTGGACCGTCCGCCCGGACCGCGCGGTGCTGCTCGTGCACGACATGCAGCGCTACTTCCTGCGCCCCTTCCCGGCGGACGAGGCACCCGGCCGGGAGCTGCTGCACAACGCCGCCCTGCTGCGCCGCCAGGCCGCCGAGCTCGGCGTGCCGGTCGCCTACACCGCCCAGCCGGGCGGCATGACCACCGAACAGCGCGGGCTGTTGCTGGACTTCTGGGGCCCCGGGATGCGGATGGACCCGGTCGACCGCGAGGTCGTCGAGTCGCTCGCCCCGGCCCCCGGCGACTGGCTGCTCACCAAGTGGCGCTACAGCGCCTTCTTCCGCTCCGACCTGCTCCAGCGGATGCGCGAGGAGGGCCGCGACCAGCTGATCCTGTGCGGCGTGTACGCCCACGTGGGCGTACTGATGACGGCCGTCGACGCCTTCACCAACGACATCCGGCCGTTCCTGGTCGCCGACGCCGTCGCGGACTTCTCCGCCGCCCACCACCGGCTCGCCCTGGAGTACGCCGCCGCGCGCTGCGCGATGCTGATCACCGCCAAGGAGACCTTCGCATGACCGACCGGACGACGGGCCGGGCGAGCGGGCGGACGACGGACCGGACGACCGAGGAGCTGCTGCGCCGGGTGCTCGCGGAGCGGCCGCCCGCCTTCGCCCTCCTGCACCGGCCCGAGACCACCGGCCCGGGCACGCTGGACGTCCTGTTCGGCGAGGTCGCCACCGCGGACACGCTGGACGGTGTCCCGCTGGGCCCCGAGCCCGGCCGCCCGGGCCCGGAGGTCCTGGTCCTGGTCCCGTACCGGCAGATCGCCGAGCGCGGCTTCGAGGCCCGGGACGACGGTGCCCCGCTGCTCGCCATGACGGTGACCGAGCACGCCACCGTCGACCTCGGCGAAGCGCTGGCGCTGATCCCGGACCGGCCCACCGAGCTGACCGGCGCCCGCTTCGACCTCGGCGACGAGGAGTACGCCGACATCGTCCGCCGGGTGGTCGCCGAGGAGATCGGGCAGGGCGTCGGCGCCAACTTCGTCGTCCGCCGCACCTTCCTGGCCGAGATCAGTGACTACACCCTGCGCGCCGCGCTGGCCTTCTTCCGCCGGCTGACCGAGCGCGAGGCGGGCGCCTACTGGATCTTCGTCGTGCACACCGGGGAGCGGACCTTCGTCGGCGCCAGCCCCGAGCGGCACATCAGCCTGGCCGACGGCGTCGCCGTGATGAACCCGATCAGCGGCACCTACCGCTACCCGCCCTCCGGCCCCACCCTGGCCGGCGTGATGGACTTCCTCGCCGACCGCAAGGAGGCCGACGAGCTCTACATGGTGGTCGACGAGGAGCTCAAGATGATGGCCCGGATCTGCGAGGGCGGCGGCCGGGTGGTCGGCCCGTACCTCAAGGAGATGGCCCGGCTCGCGCACACCGAGTACCTCATCGAGGGCCGAACCGACCGCGACCCGCGCGAGATCCTCCGCGAGACGATGTTCGCCCCGACCGTCACCGGCAGCCCGCTGGAGAGCGCCGCCCGGGTCATCCGCCGTTACGAGCCCGCCGGGCGCGGCTACTACAGCGGCGTGGCCGCGCTGATCGGCCGGGACGAGCGCGGCGGGCGCACGATGGACTCCGCGATCCTGATCCGCACCGCCGACATCGACACCGCCGGCCGGATCCGGATCGGGGTCGGCGCCACCCTGGTGCGCCACTCCGACCCGGCCTCCGAGGTCGCCGAGACCAGGGCCAAGGCGGCCGGGCTGCTGGCCGCGCTGGAAGCCGGAGGCCCGCGCACCTTCGCCGGCCACCCCCGGGTACGGGCCGCGCTGGAGCGGCGCAACACCGTCATCTCGGATTTCTGGCTGGCCGAGGACGCGGACCGCGGCCGGCGGCTCGCCGAATTCGCCGGGCGCCGGGTGCTCGTGATCGACGCCGAGGACACCTTCACCGCCATGATCGGCCACCAACTCCAGTCACTCGGGCTTGAAGTGACGATTCGTCGGTTCGACGAGCACTACGCCTTCGACGGCTTCGACCTGGTCGTGATGGGCCCGGGGCCGGGCGACCCGCGGCAGGCCGACCACCCCAAGATCGCCAGTCTGCGCGCCGCGGTGGCCGAGTTGCTCGCCCGGCGGCGCCCGTTCGTCGCGGTCTGCCTCAGTCACCAGGTGCTGTCGACCCTGCTCGGCCTGCCGCTGCGCCGCCGGGACGTCCCCAACCAGGGTGTCCAGCGCGAGATCGACCTGTTCGGCGCTCGTGAGCGGGTGGGCTTCTACAACACCTTCGCCGCCGTCAGCCCGCACGACACGGTCGACGTGGACGGCGTCGGCACCATCGAGGCCGTCCGCGACCGGGAGACCGGTGAGGTGCACGCCCTGCGCGGCCCGCACTTCGCGTCCATGCAGTTCCACGCCGAGTCGGTGCTCACCCAGGACGGCCCCCGGATCGTCGGCGGCCTGATCGCCGAGGTCCTCCGTGCCGGGGCGATCCTTGCCGGGTAGTCTCCGGGAGACCGCACGGGAGAGGGGCCGACAGGATGGGCGATGACCGCGCCACCGGCGAATGGGGAGCGGAACTGCTCGACGTCGGGGCCTACCTGGCCCGCACGGGCGTTTCCGGTCCGCTGCCCCCCGAACCCGGGACGCTGCGCCGGCTGCACCGCGCCCACCTGCTGGCCCTCCCGTTCGAGAACCTCGACATCCCGCTCGGCCGCGGCGTCCCGCTCGACCTGGACCGCGTCCAGGCCAAGCTGGTCGCCGGCGGCCGCGGCGGCTACTGCTTCGAACAGAACCTGCTCTTCGCCGCGGTGCTGGAACGCCTGGGCTTCCAGGTCACCAGGCTCGCCGCCCGCGCCCTGCTGAACGCCGGCCGACCGCTGCCACGCACCCACCTGGTGCTGCTGGTGACGGTCGGCCAGGCGCGTTTCCTCGCCGACGTCGGCTTCGGCGACAAGGGGCCGCTGGAGCCGCTGCCGCTGACCGACGGCGCCCTGGCCGAGCCCGACGGCTGGACTCACCGGCTCCGCCGGGTCGGCTCGGAGCCGGACTGCTGGGTGCTCGAACTCCTTTGTCCCGACGGGTGGTTGCCGCTCTACCGGTTCGAGACGGGCCTGCCGCTGCACCAGGTCGACTGCGTGGTGATGAACCACTACACCTCCACCCACGAGCGCTCCCCGTTCACCGGCCGGGCCTACCTGTCCAAGATCACGTCGCAGCGCCGGCTCTCCCTCGACGGCCGGCGGCTGGTCGTCGGCCGCGCCGACGGCACGACGGAGGCCGCGGACCTCACCGACGAGCGGTACGCCACCGTCCTCGCGGAGGACTTCGGTGTCCGGCTCGGGCCCGGGGACCTGCGGTCCGTCCTGCGGAGCCTGCCGGCCATCGGCTCCTCCTGACACGCGTCGGCCCCGGCGGGTCTCACGACACCGCCGGGGCCGACGCCTTCCTCGGCTCAGGCCTCCTCGGCCGCGGCCAGCTCCCTGGCCAGCTCCAGCCGCTTCACCTTGGTCGTGGCGGTGTGCGGCAGTTCGTCCAGCCGGCGCTGCACCGGCGGGGCCAGCGTGGGCAGGCCGGCCACCGCGCGGTTCCAGCGGGCGAGGTCGAGCGGCTGGTCGTCCCGGGTGCAGACCACGGGCACCGGGGCCTTGTCCCCGCCGGGCACGATGATCACCTCCAGCAGCTCGGGCAGCCGGGTGAACAGCTTGTCCTCCAGGTCCAGGGTGCTGTTGATCCCCGGGATCTCGTCGACCTCGCGGTCCAGCAGATGCAGGCAGCCCCACCGGGTGCGGTAGCCGAGGTCGCCCATCCGCCACCAGCCGTCCCGCGAGAACTGGCCCTCGAAGCGCTCCCGTTCGCCGAAGTAGGTGACGATCTGCCCGCCGCTGCGCACCTCGATGTGGCCGGGGGAGTCCTTGGCCACCGGCCGGCCGTCCCGGCTGACCACCCGGACCTCGGTCATCCCGGGGAAGGTCCGCCCGACGCAGCGGCCGTCGGCGCCGCTGCGGCGGTGCCGGGTGTAGGTGCGGGCGGCGATGGCGCCGGTCTCGCTCTGCCCGTACGTCTGGGCGAAGAACGGCAGGCTGCGCTCGGACGCGCCCAGCAGGGTGTCGACCGTGCGCGGGTGGATGGCGTCGAAGGTGTTGCTGAAGCAGCGGACCTTGGCCAGCGGCTTCGCCGGGTGGTCCGCCAGGACCTCCCAGCTCAGCAGGGTGTTGGGGTGGGACTCGATCACCCCCGGGGGGATCCGGGCGAACAGCTTCGCGACGTGCTCCGGCTCGTCGTCCCGCAGGATGATCATGGGATGGCCGCGCAGCGCGAACAGCGCGGCCCCGCTGATCATCCGCGAGTGGACGAAGGAGACGTGCACGGCGATCGGCTCGTGCCGCCCGACCGGGGCGAGCAGCACCGACTGCGGGCGGCAGCGGGCCTGGATCGTGATGCCGGTCTGGACGGCGAGCTTGGGCAGGCCGGTGGTGCCCGAGGTGTGGGTGATCAGGGCCGGCCGGTCCTGCGGCATGGTCACCGGCGCCACCCGCTCGACCCCGGCCAGCCCGGCCAGCGCGGTCGCGCCCGGGAACTCCCCGGTGGCCACCAGCACCCGCTCGGTCAGGTCGAACACCTCGGACGGGAGTGCCTGCTCCAGCTTCGCCGCGTCGGTGAGCAGCGTCGGCCGGGACAGTCGCCCCAGCAGGCGGGCGACGGTGGCGCCGTCCAGCTTCGGGGACAGCAGCACCGGTACCCCGCCGACCCGGGCGACGCTGTAGGCGAGCAGGGAGATGTCGAAGCTGTCCGACTTGTGGATCACCACGTGCGAGCCGGGGCGGACCTGGGAAGCCCACAACCGGGCGGCGAAGTCATCGACCAGGTCGGCGAGTTCGGTCAGGGTGACCCGCCGGCCCAGCTCCGGGGCGATGTCGAGGTCGTGGTCGAGGTAGACCGGGCTCGCCGGGTGACGGGCGGCCGCGCGGTCCCAGACCGTGCCCAGCCGGATGCCTCGATTGCCGACGCGTTGCAGGAACATGCTCCTCTTCCCCTTCGGTTGGTCGCGGATCGCTCGGGCGCCCGGTGCCGGGGCGCGGGACGCCGGGCCGGCCTCACGGCTCGCGCAGGGCCCGGTCGACGAGGGGGCCGGCCGCTCCGGTGTACGTGGTCGGATCGCACAGCCGAGAGAGCTCGACCCTGCCGAACATGCCGTCGAGAGCGGGCAGTTCGGCGAGCACCTGCTCCAGCGGCCGACCGTCGCGGTCGGCCTCGCCGGACGCCTCGGTGAGCAGCTGCTTGGCCGCCGCCTTGCCGAGCCGGGGTGCCAGGACGGCGACGATCCGCTCCGAGACGATCTGACTACCCGTCAGTTCGAGGTTGGTGCGCATTCGTTCGGGCTTGACCTCCAGCCCCTCGGCGAGCTCCACCGCGGTGTGCGCGGCGCCCCCGGTCAGCCGCAGCGCCTCGCGCAGCAGCTGCCACTCGGCGTGCCAGGCGCCCCCCGAGCGCTCGTCCTCGGCCAGCAGGCACTGGGTGAGCCCGGTGGCGATCACCGGCACCTGCAGCGCGGCGCTGCGGATCAGGGTGGCCAGCACCGGGTTGCGCTTGTGCGGCATCGCGGAGGAGCTGCCGCGCCCGGCCGCGGTGGGCTCGGCCACCTCGCCGACCTCCGTCCTGGTCAGCGACTGCACGTCGATCGCGATCTTGCCGAGGGCGCCGGCGGTGAAGGCCAGCGCGCCCGCGAGGTCGGCGATCGGGGTGCGCAGCGCGTGCCAGGGCAGCACCGGGCGGGCCAGCCCGGTCTCGGCGGCGAAGGCGGTGAGCAGTCGGTCCAGGTAGTCGCCCGGGTCCGGCGCCGCCCCGTTCGCGGCCGCGCCGTCGATCCGGGCGTACTCCAGGTACCCGGCGAGGGTGCCGGCGGCGCCGCCGAGCGAGACCGGCAGACCGTGCTCGGCGACCCGTCCGAGCCGCTGCTCGGAGTCCAGGACGAGCTGGCGCCAGCCGGCTGCCTTGAGGCCGAAGGTGGTCGGTACGGCTTGCAGGGCGAGCGTGCGGCCGGGGAGGACGGTGTCCCGGTGCCGTTCGGCGAGGACGGCCAGGGCCCGCGCGGTGCAGGCGAGGTCGGCGCGGATGATCCGCAGGGCCTGGGCGGCCACCAGCATCGCACCGGTGTCCAGGACGTCCTGGCTGGTGGAGCCGCGGTGGACGTACTCGGCGGCGGCCCGGTCCTCGGCCGCCACCACCCCGGTCAGCGCCCGGACCAGCCCGACCACCGGGTTGGCGGTCTCCCGGGACTCGACCGCGAGGGCCCGCAGGTCCAGCAGCTCGGCGCGGGCCAGGCGGGTGATGGTGTCGGCGGCGGTCTTCGGCAGGGTGCCCAGCCCGGCCTGGGCCCGGGCCAGCGCCGCCTCGGCGTCCAGCATGGCCTGTAGCCAGGCCCGGTCGCAGACGGCGGCCTCGACCGGCGTCCCGGCGCGGACCGGCGACAGCAGCCCGGCGTCGGTCAGGATGTCGGCCGCGTCGTGCGGGTCGTGCGGGTCGTGCGGGCCGCCGGGTTCGTCCGGCGCGGCCGGCTCGTCAGGGTCGGTCATATCAGCACTCCGGTCAGGTCGGTGACGGCCGCGTCCGGCCGGACGCCGAAGGGCAGCTGGGTGGTGGGCGGCAGGGCGAGCAGCGAGCGGGCGATCGCGTCCGAGTCGCCGAGCGTCACCGAGTCCACGCCGGGCCGGATTCCGGCCGCCGTCACCCAGTGCACCGACTCGGTCGGCACCCCGTAGGCGTAGCGCCGCGGGTGCGCGCGGCCCCGGGTGTCCAGCAGCCGGTACGGCCGTTTGGTGACGGCCAGGCCGCCGGTCTCGTAGTCGGTGCCGCCCGTGCCCGGGATCCGGTACGCGGTGGCCTGTTCGGTGCTCAGTAGGTGCTGCAGCAGCGGGTCGGTGGTGCGGCGCAGGTCGGGTTCGGGCAGCCGGGCCTCGATCAGGACGGTGGCGCGCACCGGCGGCTGGGGCACCGCCCGGGAGGTGAGCACGTAGGCGGCCGCCTCGGTGTCGATCCGGATCTCGGTGCCCGGGCCGGTGAGTTCGACCACCCCGGCCTCGATCAGGGCGATCAGCTCCTCGATCCGGGAGACCGGCGGGCCGATCGACAGGAAGGCGTTGAGCGGGGTGTACCAGCCCTCCAGGTCGTCCCGGTGCGAGTTCCCCTCCAGCCCGCCGTGGTCCACCGCGAGGCGGATCTCGTTGCGCAGGTCGCGCAGGATGTCCAGGGCGGCCTTGAGCGGGCCGCTGAGGTTGCCGGCGCGGGCCGCCTCGACGTCCTCGGCCAGGTACCCGAGCAGCCAGTCGCGGAAGTCCTCCGGCCCGCTGAACTCCCGGTCCCCGTAAGGGCGGAAGAGCCGCTCCCAGTCCCACCGCTCCGACTCGGGGATGCCGTACTCGTCGAGCAGGGCCGCGAAGCCGCCGCCGTGGGCGACCGTCAGGTACCGCTGGACGAAGGGCTCCCGCTCGGCGCCGCGGCCCTTCGCGTCGAGCAGCGTGCCGTAGTAGACGCTCTCCACCTCGCGCGCGATCAGCGGCCACAGGTCGGTGCGGAACTGCACCGGCTCGCCGGCCGCGGACTGCTCGCGCAGCCCGGCGATGTACTCGGCGGTCAGCAACCGGGGGAAGTAACGGCCGTACGCGCCCTTCTCGTTCTCGCCGCGGGCGTGGTACGGGATGCCGCGGCGCGAACTGGCGAACAGTTTCGGCTCCCGGCCCGACGGCCGGTACACCAGCCGTCCGTCCGCGCGGACGAAGGCGCCGCCCCGGCCGACCGTGAACAGGGCCATGTGGTCGAAGAAGTTCAGCCCGAGGCCGCGCAACAGTACGTGCTGGCCCGGCAGGATGCCGCTCAGGTCGAGATCCGCCGGGTTGGCCGGGGTGATGTAGGTGAGGTGGTGGATCCGGGACAGGCTCGCCGTCCGCTCCTCGTGCGGGGTCGGCCGGGCCGCGACGTGGCCCTGGGCGAGCACGATGGCGTCCAGGTGGTTGAGCCGGCTGCCGTTCTCCAGGCGGATGCCCTGCGGGCCGCCGGGGACACCGTGGGTGTCCGCCATCGCCACCGCCCGCGAGCGGTGCACCTGGACGGTGACGTGCGCGGGCGCGCCGTCCACCACCCGGCGGAAGCTCGCGTTCAGGTAGCGCCCGTAGAACGCCCGGGTGGGGTAGCTGTCGGCTCGCAGGGTGCGGGCCTCGGCCACGCACTCCTCGTCCTGCCCGGAGGCGGCGCCGGCCTCGGCGACCTCCACCGCCCACTCCCACAGGCTCGGACCGGGCTCGATCGGGCCGTCGATCCGGGAGCTGTCGTCGGTGTACACGGTGATCTGCGAGGCGACGGTGTTCATCAGCAGGTGCCGTGACTGGTCCTGGCGCCAGACGGCGCCGGCGCCGGGCGCGGCCGGGTCGACCATGTGCACCGTGATGGAGCCGTGCGAGGGCGCCGCGCGCTCGTTGGCGCAGAGCCGCTCCAGAACGGACAGGCCGCGCGGGCCGGCCCCGATGACGCAGACCTCCAGTGCCGCCTTGCTGCCCACTCCGCTCATGCGCCCGCCCCGCTTCGCTCGGCAGGGGCATTCGCCCGCGCGCACCTCTCGATGACGAGATGGCTTCGCTCACTCATGGCTTCACGTCCTCCACGTCTTCCACGTCCGCCCGGGTGCCCTGCGGGGCGTCGGCGAGCAGCAGGCGGGCGAGTTCCAGGCGCTTGATCTTGGTGGTGGCGGTCCTCGGCAGCTCGTCCAGCCGTCGGTGGACCGGCTCGGCCATCGGCGGCAGCGACGCCGTGGCGCGCCGCCAGGCCGCCAGGTCCAGTGGTTCGTCGTCCTTGGTGCACACCACCGGCACGGCCCGGCCGTCCGGGCCGGGGATGATGATGACCTCGGCGAGGCCGGGCAGCTGGCCGAACAGGGTGTCCTCGGCCGCGAGGGTGCTGCCGAAGCCCTCGATCAGGTCGACCTCGCGGTCCAGCAGGTGCACGCAGCCCCACTTGGTGCGGTAGCCGACGTCGCCCATCCGCCACCAGCCGTCCGCCGACACCTGGGCGTCGTAGCGGTCCTGCTCGCCGAGATAGGTGACGATGCGTCCGTCGCTGCGCACCTCGATGAAGCCCGGGTTCCGCTCGGACGGCGGGTTGCCGTTCCGGCTGACGACCCGGACGTCGGTCATCCCGGGGAACGGCATGCCGACGCAGCGGCCGTCGTCGTCCAGGGTGCGGCGCCGGGTGAAGCCGCGGACGATGGCCGGGCCGACCTCGCTCTGCCCGTACAACTGGCCGAAGAGCGGCGAGCGGCGCCGGGTGGCACGCAGCAACCGGTGCACGGTCCGCGGGTGGATCGCGTCGAAGGTGCTGCTGAACAGCTTGACGTTGGACAGCGGGCCGCGCGGGTCCTGCGCCAACTCCTCCCACTCCATGAAGGAGTTGGGGTGCGCCTCCAGGATGCCCGGCTTCAGCCGCGCGAACAGGTCGCCGACGTGCTTCGGGTCCGACTCGCGCAGCACGACCAGCGGGAAGCCGCGGTAGAGCGAGATCGCCAGCGCGGTGATCAGCCGGGAGTGGACGAAGGAGACGTGGATGGCGATGGTCTCCCGGCCCGGGATCAGCGGGGCGATGACGGAGGCCTGCGGGCGGTAGCGGGACTGCAGGCTGAACCCGGTGTGCACGGCCAGCTTGGGCGTCCCGGTGGTGCCCGAGGTGTGGGTGATCAGCGTCGGGTGGTCGGCCGGCATGATGACGGGTTTGACCCTCTCCACCCCGGCCAGCGCCCGCAGTTCGACGGCGTCCCGGTACGAGCCGGAGGTCAGCACCACCCGGTCGGCGAGGTCGAAGACCGTCTCGGGCAGCACGTTCTCCAGCTTCTCCTGGTCGGTCACCAGGAACGGCCGGTCGGTACGGCGGACCAGCTCGGCGACGGTCGCGCCGTCCAGAGCCGGCGACAGCAGGACCGGGACCGCCCCGATCCGCGCCGCCGCGCACGCGAGCAGCGTGATGTCGAAGCCGTCGGCCTTGTACACCACCACCCGCCGGCTCGGCCGCACGCCCGCCGCCCAGAGCCGGGACGCCAGGTCGTCCACCAGGTCCGACACCTCGGCGACAGTCGCCCTGCGGCCCAACTCCGGTGCCGCGTCGAGGTCGTGGTCGAGGATGAGGACGTTCGCGCCGTGTCTGGCCGCGGCGCGTTCGAAGAGCATCCCGAGCTGAATTCCCCGGTTTCCGATACGTTGAAGAAGCACCTGTACGCCTCCCGGGCCGCGGCTGTGCGCCGTCGGCGCCTGACGTGAATGGAATGGACACCACCCGCGGTGAAAGGGACACCGTCCGAGGTGAATTGGCGTGCCCGGGCGTCCGAATGGCCGCGTGCCCGGGTACGAGCCCGGGAATTCCGGGCGAATCGCGGAAAGGCCGGATACCGCCCGGCGTCACGCCTCTTCGATGACGGCCTTGATGCGCTGCAGGGTGGCGGCCAGATCGCCGGAGATCTTGTCGCCCCACTCCGCGAAGAAGCGCTGCTTCTCGGCCGCGTCCATCTCCGCGGTGATGCCCTTGATGCCCTGGGTGGCCGAGTCCATGCGGAAGTGGTGGGTCAGCAGGCTGCCGCCGCCCTCGGCGGCTTCGATGTCGAAGCCCCAGATGCTCTCCTGCTTCTGGCCGTCCGAGTTGTGTATCGCCCACCGGAAGGTCCGGCCCGGCTCCGCGGTGACCACCTCGGACTGGGTCGTCCACCGGCCGCGGACCACCGGTGCCCAGGCGACGATGTCGTCGCCGCGGAGGTTGTCGCCGCGGAACACGGACCCGACGGCGGCCGGCTCGCCGACCGTCCATTCACCGCCCAGGCATTCCGGGCTCCATTCGCCGCTGCGCGGCAGGTCGCTGATCACCGCGTAGACCTCGATCGGTGTCGCGGAAATTCGAATGTCGGCGTCGGCGGAGAATATCGGCTGCTTCTCGTTGATGGTTTCGCCCATGCCGGGGATCGTCCCAGCCCGGCCCCGGCGGGGGTCAAGGGCGGGCCGGCGGGTCCGTCAACTCCGTGATTCCGTGTCAACTCCGCCCCGGTGCCGCGGCGAACGGCCGCGAACCGACCGGCATCGCGTACCACGAACCGGCCGGCACCGCGGGCCGCGAACCGGCCGTCCCCTCGAACCGCTACGAACCGGCCCGGATCTCGCGGGCGAAGTGCAGGGCGACGATCGACATCCGGGCCGCGTGATAAAAGCGGTGCGCGCCGTGGTTGGTCACCCCCGAGTCGAGCTCGATCCGGGCGCACCCCGCCCGCCGGGCCCGCTCCTCCAGCTCCGCCATCAGCCGCCCGCCGACCCCCGCCGACCGCACCGCGCGGTCGGTCACCAGGTCGTCGACGAACAGCAGCCGGCCGCGGCTGGTCGCCAGCACCCGGTGGGTCGCCACCCCGACGCACCGCCCGCGACCGTCGTACGCGGCGGTGAAGGCCAGCCCCTGCGCGTGCGCCTCGGCGGCGAAGGCGGCGAACCCCTCGGCGGTCAGGGCCGGCCTCAACTGCCGTATCAGCGGCCCGACATCGGCCGCCATGGCGGCGCTCCCCGGTGCGACGTCAACCATCGTCAGTTCCATCCCTCGATCTTCGCAGGGAATCCCGGTCCTCGGTCCGGGCGGGGATGTGAGTCCGGGCCCGTGGTCAGCCCGTGGTCAGCCCGCGCAGGCCGGGCAGAGGCCGCGGTAGGTGACGGCGGCGTCGGTGACGGTGAAGCCGAAGCGCTGGTCGGTGGGCAGGGCGGTGAGGGGGTCGTCGGTGGGGTGGACGTCGCGGATGGTGCCGCAGTGGGTGCAGACGAGGTGCTGGTGCGGGTGGTGGGCGTTGGGGTCGTAGCGCTTGGCCCGGCCGTCGGTGGAGACCTCGATGACCTCGCCGAGGGTGACCAGTTCGCCGAGGGTGTTGTAGACGGTGGCCCGGGAGATCTCGGGCAGGCGTTCGGCGGCTCGGGCGTGGACCTCGTCGGCGGTGAGGTGAACGTGCTCGCCGTCCAGGACCTCCGCCACGACACGCCGCTGGGAGGTGAGGCGCCAGCCGCGTCCGCGCAGTCGCTCCAGCAGGTCACTCATATCGGTTCACCTATTCAGGTCAATGGGAAGACCGGATTTTACCAAGTGATTGCGGCTTCTCTCCGGTTCCCGATCGGATATGGGTTTGGTGTCAATC
The DNA here is from genome assembly GCF_056435365.1 of Kitasatospora sp. NPDC043949. NCBI lineage: Bacteria > Bacillati > Actinomycetota > Actinomycetes > Kitasatosporales > Streptomycetaceae > Kitasatospora > Kitasatospora sp. NPDC043949. Next base: position 38,676 of record NZ_JBWKEQ010000047.1, on the reverse strand, counting down.
TTGACGTGGATCGAGTCCATCGTAGGATCGGCTCCGGCGATAGCCTGGGTAGCAGGAAGTAGCAGTCAAGACACCGTGATCCGCCTTGTAGGGAAGGATTTCCATGTCTGAGAACCACGATCCCATCGTTACCGAACCCGAGCCGCAGGCGGAGGGCACGGGTGGCTGCCCGGTGGCCCACGGGCGCGCGCCGCACCCCACCCAGGGCGGCGGAAACCGCCAGTGGTGGCCGGAGCGGCTCAATCTGAAGATCCTCGCGAAGAATCCGGCCGTGGCGAACCCGCTCGGCGCGGACTTCGACTACGCCGCGGCGTTCGGATCCCTCGACCTTCCGACCGTGAAGCGGGACATCGAGACGGCCCTCACCACCTCGCACGCGTGGTGGCCGGCCGACTACGGGCACTACGGCCCCTTCATCATCCGGATGGCGTGGCACAGCGCGGGCACCTACCGCATCAGCGACGGCCGAGGCGGCGCCGGCGCCGGGCAGCAGCGCTTCGCCCCGCTGAACAGCTGGCCCGACAACGCCAGCCTGGACAAGGCCCGCCGCCTGCTGTGGCCGGTGAAGAAGAAGTACGGCCGCAACCTCTCCTGGGCCGACCTGATGATCCTGGCCGGGAACGTCGCCCTGGAGTCGATGGGCTTCGAGACCTTCGGCTTCGGCGGCGGCCGGGTGGACGAGTGGGAGCCGGACGAGGACGTCTACTGGGGCCCGGAGACCACCTGGCTCGGCGACGAGCGCTACACCGGCGACCGCCAGCTGGAGCGCCCGCTCGCCGCCGTCCAGATGGGCCTGATCTACGTCAACCCCGAGGGCCCCAACGGCACCCCGGACCCGCTCGCCGCCGCCCGCGACATCCGCGAGACCTTCTACCGGATGGCGATGAACGACGAGGAGACCGTCGCGCTGATCGCCGGCGGCCACACCTTCGGCAAGACCCACGGCGCGGGCCCGGCGGACAACGTCGGCCCCGACCCCGAGGACGCCCCGATCGAGCAGCAGGGCCTCGGCTGGAAGAGCACCTTCCGCACCGGCAAGGGCGGGGACGCGATCACCAGCGGCCTGGAGGGCGCCTGGACGGCCACCCCGGTGACCTGGGACAACAGCTTCTTCGAGACGCTGTTCGGCTACGAGTGGGAGCTGACCAAGAGCCCGGCCGGCGCCTTCCAGTGGAAGCCGAAGGGCGGCGCCGGAGCGGGCACCGTCCCGGACGCCCACGACCCGTCCAAGCGGCACGCCCCGACGATGCTGACCACCGACCTCTCGCTGCGCCTGGACCCGGTCTACGAGCCGATCTCCCGGCGCTTCCTGGAGCACCCCGAGGAGCTCGCGGACGCCTTCGCCCGCGCCTGGTTCAAGCTGACCCACCGCGACATGGGCCCGGTCGCCCGCTACGTCGGCGCGGAGGTCCCGGCCGAGCAACTGGTGTGGCAGGACCCGCTGCCCGCGGTCGACTACCGGCAGATCGACGCAGCGGACGTCGCCGCCCTGCGGGAGCGGATCGCCGCCTCCGGGCTGTCGGTCTCCGAGCTGGTGTCCACCGCGTGGGCGGCGGCCTCCTCCTTCCGCGGCAGCGACAAGCGCGGCGGCGCCAACGGCGGCCGGATCCGGCTCCAGCCGCAGATCGGCTGGGAGGTCAACGAGCCGGACCGGCTGGCCTCGGTGCTGCGCACCCTGGAGGGCGTGCAGCAGGAGTTCAACGCCCGGTCCGGCGCCAAGCAGGTCTCGCTGGCGGACGTGGTGGTGCTGGCCGGCGGCGTCGGCGTGGAGAAGGCCGCCCGGGCGGCCGGCCACGACGTGGTGGTGCCGTTCACACCGGGCCGGGTGGACGCGACGCAGGAGCTCACCGACGTCGACTCCTTCGCGGCGATGGAGCCGACCTCGGACGGCTTCCGCAACTACGTGGGCAAGGGCAGCCGGCTGGGCGCCGAGTACCTGCTGCTCGACAAGGCGAACCTGCTGACCCTGAGCGCGCCCGAACTGACCGTCCTGGTCGGCGGCCTGCGGGTGCTGGGCGCCAACTACCAGCAGTCTCCGCACGGCGTCCTCACCGAGACCCCCGAGGCCCTGACGAACGACTTCTTCGTCAACCTGCTGGACCTGGGCACGGAGTGGAAGGCCACCTCGGAGGACGGGCACACCTTCGAGGGCCGGGACGCGGCCACCGGCGCGCTCAAGTGGACCGGCACCCGGGCCGACCTGGTCTTCGGCTCCAACTCCGAACTGCGCGCCGTCGCCGAGGTCTACGCGAGCGACGACGCGAAGGAGAAGTTCGTGGCCGACTTCGTCGCGGCGTGGGTCAGGGTGATGAACCTGGACCGGTTCGACGTCGCCTGATCCCGCGCCCGCCCGATCCCGTGATCCCGGGTTCCCGGGCGGCCGACGGGAGTTGGCGTCAGCCGTCCGGAGGCGGTGAGGATCCGCCATCGGCCCGGAGGTGTACGCCTCCGGGCCGATGGCGGACCGCTACCGGGGCTGCGCCGCCGTGCCGACGCTGACCAGCCCGGTCTCGTAGGCGGCGACCACCTCGATCCCCTCCGATTCGAGGATCAGCCGGAACCCGGTGCGGACCAGGGCCTGGTCGTCGGCCACCACCACGCGCAGCGCCCGCTCGCTCATGAACTCTCCAGGGGGATAAGGGCCTTGACGCGGTAGCCGCCGCGCGGCCGGGGGCCGGTGTGCAGGGTGCCGCCGTAGACGGCGAGGCGTTCGCGCAGGCCGATCAGGCCTCCACCGCGGCCATCGCCTCGCGGGCCTTGTCCGGGGCGGTGTCCAGGATCTTGCGGGCGGCCCCGGCCTGGATCGTCATCATGCTCACGTTGTGCGTCACCACGTCGTGCAACTCCCGTGCGATCCGTGCCCGTTCGTTCTCCACCGCGTGCTCCAGCGCGGCCAGCCGCCCGCGCTCCTCGTCCACCCGGCGGCGCCACATCCGTAGTTCGTAGGCGACCGCGAACACCGGGACCAGGACCAGCAGCGCGATCACCGCGTTGGGGAAGTGCGGCAGCTTGGCGTCGTCGAAGAGCACCACCAGCGTCGCGGCGGCCGCCGGTAGGCTCGGCAGCAGTGCCGCCGGGCGGCGCCCGTAGGCGGCGGCGCTGTAGGCGGCGATGATGACGGCCACGCCGGCCGCGTACGCGATGTCCTCCGACTGGTGGCGCACCAGCAGCGCGGCCGGCATCACCGCCCACAGCACCGCCAGCGGCAGGCGGCGGCGCAGCACCAGCGGCAGCGGCACGAGCGGCACCAGCAGCATCAGCCCGTACCAGTCGGTGCCGTGACCCTTGCTCGCGGTGGTGGCGTAGCGGGCGCAGGCGAAGGCGAGGAACAGGGCCGGGGCCAGGTCGAAGGCCTGGCCGCGCCGGGTCGGCCGGACGGGGGAGCGGAGTCGCCCTGGGCAGCGTCCCCGGCGCGCCGCCCGTCCGTGCCTTCGTGCCGTCCACCAGGCGGGAACGTACGAGGAGCGGGGGACGAGCAGCGAACCGGTGATCGAACTGAGCGGTGTGAGCCGCCACTACGAGGGCGCGCGGGCGGCCCTCGCCGAGGACTGCGCCACCGCACGGTCCGGATGCGGGACGGCCGGATCGCCTCGGACTCGGCGGTGGCGGCATGACCGCGCTGGGCAGGGTGGTGCGCGCGGGTGTCCGCCGGCGCCGCACGCAGTCCGTCGCGATCGGGCTGGCCGCCCTGGTGGCCACCACCTGCTCCGTCCTCGGCGGCTCGGCCCTCGACGTGTTCGGCACGCCGGTGCTGGCGCTGCTCGGGTTCGGCGGCGTGCTGATCGCGCTGCTCGGGGCGCTGCTGCCCGCCGTCCGGGCGGCTCGGGCGCGGACGATCGAGGCGCTGCGGGCCGAGTGAGGGGCCGGGCGGCGGGTCAGGCGCCCTCGCCGGGCCGGTGACCCTCCGCCTTGGGCTCCTCCGCCGTGTCCTGTTCCGCCGCGTTCCGCGCGGCCGGGTCCTGCTCCGCCGGGTCCTGCTCCGCCTTGTGCTCGGCGGTCCGGACCTGCTCGGCGAAGGCCTGCGCGTCGATCCGCTCGACCGTGGCCCCGTGCCGGGAGGCCAGGTCGTCGGCCCGGTCGGGGGAGGACTCCCGGAGCTCCAGGACGAGCAGCGCGCCGCCGTCCGGGACGCGCGGCGAGAGCATGATCAGCCCGGCGCCGCCCTCCGTCGCCCGGCCCTCCTCGGCGGCGTTGCCGAGCGCCGCACCGGCCGCGAAGCCGAGCAGGACGCCGATCGGCCCGCCGACCAGGCCCACCAGGCCGCCGAGGACGCCGGAGCTGACGGTGGTCACGCCCGCGCCCCGGGTGAAGGTGTCCTGGATCTCCAACAGGCCGTCGGCGCTGCGCTCCAGCGCCGCCAGCTGCCGCAGGCCCGGCAGGTGCTGAGCCTCGTCGAAGGCCGTCCGCCACGTGGCGGCGTCCGGGAAGGTCAGCAGGACGACGTTGTGCTGCTCGCTCATCGCGCTCCGATCGGGCCGGGGGCGGGGGTTGCCGGATTCCATCGTGACCTTCGGTGCCCGGCCCGGCCACAGGAGCGACGGGCGGTGCGGACTGCCCGGGGCCCGGCCGTTCAAACGTGGGGCCTGGTTCAGGCCCCCGTCACTGCCCGGATTCCGGACAGGTGTAGGGCGACGGGAGGTTCGACGGCTGGCCGGGGGAGCGGGCGCGGCCTGCGGAAGCAGGACGGGCGGGGAGGCCTCGTCCCTATTTCGACCCTGGCCGAAATTGTGCCCGGTGCGCGGCACACCCCTGGTGCGGCGGGTGGGGCGGTGCCAGGATCCCGACCCGGCACGACCGTGCCAGACCCGAATGTCTGAAGGAGGCACCATGCAGCCCACGGCAGAGCAGGTCCGCGCGCTCAAGGACGAGGACTTCCGGCTCACCCTCGGCCAGGGCCACCAGGTCCACCCGGCCGGCGACCTGTCGGACGAGGTCTACGTGACCGCCGCGGTGCAGGCCAGCACCTGTGGCGGTTGGAGCAGCTGCGCCCACGTCTGCAGCTTCTGAGTCCGCCGTCCGCGGCGCGGACCCCGGTCGCACCGCCGGAGCCCGCGTCGCGGACGCACGATACGGCCGGTGAGCGCGCGCCCCGGCCGCATCGCCGGGGCGCGTACGCCCGGTACCGCGACCGTCGAGCGCACAGCACCGAAACCGTCGTGCACGAACCGAGCATGGAGAGACCGCCCGTGGTTGACGCGTCCGAAATCCGTCGGGCCGCCGCCCGAGCCGTCCCGCTCGCCGCCCGCGGTCCGCTGCCCGACCCGGACGCCCAGCGCGCCGAACGGACTGAACGGGCCGACCGTGCCGGGCGGATCCTCGACCGCTGGCGCGCCCAGCCGCCCTTCGACCGGGACGACTGGTTCGAGCGCCGCCTCGCCGCCGACCGCCTCGACCCGGACGGGCTGCGCGCCCTGCTCGCCGAACACCCGGCCGACCTCGCGGACCGCCTCGGCACCCCCGACTGGGCCGAACGCCTCGCCGCCGCCTTCGAGGCCGGGCACACCCTCGACCTCCCCGAGGAGCACGCCTTCGCCCGGCTCGTCGCCCCGCTGCTCGCCGACGCCCGCGACCGCCTGCGCACCGGCCTCGCCGAACTCGGCCCCGCCACCCCGGGCGCGGCTTCCCCCGGTCCCGCCACCCCCGGCCCCGCCACCCTCGGCACCCCCGACCAGCTCGCCGACCTCGTCCTGCCCGCACTCACCGCGACCGCGCACACCACGGCCGTCCGCACCGTCATCACCGAACTCCACGTCGCCCGCCTCTCCGGCGAGTTGACCGGAGACACCCCCGAACAGCGCTACCGGAACTTCCTCGACCGGCTCACCGAACCCGGCCGCGCCGTCCGACTCCTCGCCGAATACCCGGTGCTGGCGTACCGGCTGGCCACCGCCGCCGAACAGTGGACCGCCACCTGCCTCACCCTGTACCGCCGCCTCGCCGCCGACCTCCCCGCCCTCGCCCGCACCTTCGCCGACGGCCGCCCGCTCGGCCGCCTCACCGAACTCGCCACCGGCCTCGGCGACCCGCACCGGGGCGGCGCCAGCGTCAGCGCCCTGCGCTTCGAACACGGCACCCGCATCGTCTACAAGCCGCGCCCGCTCGGCGCCGAGACGCACTTCCAGCACCTCCTGCGCTGGCTCAACCCCATGCTCCGGCTGCCGCTGCACGACCTCGCCCACCTGGCCCGCGACGGCTACGGCTGGGTTGCCCACGTCGCCGCCGAACCAGCCCGCGACGACGCCGAGTTGAGCGACTTCTACCACCGCGCCGGCACCCTCGCCGCGCTGCTCCACACCCTCGACGCGGTCGACTGCCACGCCCAGAACCTGATCGCCGTCCGCGACCAGCCGGTCCTGATCGACCTGGAAGCGCTGTTCCACCCCGACCTGCCCGAACCCGCCAAGGACCTCTCCGAGTCCGAACGGCTCGCCCGCCACCAGGCCCGACACTCGGTGCTGCGCTCCGGCCTGCTGCCCGAGCGCATGTGGGACGAGGGCAACGGCGGCACCGACCTCTCCGCCCTCGGCTGGGATCCGGGCAGCCTCCCGCCGCGCCCCGCCCCCGTCCTGGTCGACCAGGGCACCGACCGGCTCCGCCTGGAGTACCACCGGATGCCCGTCGCGGCGCCCGGCAGCCGTCCCGTCCCGCCCGGGCGGCCGCTGCGCCTGGCCGACCACGTCGGCGAGCTCGAAGCCGGCTTCACCGAGGCCTACCGGCTGCTCGCCGCCCACAAGGGCGAACTCCGGGAACTCATCCGGGCGTTCGCCGCCGACGAGACCAGGATGCTCCGCCGCGACACCTTCGAGTACCGCAGCCTGCTCGCCACCGCCTGCCACCCCGACCTGCTCCGCGACGGCCTCGACCAGGACCGCCACCTCGACCGGCTCTGGGCGCTCCCCGCCTGGGAGGACCACGCGCTCGCCTACGTCGACCACGAGCGCGCCGACCTCTGGCGCGGGGACGTCCCGGTCTTCACCATCCGCCCCGACAGCGTCGACGCCCGCTCCTCCACCGGCGTCCTGATCCCCGGTGTCACCGACCGGCCCGCACTCGACCTCGCCCTCGCCAAGGCGGACGCCCTCGGCGAACCGGACCTGGCCCGCCAACTCCAGCTGCTGCGCCTGTCGGTGACCACCGCGGACGGCGCCCGCGAGCCGCGCCGCCACCCGGTCACGTCCCCTCCCGCGCCACCCGGGAGGCCGGCCGAAGGCCCGGACCTGGCCGCCCGCGCCCTCGCCAAGGCCGTCGACGCCGGCGAACAGCTCCTCCGGGAGGCCTACCGGGGGAGCGCGGACCTCGCCTGGGCCGGCCCCAACTGGGCCCCGCCCGGCCGCTGGGCACCCGCCGAACTCGGCCCCGACCTCTACAGCGGGACGGCCGGCGTCGCCCTCTTCCTCCATCAGCTCGCCACCGTCACCGGTGATCGCGAGCACCGAAGCACCGCCCGGGCAGCCGAACTGACGTTACGTCACCAAATTCGCCGGCGCGCCGACCGCCTCGGCGGCGGCCTCGCCGGAGTCGGCGGCATCCTCTACGCCCTCGCCCACCTCGCCGCCCACCACCCCGACGCCGAACTCGACGCCCTGGCCGCCCAGGTGGTGCGCCGCAGCGCCGCCACCGCCGCCGACGACGCCCAGCACGACCTCCTCGCCGGCAACGCGGGCACCATCGGCGGACTGCTCGCCTGGGCGGCCGTCCGCCCCGGCCCCGCCGTCACCGACGCCCTCGCCGCCTGCGCCGAACGCCTCGTCCGGGCCGCCGCCCCGCACCCCGAAGGCGGCGCCGGCTGGCTGCCCGCCTCCCTCGCCGGCACCGTCAAGCGCCCGCTGGCCGGTTTCGCGCACGGCGGCTCCGGCATCGCCTGGGCGCTCGCCCGTGCCGGCCGGCATCTCGGTGACCCCCGGCTGCCCCAACTCGCCCTCGCCGCCGTCGAGTACGAACGCACCCTGTTCGACCCGGCCGCCGCCAACTGGCGCGACGTCCGCGAGGACGACGGCCCTGACGCGCCCCACTACCCGGCCCTCTGGTGCCACGGCGCCTCGGGCATCGCGCTCGCCCGCACCGAACTCGCCGAACTCCTCCCCGAAGCCCGCGAGTTGCTCCTCGCCGAACGCGACACCGCCCTGACCACCGTCCTCCGCGAGGGCTTCGGCCACAACTTCTCGCTCTGCCACGGCGACTTCGGCAACCTCGAACCCCTCCTGCTCGCCGGCGACCGCTGGCGCACCGCCGCCCTGCGGCAGGCCCACGCCACCCTCGACGACCTCGACACCCGCGGCTGGACCTGCGGCCTCCCGCACGGCGTCCACAGCCCCTCCCTGATGGTCGGCCTCGCCGGCACCGGCCACGGGCTGCTCCGCCTCGCCGCCCCCAGCACCCCCTCCCTCCTCGCGCTCCACCCGCCGACCCCCTGAGACGGCCGGCGAGGTCGGCGAGGCCAGCGAGGCCGGGCAGCGCGGGCTCGGCCGGGATGTTCCTGTGATCGTCGGACCGCGTGCCCGGAGCGTGCCGCAACCGGCCCCCGAATCGAACATCGCGGACCCTCCCGGTGATCGATTGCCACCAACTCGCCGCCGCCGACACGGAATCGCCCGGATCGAGTGAGACCGGCCGGGACACGCCGGACGGCCCGGCGGACCGCTGCCAGGATCGGGGTCCGCACCGCAGCCGGCCCTTCGCAGCGTGCCTTCCGGCACCGCTGCCGACCCCACACGCCCACTCGGCGGTGAGGGCTGCCCGCGCGCGGATCCGCTGCGGCCACAGGCCGCCGTACCAGGGAGCAGGGAGCACTGTGTCCGAACAGATCGTGAAGCCCGAGAGGCCCCACACCCCGCCCGACCGCACCCCCTCCGACCACGACCAGCCCGACCAGCACGACCAGGACCACGACCAGCACGACGAGGAGCTGCGCCTGCGCTTCCCCGGCGACCGCCGCGCCGAGGCCGGCGCGTCGATGTCGGCGAACGCGATGCTGCGCCGCCTCCCGCACCTGGTGCGCCGCGCGGTGGCGCTGGCGTGGGCGGCGGACCGGACGTCCACCGTGTTGCTGCTGGTGTGCCAGGCGCTGGCGGGCGTGTTCGGGGCGTTGGCGCTGTACGCGACGACCGGCGCCCTGGGCGCGCTGCTGGTGGCGGGCCCGGTGGGGGAGCACCTGCGGACCGCCGCGCCGTCGCTGCTCCTGCTGACCGTCTCGGCCGCGCTGCGCGCGGTGCTGGGGGTCGCGGTGGTGGGGCTGTCCGGCCGGGTGTCGCCGAGGGTCACCCGGGAGGCGGAGCTGGCGCTGATCGCCGCCGGGTGCGCGGCCGAGCTGCGGGCGTACGACGAGCCCGCGTACAACGAGCAGTGGGAGGCGGCCGATCGGGGTGCCTCGACCACGCCGGACCTGCTCTCCAACGCCCAGGACGTGATCGCCTCGACGGTCTCGCTGGCCGCTGCGGCGGGTGTCCTGGCGACGCTCCACCCGTGGCTGGTGCCGCTGCTGCTGCTGGGTTCGGTGCCGACCGGGGCGGCGGCCGTCCGGACGGCCCGGATCCACTACCTGGCGGCCGTGGCCACCAACGAGGACCGTGGCGCGCTGCGCGTCTACCGCTGGTTCCTGATCGACAAGACCCGCGCGGACCAGGTCCGTTCGGACCAGGTCACGCCGTTCCTGATGGCCAAGTACCGCCGCGCCGGGGAGAAGATCGTCGAGGCGACGGACCGGGCGACCAGGGAGGCGGCGAAGGTCTCCCTGCTGGCCTCGCTGGGCACGGGGGCGGGCAGCGCGCTGGTCTGGGGCACGCTGCTGTACCTGGTGGCGAGCGGCCGGATCGACCTGGCGGCGGCGGGTACGGCGACGTTCGCGCTGCGGACGGCCTCGTCCGGGCTGCAGGGCCTGGTCGGCAACGGCGCCCGGCTCTACCGGATGGGCCTGTACCTGGACGACTACTTCACCTTCCTGGACGAGGCCGGCGGTCACCGGATCCGGCGCGGCGGGATCGTGCCGGACGCGCCGCGACTGGTGGAGGTCGCGGACCTCGGGCACGCCTACCCCGGCGAGCAGCAGGAGCCGGCGCTGCGCGGGGTGAGCATGACGCTGCGGGCCGGGGAGGTGGTGGCGGTGATCGGGCAGAACGGCAGCGGCAAGTCGACGCTGCTGAAGCTGCTGTCGGGCCTCTACCTGCCGCAGTCCGGCCGGATCTGCTGGGACGGCGTGCCGGTGGAGGAACTGGACGCGGACGGCATGTGGTCGCGGGTGGCCCGGGTGCCGCAGGAGTTCGCGCGCTGGCCGCTGGGGGCGGCCGAGAACGTCCACCTGGGGCACCTCACCGAGCAGGTGATGGCGGACGTGGAGCGGGCGGCCGCGCGGACGGGCTTCGACGAGATCGTGGCCCGGCTGCGGTCGGGCTGGCGCACGCTGCTGGCCCAGGGCTGGTGGGGCGGCGCCGAGTTGTCGGGCGGCGGCTGGCAGCGGGCGGCGGTGGCCCGGGCGCTGTACCGGACGGTGCGCAGCCCGGGGCTGCTGATCCTGGACGAGCCGACCTCGGACCTGGACCCGCGCGCCGAGCACCGCATCCTGCACGCGCTGCGCGCCCTCGCCCCGGGGCGGATCACGCTGCTGGTGACGCACAACATCGCCAACGCGGCGGTGGCGGACCGGGTGATCGTGATGGACCGGGGCCGGATCGTGCAGACCGGCACCTGGGCGGAGCTGGCGGCGCGCCCGGACGGGCTGTTCCGTGAGCTGCTGGACCTCCAGCGGGACCGGACGGTCCCGGCGCAGCGGGTTTAGGGCGTGTCTGACAATTCCCGCCGGGCGCACGACGCCGGGCATCCCGCCCGGACGCACCGCCGAAACGCCCAAGTACGACCCAGTACGAGGACGCTTCGCCGGCACGCCCGGCCGGGCGCCCACCGCCGCGCGCTGATCCGCCGCGAATTGTCAGACACGCCCTGACGTCCTCGGCCGTCGAGGGCCGGTGCTGACCGTCCTCCGTACCGTCGTCGTCACGGCGGTACGGAGGACGGGCGGCTCCCGCCGGACGCGCGGGGTCTCGTTGACGGCCCTGCGCCGGTGCGTCGGTGCGCCGGTGTGCCAGTGGGGCAGCGCGTCAGTGGGTCGTGCGTGCCGCGTCGCGCAGCCGGCGCCAGGTGCGGCTGACGGACGCCAGCCCGGCCCGCCCGGCGGCGGTCCCGCCGCCTTCCCAGGCCCGGGCCGCCTCGGCGAACGTCTCCGCGCGCTCCGCGTTCTCCGCCGCCGCCCGGGCCGCCTGTGCCTGCGCGGCCCGGGCGGTGAGCCGCACGTCCTCCGGTTCGATCATGTCGAGCCTCGCCCGGACGTGGTCGAGCAGCGCGGCGCAGGAGTCGTCGATCGCGGCCTCGCCCAGCGGGCGCGCCGGGAGGTCCAGCCCGTCCGTCAACCGCTGCTCCAGGGCGGCCCGCAGGTCCGGCACGGAGATGTCGCGGATCGTGAGGGAGAGGTGGGCGGAGAGGCCGGCGGCGCCGACCGCGCGGTGCGCGAAGCCGCGCGGGACGTAGAGCACGCTGCCGGGTTCGAGGACGCCGTGCAGGAGCCGCGGGGAGTGCTCGTCGTCGGGGAGTTCTCCCGGCGACCAGTGCGTCACGGTCGGCGCGTCGTGGACGTACCAGGTCTTGCGTCCGGCCGCCTGGAGGACGAACACGTCGGCGTCGTCACGGTGCACCGCGAGACCCTGGCCGCCGGCGGGCGTGACGAAGAAGAACGCCTCGACGCGCCGGTCGAGTTCTTCGGACAGCCGCGCCACCAGCTCGCCCGTCGGGCGGTGCCACTGGTCGACGCAGCGCAGCAGCAGCGTCGCCCCGGCGCCCAGGAGCGCGAGGACCTTCGCACGGTCGGCGAAGCCGTGGTACGTGGTGCCGTTGACCACGCGTGACGTGGTGTAGGCCTCGGGCGGGACGGTCACCTTGGTGGAGCGGACCATCTCCAGGTAGGGGGTGCGCAGCAGCCCCGTGTCGAAGGCGGCGTCCAACGCGTCCAGGTCGAACGGCGAGGCGAGTTCCTCCGGCGTGAAGACCGCGGGCTTGCGCTGCCACTGGTGGCCGGTGAAGCTCCGGACGTCGCCGACCCAGTCGGCCAGCGTGGGCGATTCCATGGTGTGTCCCGTGGTGTCAGGGTGTTCGGGGCTCGTGGGTCAGGCCCTGGCCGCGGCGTCGAACCGCACGGAGAGCAGGGAACGCAGGGGGACGTGCGTCTCCTGCCGCGGGCCGCGAATGGCGAGCCGGTGGTCGAAGGCGACGTTCAGCAGGCGTTCGGCCAGGGGTACGACCAGGTGCTTGGCCCAGCAGCGGGCTCCGTCGAAGCCGAACGGCATGAACCCGGGCGTCTTCTCCGGGTCCGCCACCCCGGCCCACCGTTCGGGCCGGAACTCCAGCGGGTCGGACCAGTGCTCCGGGTCGCGGTGCATCAGGAGCGGGAAGAGCGCGACGCGGTCCTCGGGGCGGATCTCGGGGTGCAGTCCGGTGTAGGCGTGGCCGTCGTTGCGGAACAGCATCCACGCGGGTGGGAGCAGCCGCAGGGTCTCCCACAGAACCTCGGTGAGGTCGGCGCGGGCGCCCTCCCGCTCCCGGTCCGGCCCCATGAGCCACAGGGCGTTGCCGGCCAGCGCGGCGACCCCGTCGCAGAGGGTGGCCGTCGATCGCCGGTACAGCGCGATGGCCTGCCTCCGCTCCCGGGCGCCGGAAGCGTCGCGGATCTGCCCGGCCAGCGTGGTGCTCCTGCCCTCGGCAGCGGATCCCGGCCAGACGGTGACGGCGCGGTCGACGATCCGGGAGAGCCTGTCGGAGCGGGTGACGCCGCGTTTCGACAGGAGGGAGACCGGCAGGGGGTCGGACGCGAAGAGCCATCGGCGCAGGTAGGAGGTGGCCGCGTAGGGCCAGGCGCCGGACAGCCCGCGTGCCGGGGGCGGCGGGGTCCTGATGCCCGCCATGACATCCTGGCCCAGCGCGCGGATCGTCCGGGTCGCGCTGTCGTGGTGGATGTCCGCTCCCGCGGCGGGCTTGTAGACCGAGCGCTCCGCCGACCGCACGGGGCGCGCCGCGACGATTTCGGCCATCAGCTCGCAGTCGGAGACGCCGACCGTGCGGGCGTCGATCCGGAATACCTTTTCTTCCCTGGTCAGCAGGTCCTGGATCTTCGGGGCGTAAACGATGGAATGGCTGCGCCCGGCTGTCGGCGCCATTTCCTCCACGAGAATCCCGCCTCCAATGAAATGGCGATGAAATGAGTTCTCCGCAGCCGGTGGAGAACTCCGGACAGGGAGCGGGTGGGGCACTCCGCCGCGCCGGGGGGGGGGAGGGGGGGGGGGGGGCCCCCCCCCCCCCCCCTCCACCCAAAGAAAGGCAAGACACACACACCGTTGGTGAGGTTCTCGTCCCCCTTTTACCTCTTCCCGATCTCCGTTCTCCCCTTCCCTGGT
>NZ_JBWKEQ010000047.1:0-25233 GCF_056435365.1 Kitasatospora sp. NPDC043949 | reverse complement strand
GAGAAGCGGGGAAGAAGATGTTCCCTATCAACCTGGGGAAACCCTCAAGACGGGGCGCGGTGGGGCCCCCCCCCCCCCCCCCCGGGTCCCCACCCCCCCCCCCCCCCCCCGCCGCCGACGGTGCATCAGATGACGTGCAGGACCCACGCGTGGTTGGCGAGGTCCTCGTCACGCTTGAACTTCTTCACGATCGCCTTGATCATCTTCATGGGTATTCTCCCTTTCCGAGATTGCGGGCACAACGGAACAAGCGCCCGCGGCTTGGCGGAAATCCGACATTCCGGCCTGGAAGTCGAACTGGCTTTCATCTAACTCCGGACCTCAAGCGAAAGCTAGGTCCCTGACGGTCTTTTGACAAAGGATTCCCTGTTCCTCTGGTCGAGTGTGCGTCGCATTAGATGGCCGATCGTTATAACTTCCCGAGGCGCGCGGTGGGGGACCATATCGGTATGGAACTGAGGATTGAGGCCACCGACCTGCCGGGGCGTGAGTGTGCCGCCGCGCCGGGCTTCCCGGGCTACCGGGACCTGCACGTCGCCGTCCAACGCCGGGGTCGCCCGGCCGAGCTGCTCGACCTGTTCCCCGGTGACGCGCCGCGCGCCCACTGGTCGCTGGAGTGCGAGGCGAGGCCGACACCAGGAGGAGTGGACCTCACCGGCCGGTACGTGCAGGGCGGTCCCGGCGCCCGGTTCGTCTACCTGAACTGGGTGACCGGGAACGGGGACGGCCGGGCGCTGTTCCGCCGGGCCAAGCTGCTGCTGGCGGCGGTCGACCGGGAGGTCGCCGAGGCGGCGGTGGAGCGCGGCGTCCTGGTGGCCCGGCTGCGCCTGACGGACGCCAAGGGCCACCCGTTGTGCGCCGCCGTCCGCCCGCCCGTGGTGACCTGGTCGGCGGAGGGCTGAGTACGCGGCGTCCGAACGCGCGAGGAGGGCCCCGCCGCACGCGGGGCCCTCCTCAACGTTCGGTATGCGCAGGTCAGTTGTACGTGGTGGTGACGGTCACGCCGCCGAAGCCCTGCTGGGCGTAGAGGCTGAAGTACACCCAGCCGGACGGCGGGTTGGTGATGGTGAGGGTCTCGCCGTTGCCGGCGTTGGTGGACTTGGCCAGGTTCGACCCGGTGGTGGCCCACGCACCCCCGTTGTAGTAGAGGTCGGCGTTGCCGGTGCCGCCGCTGGTGGTGATGGTCAGCTGCTTCACGCCGGCGGGCAGGTTGAGGAAGCTGTAGCTGTAGTTGCCGGTGGTGGCGGCGACGCCGTCGCGGCGGCAGTTCTTGTCGTACTGCCGGGTGTCGCCGGCGGTGCAGAGCGGGGCCTGGCTGGTGGGCAGGCTGCCGCAGTTGTCGGCGCCGCAGGCCTTGAGCCAGGTGGCGAAGTCGGCGTCGTACGAGGTGCCGATGGTGGTCTTGAGGAGGGCGCGGGCGCCGTTCCAGTCGCCGACGCGGTACTTGGCGAGGAGTGCGTCGACGTCCTGCGGGTGCGACTGGAGCATGTAGCGCACCGCCAGGTAGCCCCAGTTGTAGACCTTGGTGGAGTCGGAGTTGTCGTAGGTGTTGTCGAAGAGGGTGCTCAGCGCGTAGGTGCCCTTGGCGGCCTGCGCGACGGCGTCGTCGTAGTGGACGCCCCGGTAGCTGTACGAGACGTACTCGGCGAGGCCCTCGACCCACCAGACGGTCGGGGTGGTCATGCCGGCGGCGAAGTCGCCGTAGAAGTCGTAGCGGCCGTCGAGGTAGTGGGTGTACTCGTGGTTGAGGTTCCAGATCTGGAAGGCGGGGCGCAGCCAGGAGGCCTCGTGCGCGATGAAGCGGGCCTGGTTGCCGGCCTTGGCCGGGTCGCCCTCCTCGTACATGCCGCCGTTGTCGACGGCGATGCCGTACATCTCCCAGGCGTAGAGGCTGTACTCGTAGTAGTCGTCGAAGACGACGACCTCAAGACTGGTGTTGTTGTCGTTGGCGACCGGGCCCTTGTCCTTGACCACCTGGTGGAAGAACTGGTCCTCGTTGATCAGGCTGGTGCAGGTGTCGGCGAGCTGCTGCGCGGTCATGTCCTGGGCGCGGATGCGCAGGTTGGCGTTGCAGGTGTGGTCGACGGTGAGCACGAGCGGGACGAGCCGGGCGGGCAGGTCGCAGGTGCCGTAGTAGCTGCAGTTGCCGGTGTCCTTCTTCTCCGCGAACCAGACCAGGTTCATGGTGAGCGGACCGGTGGCGCCGACCAGCGGGTAGCGGTTGATCAGGTCCTTGACGATCGGCCGGCCCTGGGCCTTGGTGGCGTCGTTGGCGACCAGGTTGCCGATCTGGATGCCGATCGAGGTGACCAGGTCGGAGCCGTTCAGCTGGGAGCTGTTGCGGGTGACGAAGGACGCCATGGCGGTGGCGAAGGAGGGGTCGGCCTGGAGGGCGGCGGTGAAGGCCGGGAGGTCGAAGCCGCGCTCGATGACGGTCTTGGTGTTGCCGACGGCGTCGGCCATCGAGCCGGTCCAGGAGCCGGTGTAGTCGTTGAGCAGGCCCTTGACGACGCCGGTGTAGCGGGCGTTCTCCTGGGCGCTGTCGATCAGGGTGACGGCCTCGGCGAGGGTCGCGCCGTTCGCCTCGGTGACGTCCTTGCTGTGCGGGGCGGCGAAGAAGCCGTCCAGGGCGCCGCGGATGGCGGTCTGGAGGGTGGTGCCGTACGGGCCGACCACGTCCGAGTGGTTCCACTGCACGTAGTAGCCGGCGCGGAGGTAGACCACCAGCTGGCCGGCCGAGGTGGAGTCGTCGCCGGGGTAGGCGGCGGACACGTCGCGCAGGGCGTTGGCGACGGTGGCCATCTGCGCCTCGTTGAACGCGCCCTTGGCGTCGTTGCCGGTCAGGTTGTACAGGGTGTTGATGCAGCCGAGGTCGGCGGCCTTGACCTGCTGGACGAGCGCGGCACCGGTGTTGCCGGTGAAGGCGGACACGTTGCAGGCGGCGGCGGGGGCGGCGGAGAGCTGCTTGGCGGCCTTGGCGGCGTGCGCACCGGTGGCGCTGCCCGCCGCCGGGGCGGTCGCCTTGGCCTGCTGGTCCGCGGCCAGCGGGCGGGCGTCCTTCGGAGTGTCGAGGGACTTGGGCACCGGGACGGAGCGCGGCGCCGCCGCCTTGCCGGCCTGGGCCTTGAGGGTGGTGGTGGAGTCGGCCGTCGCGGCGTGTGCCTGCGGGGCGAACAGGCCGAGAGCGAGGAAGAACGCGGCGCCGAGCGCGGGCAGTTTCCGCGCCTGGGCCGTGGTTATCCGGAAGGGACGCATCTGTGGGGGCCTCCGGGGCCGTTGAGGGTTGCCGTGCGGTTGGGGGCACACGGGTTCCTGATGTGTGACATGTAAAATGGCACAGTGATTGCGGCCGGGGGAAGGCTTGGGAACGGATTCGCGTCGGGCGAGATCGAACCGTTGCCGGATCAACACGCCGTCAGGCCGGCGACGGGGGTGCGATCCGGAGCAAAAGCGGTGAAACCATCAGGCTGCGGCAGTCCGCGCCAACGGCGTCAACGCCGCGAACTCCAGCGGCGCCGACGGATCCACCGACAGCTCCGCCGGAGCCGGCTCGGCGCCGGAGCGGACCAGCAGGTCGCCGATCGCCGCCACCATCGCCCCGTTGTCCGTGCAGAGCCTCAGCGGCGGCACCCGCAGCGTGATCCCGGCCGCCGCACAGCGCTCCTCGGCCAGCGACCGAACCCGGGAGTTGGCCGCGACCCCGCCGACCACCACCAGGGTGCCGATCCCGTGATCGGTGCAGGCCCGCACCGCCTTGCGGGTCAGCACGTCGGCGATCGCCTCCTGCAACCCGGCCGCCGCGTCCGGGACGTACGGGTCGGAACCGCCCGAGCGCTGCGCCTCCACCCAGCGGGCGGCGGCCGTCTTGAGTCCGGAGAACGAGAACGCGTACGGGTCGTCCCGCGGTCCGGTCAGCGGCCGCGGCAGGCGGACGGCCGTCGGGTCGCCGTCCCGGGCGGCCCGGTCGATCGCCGGCCCGCCGGGGTAGGGGAGGCCGAGGATCCGGGCGACCTTGTCGAAGCACTCGCCGGCCGCGTCGTCCAGGGTGTCGCCGAGGTGGACGATCGGATCGCGGGCGAGGTCGCGCACCAGCAGCAGCGAGGTGTGCCCGCCCGAGACGATCAGCACCACGCAGGGGTTCGGCAGCGGCCCGCCGTCCAGCGTCGCGGCGGCGACGTGCCCGGCCAGGTGGTGCACCCCGTACAGCGGGACGCCGAGCGAGAACGCGTAGCCCTTGGCCGCGGCCACCCCGACCTGGAGCGCCCCGGCCAGCCCCGGACCGGTCGTCACCGCGACGGCGCCGACGTCATCGAGTGTCAGCCCGGCCCGCGCCAGCGCCTCGCCGACCACCGGCGCCATCGCGTGGACGTGCGCCCGGGCGGCGATCTCCGGCACCACCCCGCCGAAGCGGGCGTGCTCGTCCATCGACGACGCCACCGCCTGCCCGAGCAGTACGCCGTCCCGGACCAGACCCGCGCCGGTCTCGTCGCAGGAGGACTCGATCCCCAGCACCACCGGTGACCCTGTCACAGTCACTCACCCTCATCACTCATTACATGCACTCGCGACCATTGTGCCCGACGAGACGTGAGGAATAAGCAGGAGCCCATGCTTCGTTCCTGCAACTCATACGCAATAGTGTTGTCCCGGCACGATCATCACTGTTCATCGAAAGGGGCTGTGTCCCAGCATGGGCACCTACTCGCTTCCCGACCTGCCGTACGACTACTCCGCGCTTGAGCGGGCGATGTCCCCCGAGATCCTCGAACTGCACCACTCCAAGCACCACGCCGCCTACGTCAAGGGTGCGAACGACACCCTGGACCAGCTGGCCGAGGCGCGCGACAAGGAGCAGTTCGGCGGCCTGGTCGGCCTGCAGAAGACCTTCGCCTTCCACCTGTCCGGCCACGTGCTGCACTCGCTGTTCTGGCAGAACCTCTCCCCGGAGGGCGGCGACCGCCCCGAGGGCGAGCTGGCCGACGCCATCACCGAGCACTTCGGCAGCTTCGAGGCCTTCCGCAAGCAGCTCACCACCGCCACCACCGGCGTGCAGGGCTCCGGCTGGGGCATCCTCTCCTGGGAGCCGCTGGCCAAGCGCCTGATCGTCGAGCAGGTCTACGACCACCACGGCAACGTCGGCCAGGGCACCACCCCGCTGCTCGCCTTCGACGCCTGGGAGCACGCCTACTACCTGCAGTACCGCAACGTCCGCCCCGACTACGTCGAGAAGCTCTGGGACGTCGTCAACTGGCAGGACGTCTCGTCCCGCTTCGCGGCCGCCAAGACCGCCTGACCCGCACTAGGTGAACGGCCCCGGACCGGTCGGGCGGTCCGGGGCCTTCCTCGGGTCAGGAGAGCTGCAACAGCGCCTTCCGGTGCCGCCAGGCGAGCCGCAGGAGCGCCGCGCCGGCGGGCTGCATCGGCTCGGTGGTGGTGAGGCGATCCACCTGCTCGGTCGTGAACGGGATGCCGGCCGAGCGTCCCGTGGCGTCCTCGAGCCCGACGCGGTGGCCCTCGTCGTTCGTCGAGACGATGCGCCGGAACGTCTCGTCGAACAGCTCGGCGTCGAACACGGCCACGGTGAGCATGTCGGTGACGAAGGTCAGCGGATCCATCCCGAGGCCCAGCCAGAACACCCGCAGGCGGCCGTCCTCACGTGCTGCGGTGAGCGACCTGTTGAGCGGCCAGGCGGCGTAGCCGATCGGCGCCCTGTCGCTCCCGTAGTCCTCGGCGTCACCGAGCAGTTCCTCGCTCAGCTCCCGCAGGATCGCCCGCCAGAGGTCGAAGTCGTTCCCCTCGTTCCACGGCGCGTCGTGCGAAGCCTGGAACATCCCGACCGGCATCACCTGGAAGAGACCCCCGCCGCTGGCGACCTTCTCGGGATCACGCCAGTGCAGCACGAACTCCGCTTCGCCGGTCCTGCGATCGTGCCGGATGGTCAGCGTACTGATGGCCGCCATGACCGGCCGGCGCGCGAGGTCGGTCGGATCGCCGATGGCAGCGCGGAAGGGCGTGGCGGCCCCGCCCGCCAGGACTGCCGCCGCGTACTCGTGCGCAACGGCCTCACAGATGTCGATCACGTCGAAGTACCGGCCGCGGCCGAAGGCCAGCGTCGGACCGCCCGCAGACGTCCCGACATCCAGCAGGCGGTAGCAGCTTCGATCCTCGAACAGCCTGGGCCTGGCAAGCTCCCGCACCGCGTCGGCGTAGCGGCGGTAGGCCGTTCCGCTCCTCCGGCGCGGGCGGATGCGGTCGAGCTCCGGCTCACCGCCGTCCAGGTCGGCCTCCGGCGCGTCCGGCTGCCAGCGCAGTCGGACGCGTTCCAGCGGCACCGGCTGCTCCGGAATCCAGTGCCGCCGAGCCAGCAGCGGAGTCCCCGGGACCAGCCGTTCGGGAGTGCTCTCGGCAAGGAGCCGATTGGTCAACTCGAAGCGGTGGTCGTTCAGGAAGCTCCGTACCCATCGCCAGTGCTCCCGGCTGTCGGACGGGCCCGGTCGGTCGTCTGCCACGGTTCACCCTAACGCCGAGGCTCGTTCGTCGAGTTCCTCGACGCCCCGGCGATCCACCACGTCCCTCCGGCTCAGCTCGACACCTGATCCACGGTACCGACAATTCCGCTCCTTGCGTGACCAGTTGTCGGCTTGTTGACCACCTGGAACATCCGATCGGTTCCAGGCAGGCAGCCCCGGACCGGCGGTCCGGGGCCGTGCTGAATGAGACGGGCAATCCACTCCGCTACGGCAGGGGCCACGTATTCGTCGGGTCGTCCAGCCAGGCCTGATGGCCTCCGGGGCCGATGGTGAGGCCGAGGCGGCTCGGCCCGGGGCGGTCGTTGTCCAGCCACCAGCGGTGGGCGGCCTCGACTTCGTCCCACAGGCGGCGCGGGCCGTGCTGCCACACCGTGTACCGCTCGGTGTTCTCGGTGCCGTCCCAGTCGACGGCGGCCCAGGAGCCGCCGTCGGTCGTGGCCACCCAGAGGCGGGTCTCGATGTCATCGAGATCGGGGTCGTGGTGCCAGGCGTACCAGAGGTCGCCGAGGCGGTGCCCGAGGGCGAACTGGGTCTCGAACTCCGAGTCGGCGACGGCCCAGGGGTCGAGCGTGGTCGTGGACTCGTCCGGCACGTGCTCGTCCATGACGACGTCCCGGAACAGCAGTAGGTCCCGACGCTGGTTGCGCATCAACATGAAGGCACTGTCGGCGGTGTACCGCCCGATGGCGGTACCGTCGCCGGTGACGGTCAGGCGGAGGAGCCCGCCGCAGCTCCACTCGTCGTACCAAGGGGTGAGGATTTGCCCGCCGGGCCTGGTCTGGCTGATCCATTCGCCCGGAACGCGCTTCACGGAGCAGGTGGCCATGATCCGGTCGAACGGCGATGCGACGTTCCAGCCGAGACTTCCGTCGCCGCAGACGACGGTGGGTGCGTAGCCGGTGGCGTCGAGGTTGGTCCGGGCGCGGTGGGCCACGGCGGCGTCGATCTCGATCGTCGTCACGTTCGCCCCACCGAGGCGGTGGGAGAGCATGGCTGCGTTGTACCCGGTGCCCGCGCCGATCTCAAGAACCCGCATCCCCGGTGCGATGTCCAGGAGTTCGAGCATCTGAAAGACGACCGACGGCTCGGAGGCCGAGGACGAAGGCCACGCATCGCGTACATCCGTCGGCTCGTCTCCGTCGTTGACCTGTGTCACTACGGGAATGTCCGAACTGGCGGCGGCGAACCAGCGGTCGGGCTCACGGTCACGGTCGCAGAGCTGGTAGCCGTCACCGTCGGCAAGCCAGATCCGGTCCGGGAGGAAACGATGGCGCGGGGTCGCCTGTGCGGCCCTTCGCCACTCATCGGACACATCGTGGCCGAGAGAGCGGGATACGGCCCGGAGCAGGCCGTTCGTGGCGGCCTGCTCCAGGTCGTTCTGCCGGCTCTTCACTTCCCGTCGCCGTCCTTGCGGTGCTTGCCGGCAGACGACCCGGACGAGGTGTCCGGGGTCGACTTGTCCTTCCCGAAGTCCTTCCGGTCCTTGTTCGCGTGCTTGCCCTGCCCGCCGTCGTTGCCCCCGCTGCCGCCACCGGAGCTTCCGTCCTTGCCGGTTCCCCATCCCATGGGTGCCTCCTGCCTGTTTTCTTCACGATGGTTGTCGCGTGGAGCGCTTGCCCAGGTGTACGGACGTGACAGTTACCGACTGGCGTGCCCCCGGGCCGGTACGCTCCTTGATGAGAGCGGGGCCGCCGTCGCAGGGAGCGAGACCCACCGACGGGTCTCCGACCGCTCTCGGTCGGGGACGCCTACGACGGTAGGGTCCCGGAGTCAGAACCTGAAGTGACCACGAGTACACGTACGTCGGCACGGACTCCCGAGGTGGGGGGCTCTCATGCAGTCAAGCCAACAGCCTTCCCTGACTGTCGGTCAGGGAAGGCCTCGGCGCCCGCGCGTGGGCATCATCTCCGGGTACGTCTTTCGGGTGATCCGAGAACAGCACGGTGCCACCCAGGACGAGTTCGCCGAGCGGCTGGCCGTGTCAAGCGACACGATCGCCGGGTGGGAGAGTGGTCGGCGCCCACTCACGGCCTTACCTGTCGGGCAGATGCTCACCTACCGCCATCGGCTGATGCAGATGGGCACAGCGCCCGCACTCCTCCAAACACTGGAGCGATCCTTCGAGGCGGACATCCTGCTCGCCGGCATCGTTGAGGAGAAGTCGTCGGCTGCCGGGAGCCCCCTCGGGGCGATGGTGATACGGCGCGACCTCGTGGAGATTCTCATGTGGCCGCTCAGCGGTGCAGCGCCGAAGGCCGTTCGCGACCTCCCGACCCCGCCGCGTCCACGAAAGGGCCCAGCGCCGACCGGACCGGAACTTCCCGCCCCCGACCGCCCCCGGTTCTACGCCCACCTGCGGCGCGCGGCCGAGGAAGCGCGTGGAACGGACCAGTTCCTCGCCCGCCG
The DNA here is from genome assembly GCF_056435365.1 of Kitasatospora sp. NPDC043949. Taxonomy (NCBI): domain Bacteria; kingdom Bacillati; phylum Actinomycetota; class Actinomycetes; order Kitasatosporales; family Streptomycetaceae; genus Kitasatospora; species Kitasatospora sp. NPDC043949. The sequence goes on along the minus strand of NZ_JBWKEQ010000047.1, from coordinate 16,297 downwards.
CCAAGCGCTGTACCTGGCCGGATACGATGAGCAGGGCGACATGCGGGAGTGGCTCGCGCACCAGCAGCGCTCCGAGCAGCCGAGCGACTGGCTGAGCCGCTGGCTCAACTCCCGTTCCGTTGCCATGGTCTCCGCCCGCCACGGTGACCGCGATCGGATCAGCCACTTCATCGAAACGGCCCTCGCCGATGAGGCGGGCGCGCTGGCGAACCTCAACTACTGGGCGTACTGGATCGGCGAGGCCCCGTACCTCGAACTCTCCGACGACTTCATCGCTGCCCGGTCGCCGGGCCCGTGGCCCGGCGACAAGCTCCTCGCGCACCTCGTTCAGGGGCTCGGCCCGCACTGCGGGTACGCCGAGTTGAACATCCACAGTGTGTGGTCACTGCTCCAGATCCGGCCGGATCTGCTGCGCTCCGGAACTGCGGCCCGCGCCCTGCGCGAACGGCTCCCGGTGCTGTTGGATGGTCGGGAGCTGTCGCGGCGAGGGCGACGCGAGCTCGACAGCATCCGCTACGCGATCCGCCTTGTCGAGGCGTGAGAGGAGCCAGACAGTGACAGACGACCTGACGCCGGTGGCCAGGTTCCTGTTCGAAGCCGGGACGCTCAAGCAGACCAAGCGCACGGGCTGGTGGATGGCCGGCGTCCGCGATCCCGAATCGGTCGCCGAACACTCCTGGCGAACCGCGTTGATCGCTTCGATCATCGCCAAGCTGGAAGGCGCGGACCCGGCGCAGACCGCCTTCCTCGCGGTCTGGCACGATTCCCAGGAGACGCGCACCGGGGACGTCAACCATCTGGGGAAGATGTACGCACCCGGCGCCGATCCGGCGGCGGTGACGGCCGACCAGGTCGGCGGCATGCCGGAGATCCTCGCCTCCACCATCCGGGATCTCGTCGCGGAGTACGAAGCGAAGGACTCTCCGGAGGCGGTCTGCGCGAGGGACGCCGACAAGCTGGAGTGCCTGATCCAGGGCGTCGAGTACAAGGCGCAGGGCTATGCGAACGCCCAGCGCTGGATCGACAACAGCCGTGGCCGTCTCACCACGAAGACCGCCAACGCACTCGCCGACGCCGTCCTGGCAACCGACTCCCTCGGCTGGCTCCGTGCTGCCCTCGGCGAGAAGTCGAGCTGACGCGGGTCGTGGATCACGCCTTGAAGGCGGCACCTCGCAGGTGTCGGTCTCAAAGCGGAAGTTCGATGTGATGGTGGACGGCGCCGAGCGCGTGATCTGACGGAGGGGCGAGGATGGCGATCGAAGCGGAGCTCAAGGCGGTCGTGCGCGACCCGGAAGGCGTGCGCGAGCAACTGGAGGCCCGGCACGGTGCCGGCCGCGCCGAGGTCTACCGCGACACGTACTACGACGCGCCGGACGGCAGCCTGATGGGCACCGATCGCGAGTTGCGGATCCGTACCGTGCACAGCCCGGACGACACGCGCACGGTGCTCACGTACAAGGGGGCCCGGGTGGACGAGGCGTCCGGGTCGAAGCCGGAGTCCGAGACGAAGGTCGAGGACGCCGATGCCGCGCACGAGATCATGCGGGGCCTGGGCTTCACCCCTCGCATCGCGTTCGAGAAGCGGTGCCGCAACTACGGCTTCCAGCGCGACGGGAGGCGCCTGCTCGCCACGCTCGTTCGCGTTCCCGAGTTGGACGACGCCACGTTCATCGAGGTCGAGACGACGGCCGCCACGGAGGCTGACCTCGCGCCGGCCCTCGCCCTCGTCCGTGCGGTGCTGGCCGAACTCGGCATCAGGAAAGTCGACTTGACCACCGATCTGTACACCGACACGGTCGCGGCGGCGCGACCTGCCTGACTGGCAGGCCTCATTCCGCATTCACCGGCGCGCTCCCTGAGGCCACAGCACCTCAACCGGCACGCCGTGCTGGCGGGCGTAGGCGACCACGTCCGCCGTCCCGCCGTAGCCGCGGGCCGGCAGGCCGTCCCAGACGGCGAGGAGCTTGTCGACCTGGGCTACCAGGACCTCGCTCCCCGCCATGTGCGCGGCTTCGTCGGACTCCACCCGGCCTGTTCGGTGAACGGCGTTGGCACTGCTCAACAGCCGGTCGTAGACGGGGTGATGCCAATCTGGTAGCCCGTCCCGGTACTGATCCGCGGGAATGACGACCTCTAGCCGCGCCCCCCGTTCGAGCGCGATCTCCGCGATCCACGCGTCCGGCCCGTCCGCGATGCAGGACACGATCGTGAGCCGAGGCGGGTCCTCTCCCGCGAGAGCGTCTTCGAGCAGCCGTCGAACCTGCTCCTCCACCCCGGCCGCCAGCCCCCGGTGCCCGGTGACTCCGATTCGCACTGCGATCCCTCCCTAGAGATAGACACCGTGCAGGCGTTCGTCGAACTCCCTCACGGCCCTGGACGGCGAGGAAGTGCTGAACGACCGTCGAAGTGCGCGGCCTCTCTCGACGATTCGACCTGAACGGTACTGGAGACCGATCTCCAGAGCTTGCGTGGCGAGGGCGAATGCCGCCTTGATCCGTCCTGCGGCCAGATGGCCTGCTGCAATGTCCAGCAACAGCAGAGCGCGTTGCTTCGCATGACTGGTCGCCGGGACCGGGATCGCTGTTTCTGATGCCCACCTGGAGAGTCCGAGTTTCGCGCCGCAGGTCACTCTGGCAGCGGCCACCTTGGACTCGTCGAAGGTGAACACCCAGGGCCACGGGGGTGGTTCTTCCCGGATGTCTGCCTGAAGAGCAGCTCGGCTACGTGTCAAGGCGTGGTCGGCACTGCGCTGGTCGCCTGCGGCTGCGTGCCCGAGGGCCTCAACCGATGAAAGCCACGCGTCGGCGACTGTGGGAAACGCAGGCTCCAGGAAGCTGCGGGCCCGCTGGGTGAGACTGAGCGCCTGGACTGCGTTGCCGGTGTGAGCTTCGAACTGTGCGAGGCTTCCGGCCTGGTACGCGGCAAGCAGCGGGTGTGCTCCTGACCGCGCGGCTTTGATTGCAGCCCCGTAGAACGACCGCGCGGACCCGTAGTCTCCCATGTCCCACGCCAGCCAAGCGGCCAGGCTCGCCGCCTCACTCGCGACGGCGGCGAGCCTGATTCGATGAGCATCGGTCCGTGCCGCGCCAATCAACCCTTGGATCAATCGCAGATGGGAGTGGGCGACATCGGCAAGCTCCCGTGAGGGTGTCGATCCGTCCAGTCGACGGTAGGAGGTAGTGGCGACTCGGAGTGCGACAGCTTGCTGCTCGACCTCGTCTGTGGGTCCCGCGGCGGCTGTTACTGAAGTTGAATTCGTGATGTCGCTCGGATGGGTGAAGCAGTAGCGTTCGCCTGCCGTTGGAGGGTTGGTCCCGGTAGTCGTGTGCTGTGAGGTATGCACAGGGTGGCGGTTTGACCGACGCGGAGAGGGCCGCGCGGGAGCGGATCCGACGGCAGGCCGTGGATCGCTTCGAGGGCGGTGAGAAGAATCGGGACATCGCGGCCGCACTGCGGGTGAGTGTGCGTTCGGTGGAGCGCTGGCGTCGGCAGTGGCGCGAGGACGGCGCGGCAGGAATCGCCTCGAAGGGTTCGCCGGGTCGTCCAAAGCTTTCCGATGCCCAGATCATGAGGCTGGAGCGGGAGTTGGAGCGTGGGCCGCTTGCCCACGGCTGGGACGACCAGCGATGGACCTTGGCTCGGGTGAAGACGCTGATCGGCCGGATGTTCCACGTTTCCTACACCGTGGAGGGCACGTGGGTCCTGCTCAAGCGGCACGGCTGGTCCTGGCAGCAGCCGGCCCGCCGGGCCATCGAGCGTGATGACGCGGCCGTCGAGTTGTGGAAGAAGGAGACGTGGCCGCGGGTAAAAGCGCCGCGGCGGCCCGCGAGGCCTGGCTTGTCTTCGAGGACGAAGCCGGGCAGTCGATGAGGCCGCCGCGCGCCCGGACCTGGGGTCGGGTCGGCTGCACGCCCGTGGTTCGGGTGCGCGGCCGAGGAGGCGGCCGGGTCTCCATGGCGGGGCTGAGCTGCTACAAACCCGGTCAGCGCTCGCGGATGTTCTACAGCTTCCACGTCTACCGGGGCCGCAAAGGTGAGAAGAAGGGCCTGACCTGGCAGGACTACCGGGCCCTGCTCATCCGGGCGCACATCCAGCTCGGCGGTCCGATCGTGCTCGTGTGGGACAACCTGCGTGCCCACCTGATGCCGCCGATGCAGGAGTTCATCAAGGCGAGCAAGGACTGGCTGACCGTCTTCCAACTCCCCTCGTACGCTCCCGACCTCAACCCGCAAGAGGGCGTCTGGTCGCTGGTCAAGCGCACCATTGGCAACCTCGCCGCCGCCGACATCGACCAACTCGCCCGAGCCGTCAAGCGCAGCCTGAAGAGACTCCAGTACCGCCCTCACCTCATCGACGGATGCCTCGCCACCACCGGCCTGATCATGGATGGCTGACCAGATCTCAGACCGACATCACGAATTCAACTTCAGTAGTACGGGGGATGCCGCGATTGCTGCGGCTGCTCCCAGGAATTGACGTCTTTCCACGCTCTCAGTTCCGATTCGCGTCTGAACCGTAGTTTCGGCGAGGCCGAGCAGAGCTGCTGGAATTCCCAGGTGCTGCGACAGTCGCAGCAGCACGTCCATGGCATAGGGGGCGATGCCTCGCTTCTCCAGTCGCGAGATCGCTGATTGTGAGAGTCCACATGCCTCGCCCAGCTGCACCTGCGTCATGCGCCGGTACATTCGAGTCAGCTCGATGATCTTGCCGTAGTTCCTCATCCGGGAGGCATCCCGGATCGCTGCCGAGTTCCAGTTCAACAGCCCACCCCAACGCTACGAGGCCTGCCAGGTCACATGATGCAATCCGATGCGTTCCTGGCATATCCGTATGCGGGCGCCGCATGATCAATGGTCTCACAACTGTGACGGGTTGTTGACTGGCAGTGATGAATTGGCTTGTGCGTTGGTGTCTCGGCTGCTGCCGAGACACCAACGTCTGGCCCTGTGCTGGCAGTTGTGCCCGGATGGCTCGGAGGGTTCGGTTCGGTGGTGGTCAGTCCACACAAATGTGGTGGCGGCCCGTGCCGGGGGTGGTCATTCTGGGCGGATGGGTGATCGTGCGAACTTCGTCGTCGTCCGCGAGAGCGGTGAGTTCGAGCTGTACCTGTCGCGGTTCGGGGCGGTAGGAATCGACCTCGACCTCCTGGCCGGGCCGGCGGAGGCTCTCTCGATGGTCCGGCACCTGAGAGCGGTCGACTGGTGGCTGGACGATGTGCACTGCCAGGGTGCGGCACTGATCGACCTCGGCCGGAAGGTGTTGATGCTGTTCGCCTGGGAAGGGCCGAGCGCCGAGATGCGCCACCGGGCAGCCACGCTGGAACTGTTGCAGGAGGCGTGGGCGGGGTGGGACGTCCGGTGGATGTACGACGGCCCGGCCGAGCTGCGGACGTACCTGGGGCTGGACCCCGAACACGTCCGTGCCCGTGGGTGCGGGATTGCGGTGGGGCCGCTGCTCGAACCGGGCGACGAGGAACTGGCTGACCCCGAGCCGATGGTTGCGGTGGTGACGGTCGGGACGGAGCACTGCTACGTGTTGGCGAACGTCAACGACCATCCGGTCCGGGAGGGGGCTGCGCTGCTCGACCGACTGGCGGGCGGCCCCGAGCACGGGGTCTGCCGGGCGTCGGCCGATGCCGGCATCCACGTCGATCCGCTGCGCCGGTGGGTGGGCTGGTGGGTGCTCGGGGCGGCGGCGGAGGCGTACGAGATGCCGCGGCGATGGCCCGGTTGGACGGTGGAGTTCTGGCAGGACCGCTGGGAGGAGCACGTACTGGCGGCGCCCGGACGCTTCTCGCCGCCGCCGGTCGACCGCGCGAGGGCGCTGGCGGACGTACGGGCAGCGGCCGAACGCTGTCGAGGGGCGTGAACCCGCCCGGCGCCCGCCGGGTCGGTCCGGCCGGCTCCACCCCTCTTGCCGAGCCGTCAGGCACCGATGTGCATACTTGCCGGACGATCAGCAGGACGTAGAGGTGATGACGCGGTGAAACTGGCTGAAGCGCTCGCGCAGCGCGCGGCTGCGGTGCGGCAGGTGGAGCAGTTGCGGGCGCGCGTCGTCGGCAGTGCGCGCTACCAGGAGGGCGAGGAACCGGCCGAGAGCGCGGCGGAGGTCCTGGCCCAGGCCGGGGAGGTGCTGGACGAGCTGGAGCGGCTGATCCGTCAGATCAACCGGACCAACTCCACCTCGCTCATCGAGGGCGGCGGCACGCTGACCGACGCCCTCGCCCGCCGGGACGTCCTGCGGCTGCGCCACTCGGTGATCACCGCGGCTGCCGACGCCGCCTCCGGGCGCGACCAGCGGGGAGCCGTACGGCAGTTGCGGTCCGAACTCAGGATCCTCTCCGCCCTGCCGGTCGCCGAGCTCCATGCCCAGGCGGACGCCCTGGCGAAGGAGATCCGCGAGGTGGACACCCTGATCCAGCGCACCAACTGGGAGATCGACCTGATCGAGGACTGACCCCACAAGCTGGGTGTGGGAAGCAGGTAGTCGCCACGGAGGCGTGCACACACCGCGGGCCGGCGGTTCATCCGGCCCCTGGCGCGTGAAGAGCAACGCAGGGGTTCGATTCCTCACCGAACAATGCAGCTCAGCATCGCGTACAGGTGACAGAGCACACCGCACAGCTCACCACCACGTGCAGATCCGGGCGGCGAGGGCGGGAACGGGGCGCCCCACACCCGGTGCGAGGGCCGTGCACACCAGCACGGCCCTCGCACCTGTTCCTCCCCGGAGCCACCCGAGAAGCGCCTCCCGTCAGGGCGTGCCGAACAAGCCGAAGAAGCTGTCCAGGATCTGCTGCGCGGCGAGCCCCGCCGGCATGGTGCCGGCGCGGACCCGGGCCTCCAACTCGACCGAGAGCCGCCGCACTTCGGGGTGTTCGTGCAGCCGCGCGTAGAGCTGGTCGTGGACCATCGTCCAGGTCCATTCGACCTGCTGGTCCCGCCGCTTCGCGGCCAGCGCGCCGGTGGCGTCCAGGACCTTGCGGTGTTGCTGCAACCGTTCCCACAGCACGTCGAGTCCGGCGCCGTCCCGCCCGCTACAGGTCAGCACTGGCGGCGTCCACGCTGCGTCGGGGGCCTGCAACAGCCTTAGGGCGCCCGCGAGTTCGCGGGCCGCGGCGCGAGCATCCGTCTCGTGCGGCCCGTCCGCCTTGTTGACGGCGATGACGTCGGCCAGCTCCAGGACGCCCTTCTTGATGCCCTGCAACTGGTCGCCGGTGCGGGCCAGGCTGAGCAGTAGGAAGGTGTCGACCATCCCGGCGACGGCGGTCTCGGACTGGCCGACTCCCACCGTCTCGATCAGGACCACGTCGTAGCCGGCGGCCTCCATCACCACCATGGACTCCCGGGTGGCCTTGGCGACGCCGCCCAGCGTCCCGGAGGTGGGCGAGGGGCGGACGAAGGCGTGCGGGTCGACGGCGAGGCGTTCCATCCGGGTCTTGTCGCCGAGGATGGAGCCGCCGGTGCGGCTGGAGGTGGGGTCGACGGCGAGCACCGCGACCCGGTGGCCGAGCCCCGTGAGCATGGTGCCGAAGGAGTCGATGAAGGTCGACTTGCCGACACCTGGCACGCCGGTGATGCCCACCCGGACCGCGCCGCCCGCGTGCGGCAGCAGCCGTTGGAGCAACTGCTGCGCGAGCGCGCGGTGGTCGGGCCGGGTGGACTCGACGAGGGTGACGGCGCGCGCGATCCAGGCGCGCGAGCCGTCGAGGACACCCGTCACATAGCTGTCGAGGTCGATCGTCCGCGGAGGCATACGATCAAAATCTCACAGCTCGTGGCCGAGATCGGCCGCCAGCGAGGTGAGCAGGTCGTAGGCGGCGTCCGGGATGACGGTGCCCGGCGGGAAGACCGCCGCCGCTCCCGCCTCGTACAGCGCGTCGAAGTCCTGCGGGGGGATCACCCCGCCGACCACGATGGTGATGTCCTCCCGGCCGGCCTCGGCGAGCGCGGTGCGCAGCGCGGGGACCAGGGTGAGGTGCCCGGCGGCGAGCGAGGAGACGCCGACGATGTGCACGTCCGCCTCGACGGCCTGGCGGGCGACCTCGTCGGGGGTCTGGAAGAGCGGGCCGACGTCCACGGTGAAGCCGAGGTCGGCGAAGGCGGTGGCGATCACCTTCTGGCCGCGGTCGTGGCCGTCCTGGCCCATCTTGGCGACCAGGATCCGCGGGCGCCGGCCGTCGGCCCGCTCGAACCGCTCGACCAGGTCGCGGGTGCGCTGGAGGGAGGCCGAGGGGCCCGCTTCGTCTCGGTACACACCGGAGATGGTACGGATCTGGCCGCTGTGCCGGCCGTACACCTTCTCCAGGGCGTCCGAGATCTCGCCGACGGTGGCCTTCGCCCGGGCCGCGTCGACGGCCAGGTGCAGCAGGTTGCCGTCGAGCGAGCCGCCGCGCTGCGGGCCGGCCTCGGCGGCCCGGGTGAGCGCGTTCAGCGCGTCCTGGCAGACCGCCTCGTCGCGCTCCTCGCGCAGCCGGCGCAGCTTCTCGATCTGGCGGGCGCGCACCGAGGAGTTGTCGACCTTGAGCACGTCGATCTGCTCGTCGCTGTCCACCCGGTACTTGTTGACGCCGATGACCGGCTGGCGGCCGGAGTCGATCCGGGCCTGGGTGCGGGCGGCGGCCTCCTCGACGCGCATCTTCGGGATGCCCGCGTCGATGGCCTTGGCCATGCCGCCAGCCGCCTCGACCTCCTGGATGTGCTGCCAGGCACGGCGCGCCAGGTCGTGGGTGAGCTTCTCGACGTAGGCGGAGCCGCCCCACGGGTCGATGACCCGGCAGGTGCCGGACTCCTGCTGGAGCAGCAGCTGGGTGTTGCGGGCGATCCGGGCGGAGAAGTCGGTGGGCAGGGCCAGCGCCTCGTCGAGCGCGTTGGTGTGCAGCGACTGGGTGTGGCCCTGGGTGGCGGCCATCGCCTCCACGCAGGTGCGGGTCACGTTGTTGAACACGTCCTGGGCGGTGAGCGACCAGCCGGAGGTCTGCGAATGGGTGCGCAGCGACAGCGACTTGGCGTTCTTCGGGTCGAACTGCTTGACCAGCTTCGCCCACAGCAGCCGGGCCGCGCGCAGCTTGGCGACCTCCATGAAGAAGTTCATGCCGATCGCCCAGAAGAACGACAGCCGCGGCGCGAACGCGTCGACGTCCAGGCCCACGTCCAGGCCCGCGCGCAGGTACTCCACCCCGTCGGCCAGGGTGTAGGCCAGCTCCAGGTCGGCGGTGGCCCCGGCCTCCTGGATGTGGTAGCCGGAGATGGAGATGGAGTTGTACCGGGGCATCTTCTGCGAGGTGTACGCGAAGATGTCCGAGATGATCCGCATCGACGGCTGCGGCGGGTAGATGTAGGTGTTGCGGACCATGAACTCCTTGAGGATGTCGTTCTGGATGGTCCCCGCCAGCTTCTCGGGTGCCACCCCCTGCTCCTCGGCGGCCACGATGTACAGGGCCAGGACGGGCAGGACGGCGCCGTTCATGGTCATCGACACCGACATCTTGTCCAGCGGGATGCCGTCGAAGAGTTGGCGCATGTCGTAGATCGAGTCGATCGCCACGCCCGCCATGCCGACGTCGCCGGTGACGCGCGGGTGGTCGCTGTCGTAGCCGCGGTGGGTCGGCAGGTCGAAGGCGACCGAGAGGCCCTTCTGGCCGGCCGCCAGGTTGCGGCGGTAGAAGGCGTTGGACTCCTCGGCGGTGGAGAAGCCCGCGTACTGGCGGACGGTCCACGGCTGGTTGACGTACATGGTCGGGTACGGCCCGCGCAGGTACGGGGCGATGCCCGGGTAGGTCTCCAGGAAGTCCAGGCCGGCCAGGTCCGCCGTGGTGTACAGCGGCTTGACGCCGATGCCCTCGGGGGTGTCCCAGACCAGCTCGTCGACGTCCTTGCCGGTGGACTGCCGCCAGGCGGCCCGCCACTGGCCGTCGGTGACGTCCCCGGAGGGATCCCCGTTCAGCCCGATTCCGGTGAAGTCGGGGATCATCGTGCCACTCCGATCTGGTCGAGCAGGGAGGTGAGGACGGCGATGGCGTCCCCGCCCGCGTGGATGAACTCGTCTACTCCTGCCGGGGTTTCGCCGAGCCGACCGGCCAGCAGCACCCGTTGGGCTCCGGCCGCCCTCAGCGCGCCGGCGACGGCCTCGGCGTGCTCGCCGTACTGCGCGTCGCCGGAGCACAGGCAGGCGGCGGTGGCGCCGGAGGCGGTGAAGGCCTCGGCGAAGGCGGCCGGGTCGACGGACTCCAGCGAGGTCGTCGCGATGCCGCCGGCCTGGAACAGGTTGGCGGCGAAGGTGGTGCGCGCGGTGTGCGCGGAGGCGGTGCCGATCGAGGCCAGGAACAGCTTCGGCCGCTCGCCGGTGGCCGCGAGCTGCGCGTCCGAGCGGTCGCGCAGCGCCTCGTACGCCTCGGCGCGGCGCACCTGCGGCAGCCCGCCGCCCGGTGCGGCCGGGGCCGGCTCGCGGACCAGCGGCTGTTCGTCCAGGTGCGGGAACTCGCTGACGCCGGTGACGGGTTCACGCCGCTTGGCGAGCTTGACGGAACGCTCCGCCCAGGTCGCGGCGATCCGCTCGCGGACCGTCCCGTCGGTGAGCGCCGCCTGCTGGCCGCCGGCCCGCTCGATCTCCTGGAACCAGGCCCAGGCGGCCGCCGCCAGCTCCTCGCTCAGCTGCTCGACGTACCAGGAGCCGCCGGCCGGGTCGATCACCCGGGCGAGGTGGGACTCCTCCAGCAGGATCGACTGGGTGTTGCGGGCGATCCGGCGGGCGAAGGAGTCCGGCAGGCCGAGGGCGCTGTCGAAGGGCAGCACGGTGACGGCGTCGGCGCCGCCCACGCCGGCGGCGAGGCAGGCGACGGTGGTGCGCAGCATGTTCACCCACGGGTCGCGGGCGGTCATCATCACCCGGGAGGTGACGGCGTGCTGGCGCTGCGCCGAGGCCGCCGCGGAAGCCCCCGACACCTCGGCGACGCGGGACCAGAGGCGGCGCGCGGCACGGAACTTGGCGATGGTGAGGAACTGGTCGGCGTCGGCCGCGTAGCGGAATTCCAGCTGGCCGAGCGCGGCGTCCACCGACAGCCCGGCGGCGGTGAGCGCCCGCAGGTAGGCGACGCCGGTGGCGAGCGAGCAGCCCAGCTCCTGGGCGGGCGAGGCGCCGGCCTCGTGGTAGGGCAGGGCGTCCACGGTCAGCGCCCGGACGCCGGGGTACTCGGCGGAGCAGCGGGCGGCCAGCGCGGTGGCCTCGGCGAGCAGCGCGGTGGTGCGTCCGGTCTCGCCGGTGCGGGCCTGGAGGCCCAGCGGGTCGGCGCCGAGGTTGCCGGCGGCGGCACCGGGGGAGACCTCGCGCTCCTCGTACAGGGCGAACAACTGCTCGGCGGCGGCGGTGAATTCGGGCCCGGCGTCGAGTGCCACGGCGGCCAGGTCGAGGTACACGCCGGCCAGCGTCTCGGGCAGGGCCGTGACGGGCAGGCCCGCGCCGCCGAGCTCCAGCCAGAGCGAGCCGACGCCGTTCTCCAGATCGGCCAGGACCGCCTCGTTGGTGCGCCGCCGGTCCGGGTCGGTGTGCCGCTGGCGGACGTCCCAGCCGGCGACGGCGGCGCCCTGCGGCCGGCCGCCGCGGACGAACGGGGGGAAGCCGGGGTAGCCGGCTTCGGCCGGGGCGTCCTCGGCGGTGTACAGCGGGCGGGCGCGCAGCCCGTCCGGGAGTTCGGTGGTGAGCGCCCGCTCGGCGGCGGCGCCGTCCGCGGGGTGCGCGCCGGACTTGCGCAGCACGCCCTCGACGAGCTGCTGCCACTGCTCGCGGTGTGCGGCCGGGAATTCGGCGGCGAGGGGGAGCCCTTCGGGCAGGACGTTCATGACCGCAGGTTAGCGCTCGTTCGCAGGCCCGCAGGAGGGGCGGTCCGTGTGACCTTTCCCTCGATTTGGCACGTTCTCAGCACTCCGGGCGGCGAGGAGTGCCGCGGACGGCGGCACCCGAGGTCAACGTCGGTGCCGGGGGCCACGATCGATCGCCAGGGACGGCCCGGAACAGGGGGATTGCGGAACCCCTCCACTCATCTATTAAGTTACTTCGAAGAAGGTGGGTGGGGACCGAACCCCCGTAGGTCCTCGCCCGCCTTCGCCGTCCCCTGCCGTCCCCCGAAGGAGAGCCCCCCGCCATGGGAAAGCGTCGCAAGCCCAGCCCCCCGAGCCGGGCCCGCATGGCGGTCCTCACCACGGCCATGGCCGGCGGCGCCGTCCTCGCCTCCGGCACCGCCCACGCCGAGCCCGCCCCCAACCTGGCCTCCGTCAAGGAACAGGTGGACAAGCTCAACGAGGAGGCGGAGCAGGCCGTCGAGCAGTTCAACGGCTTCCAGGAGAAGCAGCAGAAGCTCCAGGGCGACGCCAGCAAGATCCAGGAGAAGGTCGCCCGCGGGCAGGAGGCGATGAACGAGCTGCGCTCCCAGCTCGGCGCGGTGGCCGCCGACCAGTACCGCACCAACGGCATCGACCCGTCCTTCCAGCTGATGCTCGACTCCGACCCGGCCGCCTACCTGGAGCGCGCCTCGGTGCAGAACCACCTCGCCGACTCCCGGATATCCCTGCTCAAGCAGGCCCAGAACGAGCAGCGCAAGCTCGACCAGGACCGCGCCGAGGCCACGGCCACCCTGGCCCAGCTCGACTCCGTCGGCACCGAGCTGGGGGAGAAGAAGAAGCAGATCCAGGCCAAGCTCGCCCAGGCACAGGGCATGCTCAACAAGCTGAGCGCCGAGGACCGCGCCAAGATCAACGCCCAGCAGAACGCCGAGAAGGCCAAGGCCGAGGCCCAGGCGGCGTCCGCCGCCGACCGGGCCTCCCGCTCCTCGGAGCGCCAGAACATGAACACCCCGGCGCCGCCCGCCAGCGGTCGAGCCGCCGCCATCCTCCAGTTCGCCTACGCCCAGCTCGGCAAGCCCTACGGCTGGGGCGCGACCGGCCCCAGCAGCTTCGACTGCTCCGGCCTCACCGGCGGCGCCTACCGCTCGGCCAACGTCAAGCTGCCCCGGATGTCCCAGGACCAGTGGAACAGCGGCGCCCGCGTCCAGCGCGCCGACCTCCAGCCCGGCGACCTGGTCTTCTTCTACCCCGACATCCACCACGTGGGCATCTACATCGGCGACGGCAAGATGATCCACGCCCCGCGCACCGGCAAGAACGTCGAGGTCCTCCCGATCAGCGCCATGCCGTACGTGGGCGCCGTCCGGCCGTAGGAAGTCCGACACCGGCAGTCCGGCAGCCCGCTCCCGCCTCGGCGGGGGCGGGCCTTCGCGTTCTCCGGAGCCGCCCGGTCGGTCCTCCTCGTGTGGCGGAACGTGGAAACAGGACCATCTGGAAGTACTTGCCCCTACAGTCTCCCCACACCCCCAGGGTCGTCACGGAGAGGGAGCACCATGGCTGACACGCCCGCGCCCCGGAGCATCGAGAGCTACGGCTACCAACAGGAACTCCGCCGGTCCCTGACCTTCACCGACCTGCTCGTCTACGGGCTGGTCTTCATGGTGCCGATCGCACCGTTCGGCATCTTCGGCGGCGTCTTCCAGGGCTCCGGCGGCATGGTCGCGCTGGCCTACGTCCTGGGCATGGTCGCGATGATGTTCACCGCCCTGTCCTACGCCCAGATGTCGCGGGCCTTCCCGATGGCCGGCTCGGTGTACACCTACGCCGGGCGGGGCATCGCGGCGCCGGTCGGCTTCCTGTCCGGCTGGATGATCCTGCTCGACTACGTGCTGGTGCCGGGGCTGCTGTACCTGGTCGCCGGTGTCGCCATGAACTCGCTGGTCCCGTCCGTCCCGGTGTGGCTCTGGCTGGTCGGCTTCGTGCTGCTCAACACCGTGGTCAACTACCTGGGCATCGAGACCACCTCCAGGGTCAACAAGGCGATGCTGATCGGCGAACTCGTCGTGCTGGCGCTGTTCGTGGTGGTCGGCGTGATCGCGCTCGCCTCCGGCAAGGGCCGGGGCTTCGACTTCACCCCGCTCTACAACGCGCACACCTTCTCGTGGAGCCTGGTCTTCGGCGCGGTCTCGATCGCGGTGCTCAGCTTCCTCGGCTTCGACGGGATCTCCACCCTCTCGGAGGAGAACCGGGACTCCACCAAGGCCGTCGGCCGGTCGATGGTCGCCGCGCTGCTGCTCGCGGGCACGCTGTTCATCGTGCAGACGTGGGTGGCCTCGCTGCTGGTGCCGGACCCGGACGCCCTGATCCGGGACGGCGATCCGAACGGCACCGCCTTCTACGACGCGGCCCGCACCGCCGCCGGCAGCTGGCTCGCCACGCTGACCGCCGCCTCCACCGCCGTCGCCTGGGGCTTCGCCAACTCCCTGGTCGCCCAGGCCGCCACCTCGCGGCTGCTGTACGCGATGGCCCGGGACCGCCAGCTGCCCGCCTTCCTGGCCCGGATCCACCCCGAGCGCCGGGTGCCGGTCAACGCCACCCTGCTGACCGCCGCGATCTCGCTGCTGCTCGGCCTCTACATGGCCTCGCGTGACGACGGCATCACCCTGCTGAGCACCCTGGTCAACTTCGGCGCGCTGACCACCTTCCTGGTCCTGCACGTCGCCGTCATCGTCCACTACCTGATCCGCCGACGCAGCAAGGACTACTGGCGCCACCTGATCGCGCCGGTCCTCGGCTTCGCGATCCTCGCCTACGTGGTCGTGAACGCCAACATAGCGGCCCAGCGGCTCGGTTTCGTCTGGCTGGCCGTCGGCGCGGTCGTGCTGGCCGGGCTGGTGGCCACCGGCCGCAAGCCCCGACTGGCCGTCATCGAGCCCGGATCGGCCGTCGAGCCCGGATCCTGCACCGAGCCCGGATCCGGCACCGAGCCCGATCCCGCCACCGGGCCCGAATCCGCCACCGGGCCCGAATCCGCCGTCGATGCGCCCACCACCCGCGAGGAGAACCCGTGAGCCTGCCCGAGACCGTCCAGCTGGCCCCCGCCCCGGCCGACTACGCCTACACCTTCGGCGGACGCGCACCGCTCGTCACCGTGCGGCCCGGCACCATCGTCGAACTGACCACCGAGGACTGCTTCGGCGGCAAGGTGCGCGGCACCGGCGACCTGCCCAGCCAGGTCTGCGTCTTCCCCTACCTCAACCCGGTCACCGGGCCGATCGCGGTGGCGGGCGCGGAGCCCGGCGACGTCCTCGCGGTGCACTTCGTGGAGATCACCCCGGCCCGGGAGTACGGCGTCTCCAGCACCTTCCCGCACTTCGGCGCGCTGACCGCGACCCACAGCACGGCGATGCTGCACCCGCCGCTGGAGGAGCGGGTCTGGGTCTACGACCTGGACCTCAAGGCGGGCGTCTGCCGATTCCGGGCCCGGAACAGCGACTTCACGGTGGACCTCCCGCTCGACCCGATGCACGGCACCGTCGGGGTCGCCCCGGCGGCCGGCGAGGTGCTGGCCTCGATCACGCCGGGCGCGCACGGCGGCAACCTGGACACCCCCGAGATGCGGGCCGGCACCACCGCCTACTTCGGGATCAACGTCCCGGGCGGGCTGCTCGCCATCGGCGACGGCCACGCCCGTCAGGGGGAGGGGGAGGCGTGCGGGACGGCGGTGGAGGCGGCCATGCGCACCACCGTGATCGTCGACCTGGTCAAGGGCGGCGGACCGGCCTGGCCGCGGCTGGAGGACGACCGCTTCCTGATCAGCACCGGCTCCGCCCGCCCCCTGGAGGACGCGTTCCGGATCAGCCAGCACGACCTGGTCGGCTGGACCGGGCACCTGCTCGGCCTGGACCAGCTCGACGCCTACCAACTGGTCAGCCAGGCCGGGCTGGCGCCGGTCGCCAACGTCTGCGACACCAACTACACGATGGTCGCCAAGTTGCCGAAGAGCCTGCTCGGGCGGGTCCGCGCCTACGACGGCCTGCACGACCGCCTGCGCGAAACCGCCGAGGCGTACCTGCGGCACCGCTAGTGTGATGCGCCACAAATCATGAGGGTAAGTTGATACCCTTTTATGGTGTCGCATCCTGGGCCTTCTGCCGTGGTGATCTCGCTGTCTGAGGACGAGCTCGCCGAGTTGCTGCGTCGGGCGGGGTCCTGGGACCGAAGAGCCGCTGAACGGGCCCGGATCATCCTGGCGTGTGCTGACGGTATGTCGAATTCCGCTGCTGCAAAGCTCGTTGGCGTTCAAGACAAGACGGTGCGCAAGTGGCGTGGCAAGTTCGCGGCCGAGGGGCTGGCCGGCCTGCAGGATGCGGGCCGCATCGGCAGGCCGAAGGCCGACCTGGTCCTCAGTGAGGCCGAGTGGGACCAGTTGACGCGTTGGGCGAGGCGGGCGAAGACCG
>NZ_JBWKEQ010000046.1:0-62522 GCF_056435365.1 Kitasatospora sp. NPDC043949 | reverse complement strand
GCGCTCCCATCGGGGGGGGGGGGAGCGGCCGCCTCCCCCCCCCCCCCCCCCCCCCCCCCCCCGCCCCACCCCCCCCCCCCCCCCCCGGGCTGGCTGGCGGGCGGCGCCGCTCACGCCAGGGCGACCAGCTCCAGGTAGGAGTCGTGCCACAGGTCCTCGTCGCCGTCGGGGAGGAGCAGGACGCGGTCGGGCCGCAGGGCCTCGATGGCACCCGGGTCGTGGGTGACCATCACGATCGCGCCCGGGTAGGTGCCGACCGCCGCCAGCACCTCCGCCCGGGAGGCCGGGTCGAGGTTGTTGGTGGGCTCGTCGAGCAGCAGGACGTTGGCGCCGGAGTGGACCAGGCCGGCCAGCGCCAGCCGGGTCTTCTCACCGCCCGAGAGGACCCCGGCCGACTTGTCGGCGTCGTCGCCGCGGAACAGGAACGCGCCGAGGACGTGCCGCAGTTCGCCGTCGCTCAGGTGGGGCGCGGCCTGGGCGAGGTTGTCGCGGACGCTGCGCGCCGGGTCGAGGGTGTCGTGCTCCTGCGCGAAGTAGCCGAGCCGCAGGCCCGGGCCGGGCACCACCCGCCCGGTGTCGGGGCTCTCGTGGCCGGCCAGGACGCGCAGCAGGGTGGTCTTGCCGGCGCCGTTCAGGCCGAGCACGACCATCCGGCTGCCCCGGTCGACGGCCAGGTCGAGGCCGGTGAGCACCGGGCGGCCGGCGTAGGCCTTGGCGAGGCTGATCGCGCCGAGCGGCATCCGGCCGCAGGGGGCGGGTTCGGGCAGCCGGATCCGGGCCGTCCGTTCGGCCTGCCGGGCGGGTTCGAGGTCGGCGAGCATCCGGTCGGCGCGGCGGGCCATGCTGCGGGCGCTGGTGGCGGTGGCGACGCTGGCCCGCATCCGGTCGGCCTGGGCGTGCAGGGCGGCGGCCTTGCGTTCGGCGTTGGCCCGTTCCCTGGTGCGGCGGCGCTCGTCGGCGGCGCGCTGGTCGAGGTAGGCCCGCCAGCCGGTGTTGTGGACGTCGATCGCGGCGCGCTGCGGGTCGAGGTGGAAGACCCGGTTGACGGTGTCGGCGAGCAGACCGAGGTCGTGGCTGATCAGGACCAGCCCGCCCTGGTGGGACGCGAGGAAGCCGCGCAGCCAGGCGACGGAGTCGGCGTCGAGGTGGTTGGTGGGTTCGTCGAGCAGCAGGGTGCCGTGGTCGGCGAAGAGGATCCGGGCCAGCTCGACCCGGCGGCGCTGGCCGCCGGAGAGGGTGCCGACCGGGGTGTCCATGACCCGGGCGGGCAGTCCGAGGCCGGCTGCGACCCGGGCGGCCTCGGCCTCGGCCGCGTAGCCGCCCCGGGACTGGAACTCGGCCTCGGAGCGAACGTAGACGTCCATCGCCCGGCGCTGGTCGTGCGGTCCGTCGGCCTGCGCCATCGCCTCCTCGGCGGCGCGCAGCGCGCGGACGGCGGTGGCCAGGCCGCGGGCGGACAGGATGCGGTCGGTGACGGTGGCGGACGGGTCGGCGGCGCGGGAGTCCTGCGGGAGGTAGCCGACGGGGCCGGTGCGGGTGACCGTCCCGGCGGCGGGCGGCAGTTGTCCGGCGAGGGTGGCGAGCAGGGTGGTCTTGCCGGCGCCGTTGCGGCCGACCAGGCCGATCCGGTCGCCGGGGGCGATGTGGACGGTGATGTCGGACAGCAGCAGGCGGGCGCCGACGCGCAGGTCGACACCACGGGTGGTGATCATGGGATAACGCTCCGAAACAGCGAACGGACACACGGGTGGTGTGGAGGCGGGTCCGTCGGCTAGGAAATTCGGGGCGTAGACATGCGGCCAGGGTAGCGGGGCGGGTGAAGCGTCCGCATCCGAATTACCGGGGGAGCGCACCGCGTCCGCGCGGGTTTCGGCCAGTGGGGCGGGTGTTGGCTCGTGGGGCCCCCTTGCCGGGGCGCGGGCCCCGGGCTTCCATGACCCGCATGGGTCGACGTGAGCTCGTTCTCCTGACTGATCACAGTTCGACCGAAGGAAGCCGGGACGTCCTCGTCGCCGCCGCCCGGGCCCTCACCGGCCGGGCGCCCGTGCTGCTCGACGCCCGGCACTTCATGACCGGCGGGGGCGGCCGGATCCGCCCCGACGACGAGGGCGGGCTGCGCCTGGAGGCGGACGGCCGCAGCGTGGCGGCCGACGCCGTCGTGGTCTACGAGATCCCGCCGCACCGGCGGCGCGACTTCGCGCCCTTCCAGCGGCTGCTGGGCGCGCACGGCGCCCGCTCACTCGGCACCGATGTGCAGGCCTGGCGGGCGGCCACCGAGAAGGACCTCACGGTGGCCCGCTTCACCCGCGACGGCGTCGCGCACATGCCGACCGTCTCGCTGTCCCGGCCGAGCCCGCGGGCCGCCGCCGAGGCCTTCGACCGGCTCGGCGGCGACGTCTGGGCCCGGCCCTGCGTCGGCATGGGCGGCGACGACGTCTTCCACGTCACCACCCACGCCCAACTCGCCTCCGCCGCACGGCACTACGAGGACGACGGGGCGGACTGGCTGATCGCCCGGGACGCCCGCAACTTCACCCCGGACGGCCGCCGCCACCAGTACCGGGTGGTGGTGCTCGACGGCCGGGTGGTCCGGGTCGTCGAACACGTGCAGGCGGATCCGGACGCCCCCTGCAACGAGAGCCGCGGCGCCGTCTCCGCCCCGCTCGCCGCCGCCGAACTGCCCCGGGGGCTCGCGGACCTGGCGATCCGCGCGGTCGCCTGCCTCGGCCTGCCGCTGGCCGGTGTCGACCTCGCCGCCGAGAGCGGCGGCGTGGTCTTCGAGGTCAACGTCCACCCGGCGTTCGGCCGCGGCGCCCTGGAGCAGGTCGCCGTGCCGTACGTGGCCGCGCACCTGGAGTCCGTCTGACGGTTCCGGCGGGGCGCACGGCGGGCCGGGCGCGCCCCTGGTCGGCAGCTGTGCGGAGCAGGCCGGCTCTCCTCACCCGAGGGCGCCCCCGGCCGGTCAGCTCCGCAGGATGGCGGCGAGGAGCGACGGGCGGAACAGCAGCGTCGGCGGGGCGACCAGCGACATCACCTCGTGGAACGCGGCGGTGACCGCCGGGTCGTGGGCGGCGCCGGCCAGCACCTTGTCGAGGAAGCGGTGCTGGAACGCGAGGAGGGCGCCGGAGGGGCCGCCGGTGGTGGCGGCGAAGCGGACGTCCTCGGTGCAGGACATCACCCACGGGTTCTTGGAGACGGCCGCGATCGCACGCCGGGCGTCCCGGGCCGTGGCGTGGCCGATGCCGCCGTGGCGCAGGGCGGTGCGGCGCAGCTCCCGGGCGCAGAACAGGGCGACGGTGACACCCTGCCCGTACACCGGGTTGAAGGTGCTGGCGGCGTCGCCGACCACCACCAGGCCGTCCGGGGCGCTGCGTTCGTAGTGTCGCCGGATGCCGGGGCCGGGGACGAAGCCGCGCACCTCGCCGGCCGGCTCGGCCTGCTGGAGCGCCTCGCGGATGCTCGGGTCGCGCAGCCGGGCCAGTTGCTTGGTGAACCCGGCTTCGCCGGGCTCGGGTTCGGCGCCGCGCATGCCGGCGACGCTGACGATCCAGCGGTCGCCCTCGACCGGCAGCAGTACGCCCAGGTGGGGCGCGTCGGGGGCCTTGGTCTGCAGGTATATCGCCTTGTAGCCGATGTCGACGCCGGCCGGGCGGTGGAACAGCCGGGAGGAGTACGCGACGCCCGCGTCCACCCGCTCCTCGGGCACCGGCGGGTGGCCCAGCTCCGCCAGCCAGTCCGGCACCGAGGTCGTGCGGCCGGCCGCGTCCACCACCAACTCGGCCGGGATCTCCCGGACTTCGCCGCGCTCTGGCCCGCGGTCGCGGACCTTGACGCCGGTCACCGTGCGGGCCGACCCGAGCAGGCCGACCACGTCGGCGCCTTCCAGGAACTCGATCGTGGGATCGGCGCGGACCTGGTCCAGCACCGCCTTGTCCAGCACCGGCCGGGTGCAGGAGAGGAAGGCGAGCTGCGCCGGGTACTGCGCCATCCACCCCGCCGAGCTGAGCCACTTCAGATCGCCCGAGACGGCGACCCTCATCGCGCCCGCCTCCGTGAGCTCCTTCTTGATGCCGGGCATCATCTCCTCCAGCGCCCGGTGCCCGGCCTCCAGCACCAGGTGCGCGTGTCGGCCCTGCGGCACCCCGGCCCGGAACGCGGGCTCCGCCGGGTAGCGGTCCCGCTCCACCACCACGATCCGCTCGGCGAACCCGCGCAGGGCCCAGGCCGCCACCGTGCCGGCCAGTCCGCCGCCGATCACCACCGCCGTGCCCCGCCCGGGGGCCGTTTCCGAAGAAGTCATGACACGTAGCGTAGTCGGGCGGTGGCGGCCCCGTAGTCGCATCGGCGGGACGAACGGGCAGGGTGCGAGCGGCCGTTGGAGCCCGAACGCGCCGGGCGCACGACCGGCCCGGAGCGTTGCCGCGCGGGCCCCCGGGGGCGGGCGGTGGGAGGCACCCGGGAGCGGGTACTACACTCGGCGGGAGTTGTGCAGGCACCCCTTTCGGTGCGCGGGCGCGCGGAGCCGAGGAGGTGAGAGCCGTGGAGTGCAGTAGTCCGGGTCGAAGTCGGCCCCGCCCCCGGTTGTCCCGCACCATTCGCGGCACCCGGCGTTCCTCCTCCCGTACGGCTCCCGCGCGGCGCTGACCTCGTCCTCGACGAGGTGCCGCCGGTCGCGCCGTGCGCGTGGTGGCCGGCCGGGCGCCTCCGGCCCGCTGTCCCCGGACGGCGGCCCGGGCACCCACCGTGGAGGTATCCGCCATGTCCGACTGGCGTGTGCGCGCCGTGCGCGCGAGCAAGCGTCCGTTCTCCCGCCCCGTCGGGGGCTCCGGCCCCGTCGACACGCAGCCGGCGCCGGAGCACTCGATGGATCCGCGGCCCGACCAGCCCGTCGAGCCGGTCACCCTGGAGCGCTCGGTGGTGGACGCGGCGGTCTACCGGGACGGGCGGCGGATCGACGCACCGGCGAACCTCGCCGACATCTACCGCGAACTGCCCGACCGGCCCGGCGCGATGGCCTGGATCGGCCTGTACCGCCCGGCCGAGGCGCAGCTGCTGGAGGCGGCGGACCGGTTCAACCTGCACGAACTGGCCGTCGAGGACGCCATCGTCGCCCACCAGCGGCCGAAGCTGGAGCGCTACGGCGACACGCTGTTCGTGGTGCTGCGTGCCGCGCGCTACCTGGACGAGGCGGAGGAGGTCGACTTCGGCGAGATCCACCTCTTCGTGGGCCCCGACTTCGTGCTCACCGTCCGCCATTCCCAGGCGCCGGACCTGTCCGCGGTGCGCCGCCGCCTGGAGACGGACCCGGACCTGCTCGCGCTCGGCCCGGAGGCGGTGCTGTACGCGGTGCTGGACGCCGTGGTGGACGGTTACGCGCCGGTGATCGCCGGGCTCCAGCACGACATCGACGAGATCGAGACGGAGGTGTTCGGCGGCGACCCGCAGGTCTCCCGGCGCATCTACGAGCTGTCCCGCGAGGTGATCGAGCTCCAGCGGGCGACCCGGCCGCTGCTGGAGATCATGAGGAGCCTGGAGGCGGGCTTCGGCAAGTACGGCACCGACGACGAGCTGCAGCGCTACCTGCGCGACGTCGCCGACCACGCCACCTACGCCGCCGAGCGGGTGGACGGCTTCCGGCAGATGCTGCAGAACATCCTGACCGTGAACGCGACGCTGGTCTCGCAGCGGCAGAACGAGGAGATGAAGCAGCTCGCCGAGGCCGGGCACGTGCAGAACGACGAGATCAAGAAGATCTCCTCCTGGGCGGCGATCCTCTTCGCGCCGACGCTGATCGGCACCGTCTACGGGATGAACTTCGAGATCATGCCGGAGCTCAAGTGGGCGTTCGGCTACCCGTTCGCGATCGGGCTGATGGCGCTGGTCTGCACCGGTCTGTACGTGGTCTTCAAGCGCCGCAACTGGCTCTGACAGCGGGGCGGGGCGGGGCGCGGCACGGTCGGTTCGGGCGCGGCGCTCGCGACCGGCTCCGCCGTGCGCCGAAATCCGGTGCGGGTTGACCGGCGGCCGCAACCGGCGTCGGCCGCACGGCTGTTCGCCCGGCGTCAGGGATTCGTCAGGGCGGCGGCGCGGCGCTTGCCCCGGTCCGCGCCCGCCGGTTGGATGAGGAGCATGAACCGCCCGGCACGCCACCACGACCGCCCGCCGCATCCGCGGCCGCCGGTCCGCGTCGCCGCGGCCGCCATCGCCGTGCGCTGATCCGCGCCTCCCCGCCGGAGGGCACGGCACGTGCCGCGCCCCGCCCCGTCGCCCGATCGGCGCGGGGTGCGGGCGGGCGCGCGAGTTCCGCATCTCATCAGGTCTTTTGAGCCCGCACCCCGGCCCGGACAGGGCCGGCGGTGCCCCGCACCCTGGGAACGGTCATGTCCGAATCCGCCCTGTCCGCTCGTACCGCCCTCGTCACCGGCGCCTCCTCCGGCATCGGCTGGGAGACCGCCCGGCTGCTCGCCGGGCTGGGCGCCACCGTGCTGGTGCACGCCCGGACCACCCCGGAGGCCGAGGCGGCCGTCGCCCGGCTGGTCGACGCCGGCGCCCGCCGGGACCAACTCGTCGAGCTGGCCGCCGACTTCACCCGCCTCTCGGAGGTCGCGGTGCTGGCCGGTACGGTCGTCAAGCACTACCCGGCGCTGGACCTGCTGGTCAACAACGCCGCCGCGATGGCGCCCGAGCGCTGCACGCTGACCGACGACGGCAACGAGGTCTCGCTGCAGGTCAACTTCCTGGCCGCGCACCTGCTGGCCAGGCTGCTGCGGGCGCCGCTCTCGGCATCCGGCGACGCCCGGATCGTCAACGTCTCGTCCTCGCTGCACCGGACGGCTTCGATGAACTGGTCGGACCCGCACCGGGTGAAGAGGTACTCGCGGGTGGCCGCGTATGCGCAGTCGCAGCTCGCGCTCACCATGGCGACCGCCGACATGGCCCCGGCCGGCTCCGGCATCACCGCCGTCAGCCTCAACCCGGGCCTGTGCGACACGGCGCTGCTGCCGCTGTACGGGCGGGCCGGCGCGCCGGCGGCGGAGGGTGCGGCGGCCGTCGTCCGGCTCTGCCTGCCGGACGTCGCGGTCGCCAACGGCGCCTACTACGACGGCGGTTCGGTGGCGCCGGTGGCGCAGGCCGCCCAGGAGGAGCGCTCGCTGAAGCGCCTGGTCAAGCTGGCAGACCAGTTGGTCGGCCAGGCCGCTTGAAGCCCTTCCCCGGAATCGGAGAGCACGCGATGTCCAAGCGCGCCCGCAAGAAGAGGGCCCGGCGGAAGAACACGGCGAACCGCGGCCGCCGGGCCGGGCAGGGCTGACCCGCCCACCACCGCGGGCCACCACCCATCACCACTCACCACTCACCACTCACCACTCACCACCGCCGAGAACCACCGCGAACCGGCGGACACCGCCGGGCGCCGGGGACGGTCGCTAAGGATGCGTCAAGAACGGCGCCCGGCGGCGTCAAGGAGCCGTCAGGGGGCGGCTTCCCGCAGGTGGCGCGGCACTAGCGTCGCCCGGCGGAGAGAAACGGTTCTGCTCCGGTTTCAGCAGGAAACCCCGGCGGACCGTGCAGCGGGGGAGAGGAACGTGCGGCCATGACCACCTCGGCAGCGGGCACGACGGCCACCACGGGGGAGGCGGCCCCGGGGACGGAAACCGGTCCGGCGGGGGAACCGGCCCCAGCCGGACCATTGGCCAGGACAACGGCCACAACAACGGCCCGGACATCGGCCCGGACAGCGATTCGGACAACGGCCGCCCCGAGCGCCCTGGCCCGGCTCCGGCACGGCGCACGGACGGTCGGCGGCCGCGCCTACTGGACCACTCCGCGCCTGGTCCGAGGCCTCACTACGCTCAGCCTGGCCGCCCTGATAGGCCTCGGCGCGGCCGCCACCACCGTCCTCGGCGGGGCCCGCGACGGCACCGACACCATCGGCCACCGGGCCGCCCCGCAGGCCACCCGCGCCGCCGACCTCTACTTCGCGCTCAGCGACATGGACGCCCAGGCCGCCAACCTGCTGCTGGTCGGCGCCGACCCCGACTACACGGCGCTGCGCAAGCAGACCCTCGACACCTACGAGCAGCGCCGTGCGCAGGCCGACGGCGACCTCCAGCAGGCCGCCCAGGCCGCCGCCGCCGACCCGGCCGGCCAGAGCGCCGTCCAGCAGGTGCTCGGCCGGCTCGGCAGCTACGAGGCCCTGGTGGCCCGCGCCCAGCTGCTGGAGGAGCAGGCCAAGGCCTCGGCCGGCCAGCCCTCGCCCGCCGCCCTGGACGCCTACCGCCAGGCCACCGACCTGCTGCGCCAACAGCTGCTGCCCGCCGCCGACCAGGTCACCGCCGCCAACGAGGCCACCGTCGAGCAGGTCTACACCGAGCGCCGCGACGCCCTCGGCAGCGGCTGGTGGTGGCTGCTCGCGGTCGGCCTGCTCGCACTCGCCGCGCTGCTCGGGCTCCAGCGCGTCCTGGCGGTGCGCTACCACCGCGTCGTCAACCCGGCGCTGGCCGCAGTCACGCTGCTCACCGGCGTCGTGCTGGCGATCGGCCTGCACCTGGTCAGCCGCGCCGACGACCACCTGGTGACCGCCAAGAGCAACGCCTACGACTCGGTGATCGCGCTCAGCCGCGCCCGTGCCGTCGCCTTCGACCTGAACGCCGACGAGAGCCGCTACCTCACCGACCCGTCCCGCGCGGCCGCCTACGAGCAGAGCTTCCTCGACAAGACCCAGGCGATCGCCCGCCTGGACGGCGCCACCCTCGCCGACTACAACGCCCAACTGGCGGCCGCCGCCGCCCGGCACCGCGCCGACCACGCGGCCGTCCCCTTCGGCGGCTACCTCGGCACCGAACTGCACAACATCACCTTCCCCGGCGAGCAGGACGCCGCAGAGCGGGTGCTGGCCGCCTTCCAGCAGTACCAGCAGGACGACCGGAAGATCCGCGCGCTGCGCG
The DNA here is from genome assembly GCF_056435365.1 of Kitasatospora sp. NPDC043949. Classification (NCBI taxonomy): domain Bacteria; kingdom Bacillati; phylum Actinomycetota; class Actinomycetes; order Kitasatosporales; family Streptomycetaceae; genus Kitasatospora; species Kitasatospora sp. NPDC043949. The sequence goes on along the minus strand of NZ_JBWKEQ010000046.1, from coordinate 53,577 downwards.
ACGAGGGCCGGCTCAAGGAGGCGGTGACGCTCAACACCGGTCTCTCCCAGGGGCAGTCCAACTACGACTTCGACCAGCTGAGCACGGCCATCGGGGACACCATCGCGGTCAACGCCATGGCGATGGACTCGGCGGTCGCCGCGACCGACGGCGACCTCGACGCCAGCACGGCGGCCCTGGCCGCGGGGGCGCTGGCGGCGGCGCTCGCCCTCACCGCGCTGGGCGTCCGGCCGCGCCTGCGCGAGTACCGGTAGCCGCCGGCACCGACTCCGCGGCGGGGCCCGGTAGCGACGCACACCGCCACCGGGCCCCGCCGCGGGGCAGCCGGTCATGCCCCGGGCGGGCGTCGGCGGAGCCCCGGCGGGCTCCGGTGCCCCGGTCTCAGCCGGCGGCGAGCCGGTCGTACTCGGCGTCCGGGTCCAGCTGGCGCCGGTACTCGGCGTGCAGCCGGACGTCGCCCTCCGGCCCGGCCAGACGGGCGAGCGGGCCCCGGACGCCCGGGAGCGGCCGGGCGCGCGGCCACTGCTGGGCGAGTACGGCGAGCGGGGTGCCGTCGCCGGAGCGCAGGATCCAGCTGGCGCGGCCGCCGCCGATCAGGGGCAGGTACGGCCGGGGGAGTCCGAGGGCGGCGAGCGCCTCCGGCAGGTCGAGGCCGTCGGGTAGGGCGAGCGCCGCGGCGTGCGGGGCGTCGGCGTCGTCGCCGGCCGCGACGCTGTCCCGGGTGAGGTGGATGCGCATGGCCGGACAGCATAGGGCGCGCCGACGGGCCCGCGCGCCCGTGCACCGGTGTGCCGGTTTGACAAACACCCTTGCCGTCCCGGCGAATGGCAGGCATGGCCGACGAAGACTTCGAGAACGTCCTCACCACGGTGGGCCCCCGGCTGCGCGCCCTGCGACGCGAGCGCGGCACCACCCTCGCCAAACTGGCCGCCGCCACCGGGATCTCGCTCAGCACGCTGTCCCGGCTGGAGTCCGGGCAGCGCAAGCCGACCCTGGAACTGCTGCTGCCGCTGGCCCGGGAGTACCGGGTGCCGCTGGACGAACTGGTCGGCGCCCCGGCCACCGGTGACCCCCGGGTCCATCCCCGCCCGGTGACCAGGAACGGCCAGACCATCATCCCGCTCACCCGCCACCTCGGCGGTCTGCACGCCTTCAAGCAGATCATGCCGCCCGGCCGGGGCACCGAGCCCGAGTTGGAGCTGAAGGTGCACGAGGGCCACGAGTGGCTGTACGTCCTGTCCGGCCGGCTGCGGCTGGTGCTCGGTTCGCACGACCTGGTGCTGACGGCTGGTGAGGCCGCCGAGTTCGACACCCGGACCCCGCACGCCTTCGGCAACGCCGGGCCGCAGCCGGTGGAGTTCCTCAGTCTGTTCGGTCCTCAGGGTGAGCGGATCCATGTCAGGGCGCGCCCGGGAACCTCCGTTCGGTAGGTTCGTTCCCTGACAGCGGGGGTTTTCCGTTCCGGTCTCCCGCCAGGCCGTCGGGAGGGGCCGAGAAGATGAGCGTCCAGCAGAGCACGGAGTCCGGCGAGAGCGGTGGAACCGGGGAGCGCGGTGCGGTGGGTGCGCCCGAAGTCCCGGGCGCGGCGGGGGCCTTCGGGGCCTCCGGCGGCGGATCCGGCCGGGCCGGCGGTGGTTCCGGCGGCGGCGACGGCAGCGGCGGCAGCGGTCCGACCGGTGGGGCCGACGGGACCGGCGGTGCGGAGCCGGACGCCAAGAGCGGGCGGAAGAAGCGCCCGTTCTGGCAGGAGCTCCCGATTCTGCTGGTGATCGCCCTGCTGCTCTCGCTCGGCATCAAGACCTTCTTCGTCCAGGCCTTCTCGATCCCCTCCGGTTCGATGGAGCAGACCCTGGCGATCGGCGACCGGGTGCTGGTCGACAAGTTGACGCCGTGGTTCGGTGCCGAGCCCGAGCGTGGCGAGGTGGTGGTCTTCCGTGATCCGGGCGGCTGGCTGGAGAGCGTGCCGACGCACGCGGACGGCTCGGTCATGAGCTCGGTCCAGAAGGTGCTGAGCACCGTCGGCCTGATGCCTTCGGCGGACGAGAAGGACCTGATCAAGCGGGTGATCGCGGTCGGCGGGGACACCGTCGAGTGCAAGGCGGGAAGCCCGCTGAAGGTGAACGGCGTCGCGCTGGACGAGCCGTACCTGTTCCCCGGCTCGGCGCCCTGCGACCAGGACCCGGTGGGCATCGTCACCGTCCCCAAGGGCAAGCTCTGGGTGATGGGCGACCACCGCAACAACTCGCGGGACTCCCGCCCGCACCACAACGAGACCGGTGACGGCTTCGTGCCGGTGGGGAACGTGATCGGCCGGGCGTTCGTCGTCGCGTGGCCGCTCACGGACTGGTCCACCCTGCCCGTCCCGGACACCTTCGGCAAGGTGCCGGCGGGCGCGGCCGCGCCGGTGCAGGCGCCGTCGGCGCCGGACGCGCTCGGGCTGGCCGCCGTCGTGCCGTTCGCCCTGTGGCGCCGCCGCCGTAGCGCGCGCCGGAGCCGCCACTGAGCCGGGTGAGGGCTTCGGCGGAACTCCTCCCGTCCTTCTCTACACGCCTGTAGAGTTTCCGGGGTGAGCTGCACGCCTGGTCGCGTGGCCGCCCGACCGGGGAGGCCGCGCGCCGGGGCCGGGTCGGGAGGCGGAACCGTGGTGGAGAGTCGGCGCAGTCCTGTGGCCGTCGGGGAACCGGCGGACCCGGACGTCCAGTGGGTGTACCAGCCGGTCGAGGTGGACCTCGGCGACGGCGCCTGGGCGTCCGGGCGGATCAGCGGCTGGTGGCAGGACTCCGCCGGGCAGCGGTGGTGCCGGTTGCGGGTGAGTCGCAGCGGGCGGCCGGCGGGCTGGGAGCGGTTCGATCCGGCGCGGGTCCTGCTGCTGCCGGTCGCCGGGCTCTGAAGAGACGTCGGCCGGTTTCGACGAGACCGGTTCCGATCGGACCGGAACCGGCCTGATCGGTACCGGCATGATCGGAACCGGACCGGTGGGCCCGGACGTCCCTCGGTGCGGCGATCACGAGGCGTTGTCCATAAGAGATTCACAAAATATGACGGCATGTGCGATTCTGTGCAGCGCCCCCGTGACCCGCCCCATCCGTGTCGGCACCTTGGGGGGCCCGGGGACCGCCGACATGCCACTTCATCGACCGGGGACGACGTGAGTTCCGAGATCTACTTCAGCAGCAACTACCGCGACCTGTGCGAGCAGCACGGCACCGGCGCGGGCTTCCAGTTCGAGTTCTCCTGCTACCGCTGCTCCGACACCTGGCGCTCGTCGTTCGAGGCGTTCACCACCGGTCAGGTGGCGGGCTGGATCGGCAAGGGCGTCAGCGCCGCCTGGAACCTCATCGGCGGCAACGCCAACACCATCAGCAACGCTGCCGACGGCCTGGCCGGCCACACCTGGGGCAACGCGCGCGACGCCGCCTTCCAGCGCGCGATCACCAACGCCCAGGTGCACTTCAACCGCTGCGCCCGCTGCACCCACTACGTCTGCGGCCGCTGCTTCGACCCGGGCCAGGGCCTGTGCCACAACTGCGCCCCGGACACGGCGGCCGAGGCGATGGCGGCGCAGCGGCGCGGCCTCAACGACATGGTGTCCGACCGCTCCTACCAGCAGGGCCAGCAGTCCGGCGCCGAGTTCGACGTGCGGACGCCGCGCCAGCTCGTCTGCCCGCAGTGCTCGGCGGAGACGCACGGCACGCCGTTCTGCCCGGGCTGCGGCCACCGGCTCGCCCAGCCGACCCAGTGCGGCCAGTGCCACCAGGACATCCCGGAGGGCGCCGCGTTCTGCCCGTCCTGCGGCATCAGGCGCTGACCCCGCAGGCCTCGTAGACCTCACAGGCCCAGCACGCCCCGCGCACCTCGCGACGGCGGGGCGCCTCCGGATCGGGATCCGCAGGCGCCCCGCCGTTGTCGTGCGTCCCGTCCGGGTCAGCCGTACGACACGTTGGCGCACGGGTCGTCGTCGGCCGACCGGGCGGCGTTGGCGACGCTGCTGGGCACCGGGGCCGGAGCGGCCGGGGCGCCGGCCGACGCGGAGGCGGCCGGGTCGGCGGCACCGGCCGGATTGGCGGCGGCGAAGTCGTGGCCGAGCACCACGCTGACACCCTTGCCGCCGGCCTGGACGGTGGCACCCGGGAACAGCTTCGCGACCGCGTCGGCCGCGGCGCGCTCGCCCGCGCCGTACTCGACGACCGTGGTGGAGCGCGGCTTGCCGGTCGCGTTGCCGACGCTGGTCACGGTGTAGCCGGCGCCCTTGACAGCCTCCGCGGCCTTGCCGCCGAGCCCGGTCGCGCCGGTGCCGTTGAGCACGGCGACCTTCACGTCGGCGGGCTTGGCCTCGCCGCCCTTGGCGTCCGGCACGGGGGTGGTGGCGGTGGGGCTGGGGGTGGCCTCGGCGGCGGGGGTACCCGGCGCGGCGGAGTCCGCGGCGGTGGCGCTGGCGTCCTGGCCGTCCAGGGTGCGGTCGGCCTTGAGCGCGGCCCAGAGCTGGTCCGCGTCGGGGTGGACGAGGGCGACCCGCGGGCCCTCGTAACGCCACGGCGCCGTCACGAACTTGACGTCGTGCAGGTTGACGTCCTTGAGCGACATGGCGAAGGAGAGCAGCTTGGCCGCCGAGCCGAGGTCGGGGTCGACGGTGAGCGACTTGGTCGCGGCGTCGGCGAGCGGCAGGAGGGTGGTCGGGTCCATGCCGCGGGACTTGACCTCCTTGATGAGCGAGGAGAGGAAGGCCTGCTGACGCTTGGTGCGGCCGATGTCGGAGCCGTCGCCGATGCCGTGCCGCACTCGGACGAAGTCGAGCGCGGACTGGCCCTCCACCTTCTGCTTGCCCTTGGGGAAGACCAGCTTGCCCTTCTTGCCCAGGTTCGGGTTCAGATCGCCCTCGTGGATGTCGTTCGGCAGGCAGACCTCGACGCCGCCGACCGCCTTCGTCATCGAGGCGAAGCCGTTGAAGTCCACCACGATGGTGTGGTCGACCCGCAGGTTGGTGAGCTTCTCGACGGCGTTCTGGGTGCAGGCCGGGTTGCCCTGGTCGCTGTCGCCCACCGAGAAGGCGCTGTTGAACATCACATTGGTCTGCTCCTTGGTCCACTTGCCGTTCGGGAGCTTGCACGGCGGGATGGTGACCAGGGAGTCGCGGGGGATGGAGATGCCGACGGCGTGCTTGTGGTCGGCGTAGACGTGCAGCAGGATCGCGGTGTCCGAGCGGGCGCCGCCGTCCCCGCCGCCGCCCAGGTCGCTGTTGCCGTTGCCGCGGCTGTCCGAGCCGATCAGCAGGACGTTGACCGGGGAGCGGCCCTGGGCGTCCGGGGCCGCGGCGGCCGGCCGGTCCTTGCTGAGGGCATCGCCGTCGAAGGTGGTGAGGTTGCTGTTCAGGCGGTAGTAGACGGCGCAGCCGCCGAGGACGAGGAGGGCGGTGCAGCCGGCCGTCACCCAGAGCACCTTCTCCTTGGTGCTGCGCTTGGCCTTCGGCTTCGCCCGGCTCGTGCGGCCCGCCTGACCGGCCCTGCGTGCCTGACCGGTCCGGTCGGCCTGGCCGCCGTCCGCCGGGCGGCCCTCCGCGGTGCGGTCCTCGGGTGTGCGGCCGTCGGGTATGCGGCCCTCCGGCGAGCTGCCGGCTGCCCGGCGCGGCGATTTTCCGGCTCCGGGGGAACCCCTGCGACCAGACACGTCGTCATCCTCCACAGTTGCCACGAAACCCCCGTCGAACCGGCGGGCGTGCGTGACCGGGGCCGGAGCCGATCCGGGCAGGCCCGTCGCTAAACTTTTACACCGCTGTAGAAACTCAGTGGAGCATACTAGGCGCAGATGAGAAAACCACCTGGTCAGACCAGCGGATCCGGTCGGCCAGGCTCCTCCGCGCTGCTCAGAACCCGTACGAGGAGCACGATGACTCACCGGATCGCACGTTCGATAGCCGGCGCCCTGGTGGCACTGCTGGCCGCCGTCGGCCTCACCGCCGCGGCGTCGAGCGCGACGGCGACGGCCGCACCCCGGCCCGTCGCGGCCGCCGCCACCACCGTTTCCGTCACCGGCTCCGGCCCGGCCGCCCCGGCGGCGGGCCCGGCCGTCTCCGTCAGCACCCGGAGCGGTCAGACCGCGCCGGCCGCCCACCTCGCGGCCAAGGACGAGAAGAAGAAGTCGGGCTTCTTCGCCAAGCTCGGCAAGTTCCTGATCGTCGTGGTCATCCTGATCATCCTGTTCTTCGTGCTGCTGATCGTCGGCATCGTCTACGCCGCGAAGCGGATCTTCGGCCGCCGCAAGTGAGCCGCGGTGGCCCGCCCCGGCGCCGCAGCGGCACCGGGGCGGGCCACCCGGGCGCGATTGGCCCTGGGCGCGGCGTGCGACCGGCCCGACGATGGGCGGCATGAGCGACTACCTCGGCCACCGGGCCCCCGACGGACAGCAGGCTTCTGGCGGACAGCAGACCCCCGACGGACACCGGACCCCCGACGGACACCGGACCCCCGACGGACACCGGACCCCCGGCGCGCTGCGCCCCGAGAGCCGGATCGTCCACCCGCCTCTCGCGGACATCACCGGCAGCCGCCCGATGGGCGTGCCACTGCACCAGAGCCACCTCTTCGCCTTCGACACCAGCGACGCGCTCACCCAGGCCTTCAGCGGCCCGGGCGGGGCCTTCTTCTACAACCGCTACGGCAACCCGACCGTCCGCTCGCTGGAGACGGCGGTGGCCGACCTCGAAGGCGGCGCCGGTGCGATCGCCACCGCCTCCGGCATGGGCGCGATCAACACCGTCCTGCTCGCCCTGCTGCGCTCCGGCGACCACGTGATCGCCCAGCGAAGCCTGTACGGCGGTACCTTCGCCGTGCTCGCCGACCTCGCCGAGCGCTGGGGGGTGGAGGTCACCCACGTCGGGGGCGACGACCCGGCCGAGGTCGAGGCGGCCCTGCGGCCCACCACCCGGCTGCTGCACCTGGAGACCATCTCCAACCCCACCACCAGGGTCACCGACCTGCCCGGGCTGATCGGCGTCGCCAAGCGGGCCGGGGTGGTCAGCGTCGTGGACAACACCTTCGCGACGCCGCTGCTCTGTCGGCCGATCGAGTACGGCGCGGACGTCGTCATCCACTCGGCCACCAAGTACCTCGGCGGCCACTCGGACGTCCTGGCCGGCGTCGCCGTCCTCGCGGACGCCGAACTGCACCGCAAGGTCTGGCGCTACGCCATCGAACTCGGCGCCGCCGTCGACCCGTTCGCCGCCTGGCTGACCCTGCGCGGCCTCCAGACCCTCGCCCTGCGGGTCCGCCGGCACTGTGAGAGCGCCCTCGACCTGGCCGGTCGCCTCGCCGCCCACCCCGCGGTCGGGGCCGTCCACTACCCGGGCCTGCCCGGGCACCCCGACCACGACCTCGCCCGCCGGCTCCTGCCCGACGGCCACGGCGGCGTCCTGGCCTTCGACCTCGTCGGCGGCCGCGAGGCGGCCCGCACCTTCACCGAGTCCGTCCGCCTGGCCGCCCTCGCCCCCTCCCTCGGCGGCGTGCACACCCTCGTGCTCCACCCGGCCAGCACCTCCCACCGCCAGCTCGACGACGCCGAGTTGGCCGCCGCCGGGATCGGCCCGGGGACGGTGCGGGTGTCGGTGGGCATCGAGCACCCCGAGGACCTGTGGGCGGACGTGGAGGGTGCGCTGGCGAAGGTGTGACGGCCGCCCGACCGGCGCCGCCGGGCTGTCGACCGGTTGCGTGCGCGTGCACCTAAATGTATGGTGCGTGCGCACGCACACACTTTTCCCCGGAGAAGCCGGGGAGATCCGAGGAGAGATTTCCATGGACACCGACGCCGCCCCGATCGTCCTCATCACCGGCACCTCCTCCGGGATCGGCCTCGCCGCCGCCGTGGCCGCCGCCCGCGCCGGGTACGGCGTCGTCGCCACCATGCGCGACACCGGACGGGCCGAGGCCCTGCGGCGCACCGCCGCCGAGGCGGGCGTCGACGGGCGGATCGACGTCGAGCAGCTGGACGTCACCGATCCGGCCTCCGTTACCGCCTGCCTGGAGGCCGTCCTCGCCCGGCACGGCCGGCTCGACGCGGTGGTCAACAACGCGGGCGCCGGCCACGTCGGCACGATCGAGCAGGACGGGACGGCGCCGGTGCGGGCCGCCATGGAGGTGAACTTCTTCGGTGTGGTCGAGGTCACCCGGGCCGCACTGCCGCACCTGCGGGCCTCCGGCGGCCGGGTCGTCACCGTGACCAGCGTCGGTGGTGTGGTCGGGCAGCCCTTCAACGAGGCGTACTGCGCCGCCAAGTTCGCCGTCGAGGGCTTCATGGAGTCGCTGGCGCCGGTCGCCGCCACCGTCGGCGTGCACGTCACCGTCGTCGAACCGGGCGCCGTCGCCAGCGAGTTCATCGGCAACCAGGCCATCGACCTGCCCGCGCTGACCGCCGCGGCCGGCCCGTACGCCCCCGCCCTGCGGGCCTATGTCGACCGCACGCAGAAGGCCTTCGCCCAGGCCCAGACCCCGGAGCAGGCGGCCGCCCCGATCGTCGCGGCCCTTACCGCCGAGCGGCCGCCGCTGCGGGTGCAGACCTCCGAGGCGGCCCAGGCCTTCGCCGGCACCAAGCTGGCCGACCTGGACGGCTCGGCGGTGCGGCGGATGACGGGCGGCTGGGTGGTCTGACGAGTCCGGCCCGGGTCTGACACGCCCGACGGGCCCGACAGGTCCGACAGGTCCGACAGGTCCGACGGGCCTGGTGGTCCTGACGGGCCCGAGGATCGCGCTGGGGGCGGCTCGGGGCGGCGCGGGGCCGGCAGCCGGGGTGGGAACGGAATGATCACCGGTCATACTTGGGCGGCGGCACCCGACACCGGACGCCGCGGGCCGTGCCGGCACCACCCGGCGCAGCCCGCCCGCCAGCCTTCCCGCCCAGACCGGAGGAACCGATGAGCAGCCACCTGCCGACCCACCGCCCGGCGGCCGGGGCCCCGGCAGTGCCGTGGAACCGGCAGCGGCTGCGCAGCAACAACGAATGGCTGCTGCTCGAACTGCTGCGCACCGGCGGCGGCTCCTCGCGCGCCCAACTCGCCCGGGACACCGGCCTGTCCAAGCCCACCGTGTCCGCCGCCCTGGCCGCCCTGGAGCAGGCCGGGCTGGTCCGCGAGGCCGGTCGGCTGGCCCCCGAGCGCGGCCGCACCGCGGTGCTGTACGAGGTCGACCCGGCCGCCGGGCACGTGCTCGGCGTGGACATCGGGCGGGCCAGGCTGCGGGTCGCCGTCGCGGACCTCGCCGGGACGGTCGTCGCCCGCCGCGACGTGGCCAACCGGGGCCGCTCGGCGAACGCCGTCGCCGACGCCGTGGTCGCCGCCGCCCACGAGGCCATCGACGAGGCGGGCCTGGCCGCCGACGACATCGTGCACGCGGTGATCGGCACCCCGGGCGTGTGGGACGAGCAGCGGCGCGGCGTGCGCTACGCCACCAGCCTGCCCGGCTGGGGCCGGCCCGGTCTGTTCGACCGGATCGGGGAGGGCCTGGGCGTGGCCGTCACCGTCGCCAACGACGCCAACCTGGCCGCGCTCGGCGAGTACACCCTCGGCGCCGGCCGGGGCAGCCGGATGTTCGCCTACCTGCTGGTCGGCACCGGCCTGGGCGTCGGCGTGGTCAAGGACGGCGAACTGCTGCTCGGCGCACACGGCGCGCTGGGCGAGATCGGTCTGGTGCCGCTGCCCGCCCGCCCCGGTGAGCCTCCGGCGACCATCGAGCAGGAGGCCGCCGCGGACGCCGTGGTGCGCACCGCCCAGGACCTCGGGCTGGGCGGCGCGCCCACGGCCAAGCAGGTCTTCGAGCGGGCCCGGGCCGGCGACCCGGCGGCGGTCCGGGCCGTCGGCCATGAGGCCAGCCAACTCGCCTACGCCGTCGCCGTGTTGTCCGCCGTACTGGACCCGGACCTGGTGGTCCTCGGCGGCGGCATAGGCAACAGCGCGGACCTGCTCCTGGAACCGCTGGAGCAGGCCCTGCACCGGATCGCCCCGATGCGTCCGACGCTCGCGCCGAGCCTGCTGGGGGAGGAGGCGGTCCTCCTCGGCGCGGTCGCCACCGCCCTGGAGACCGCGCGCCCCGAGGTGTTCGAGCGCCGGACGGCGGGGCTGCCTTAGGTCCTGTCCTCACGGTGGCCCGTGGCTCGGTGGGCGGTTCGGCCGATGGCTCGCCCGGGTGCGCGGCTGCTCAGCCGGTCAGCCGCTCAGCCGGTGGCCAGGGTGAGGCCGTAGGCGCTCAGGATCGGGTTGACGGGCTGGAAGTAGGTCTCGCCGCCCGAGGTGCAGTCGCCGGAGCCGCCGGAGGTGACGCCCTGCGCCTGGTTGCCGGAGATGAACGACCCGCCCGAGTCGCCGGGTTCGGCGCACACGCTGGTGCGGGTGACGCCGTAGACGCTGCCCTCCTGGTAGGTGACGGTGGCGTTGACCTCCTCGACGGTGCCGCAGTGCCAGCCCGTCGTGGAGCCGGAGCGGCAGACCGAGGACCCGACGGGCTGCTCGGTCGAGCCGGCGACCGTCACCGCGCCGCCCGCGTAGTCGTTCACCTGCGGCTGCGCCGTCCAGCCCGGGCCGGCCTGCACCCAGGAGTAGTCGTTGCCGGGGAAGGTCGAGCCCTGGAAGGTGCCGATCGAACTGCCGTCGGAGGCCGTCGCGTTGGAACCGGGCTGCCCGCAGTGTCCGGCGCTGACGAAGCCGGGCCGGCCGTTCTGGGTGACGGGGAATCCGATCGAACACCGGGCGGCGTTGTCGATGTAGTACGCGTCGCCGCCGTGCAGGTCGGCCAGCGGCCGGGGCGTGGCGGTGGCCCGCTCGACCCGGACCAGCGCGCGGTCCACCCCGGAGCGGCGCAGGAAGTCCTCGGTCCGGGCGGCGTCGGAGGACCGGACCACGACGGCGTTGGTGCGGACGTCCACGGACCAGAACGGCGTGGCGGTGGGTGTGGCGGCCCGGGCCGCCCGGTCGAGCGCGGCCTTCGCCCGGTCGAGGGCGGCCAGGGCGTTGCGGACGACGGTGGCCCGGCCGCCGTGCGCGGTGATCGTCCGGGCGACGGAGGCGTCCGTGGTGGCGACCACCAGGGCGGCGTCCGGCCCCTCGACCCAGGCCCCGGCCCAGCGGGAGCCCAGGGCGGCGGCGAGCGCGGTCCGAACCCGGGCGGCCCGGCTCTCCCCGGCCAGCCGGTCGGCGGCGGCTTGCGGGGAGAGTCCGAGGTCGCGCTGGAGCGCGGGGAGCAGCGCGGACGGGGCCGGGGCGGTCCGGGCCGCGGGGGAAGCGAGGGCGGCGACTGTGGACGGGTCGTCAGCGGGCGCGCTGACGGCGGGGGCGGCGGTCAGGGCGACGCCCGCGAGCGCGGTGGCGACCGCGAGCACACGGATGCGGAGCATGGGGGATCTCCTCGTTCGGCGTGGGGGTTGCCGGAACGGTAGCGATCCGCTGGCCATGTCAGGAACATGCCGAATTCCCCTGCGCTCCGGCGCTATACCCCTGTTGGGGCGGTCGGCGGTTCGGCGCAGCGTGACGGCGGACCGGAGGGCGGCGACGCTCGGTAGCCGGCAGATCTCGATCTGCCAACGAGTGGGAGATCCGTGCGCGGATCGTGTGCGAGCTCTGCTTGAATCGCACACCTCATCCAAACGGAACGGAGCGTTCTCCACCCATGCCTTCACGCATACGCGGGCGTCGGTGCGCCGGCCTGGCCGGCTTCGCCGGACTCGTCCTCACCGTCGGTCTGGCGCTGACCGGTTGCGACCCGTCGGCCGCCGACGGCGGAGCCAAGGCCTCGCCCCCGGTGACCGCCCCGGCGGCGGCCACCACCCAGTCGACCCCGCCGGCCGCACCGCCTGCGGCGCCGCCCGCCGCGTCCCCGGCCGGCACGCCGCCGCCGGCGTCGGACCCCGCGCCGAGCACGCCGACCGCCCCCGCAGCGGCGGCCCCCAGCACCCACGCGCCGTCGCCCACCCCGAAGGCGCCGCAGCCGAAGACCACCACGGCCCAGCCGCCGACCGCACCGGAGCCGCAGCACACCGCGGCGGCCGGCGGTGCGGAGTGCGAGCTCCGCTCGAACGCGGGGAACTGCTACGCGGCCGGGCAGTTCTGCCGCAACGCCGATCTCGGCAAGAGCACCCATGACGCCAACGGGGGAATGATCTACTGCCGGATGGTCAGCGGCAAGCCGCACTGGCAGGCCTGAGCGAGGCCGATCGGGTGCGGGGGATGAACGCCTCGGCCCCCCCCGCGCCCGGTCGGCCCGTCGGCGTGACCCGGGAGACCCCGGACCCTAGTCGAGCTGTCCGAGAGTGTCCCAGAACAGGTGCTCGTACGCCTGGAGCAGTCGGCCGTACTCGCGGGCCACGGCCAGGGTCGGCCCGTCCAGCGGATCCGGCCCGAGGGCGTCGGCGGCCTGCTGTTCGAGCGCGGGAGCGGGCTGGGCGAAGAAGTACCCCAGTGACCACCCCCACCCGCGCCCCCTGGATACCCGGAGGCGGCAGCGCCCTGGGGTGGGGTCTGCGTAACCCCTGCCCGGTCGGCGTCGGGCCCGCCGGAGCCGACCGGGTGCAGTGGTGGGTGGTCTGGTGCCTTCAGTGCGGTGACCGGTACGCCGGGCGCCCCGCCCAGGTCGGCGACGACCACGGCCACCGTGACGACGCCCGCCACGCCGCCCGCCTCCATGCCGACGACCACGAAGCCGACTTCAGCCGGGTCGTCGCCGCCGAGCGCACCCGGGGCCCGCGAGCAGTCCGGGTGGACCAGCAGGGTGTACAGCCTCGTCGCGGCGGCCACCCTGCACCCCAGCGAAGGCGGCGTGTGGTGGGACGGCACCGGCTACCGCCTCGTCCCCGCCGGGGCCCGGCTCGACGCCAAGGGCCGCCGGGTACGGCGGAAGGTGGTCGAGCTGGTCATCGCCGCCGGGTTTCTCCAGCAGGAGGAGAACGGCGACGTCGTCGCCACAGCGGACGGCCGCGCCATGCTCACCATCTGGCGGCACCACCGCACCGACCTCGCCGAGCCCTGGCCAGCCCGCGCGGAGCCCCAGGCCCTACCCCCGCTGCCCGGCGGCCACGAAGCCGCCCGCCGCCGGGAAGCCGCCCGCCAGCGCCTCGCGGAGCTGGAACGCCAGGCCGCCCAGAGCCGGGCCGAGTTCCTGCGGCGTCGTGAGGAGGCCGAGCAGCAGCACCAGGCCGAGCTGGAGGCCGCCCGCCATCGCAGCGCCGACGAGCAGGCCGAGCGCGAGCGCGCGGAGCGGGCCCGCACCGGTGCGGACATCGGCCTCACGTGGTCCGCGGTGGGTGCCGGCCGCTGGAGCGTCACCGGTGCCGGCCATGACCGCCGCCTGGACGCCACCCTCAACACCACTGACTTCGCGGCGGAGATGTACGAGATCCGGGAGGACGGCTACTTCATCTCCCGCCACCGCTACGAGCACCAGGCCGAGGCCGCCGTCCGGCAACTGCTCGCCGACGGCGTCGAAATCGGCGAGCGGACACCAGAGCCCACCCCCGCCCCACCCACCCAGTCGGCCGTCGACAGCCCCGCCGGCCGATGGCACCAGGCCCCACCCCCACCCACCCGAACGGAAGGCACCATCCCTGAGCATTCACCCCGACAACGTCCTGGCCGAGGGCCGATGGAATCCGCGGTGCTTCGAACTCGACTACGAGGGCCGCAGAGGCCACTACCGGGTCGTACGGGGCCTCGGCGAACAGATCGGCACCGTGGAAAAGCACGGAGGCGTCTGGATGCCCAAGGACACCGCCGGAGCCTGGGTCGGGGCAGCCGCCGGCCGACGCGGCTACCTCACCCGCCGGGTCGCGGCCATCGAGCTGTCCATCACCGTCCCGCTCCCGCCGCCGGAGGAAGAGGAGAAGTACCGAGTGGACCCAGGGCCCGCCCCCTCCTGAGCGCGGCCCTCGCCATGCAAACCTTAAGGCGCCAACCCTGCCCGCTTCGCCATAGCGAGCAGACCGGGCTTAGAGCGTTGGTGCATGACGATCAGCACCCGTAGCACCTCGCGACCCATCGGGTGTATCTGTGCCATCTGCGGAGCGACGGCATGGGCGGCGTTGAGAGCTTCCTCGGCACCGGCGTAGTCGCGCACGGCCAACCGGGCGCGCGCAACGTCGATGTACAACCGGCCTAGGCGGTTTGGCTTCAGCCCGGCTGGTGGGGATGCGATCAGTGAACCGGACATCTGGACAGCGCGGTCGGGGGCGTCGAGTTCGACGTGGGACGCCAGCTCGTACAGTGCGGTGTTTCCCCGGCCGAACGTCAGATGGTGCTGAACCAGGTCCCTGCCGTCCGGAAGCGTCTCGGCCAGGGTCCATGCGTGCCGCAGATGGTCACGGGTGGCGTTGGCATCCTTGGCTCTCGACGCCAGCACGACGCCGCGCAGATGGAGAGAGCCGAGGTGGATGGTCCGAAAGGGGCCACTCGCGGGTACGGCCTCGTAGCGGCTGATAGCCCTCTCGATGATGGCCAACCCGTCCTCATACTGGCCAGCAGACTGGTATGTACCCGCCTCATTCCACGCTGCTGCTGCCTCGGCAGACGGGTTCCAGGTCTGCTGCGCGGCCCACATCTGGCGAGACACGATCATGTCGGCAAGATCGGGTTGTGCGAGTCGGTGTGCAACCGTGTACGCGCAGCTGTACACATCCGCGACGTAGCCCCATGCCGTCGCCTCGCCTCGGGAGTCGAGAGCGGAGGCGGTCGTTTGGCCGAGGAGCGCGGGCAGCATCCGCAGCAATTCCAGGTACTGCGTACTGGCCCTCAGGTCAGCGGCGGTCTGAACGGCCACAGTGGTCTCGGCTGGGGAGAGCGGACTCTCTCGCGGAAGGGTGTGGCGACGAACAGTGTTCCGAAGCTCGTTGAGTAGGTCCGTCTGCTCGGTCGGGCCGACGAAGGGATTCCCGTAAACGCGGGCGGTGGTGACGTGGAGAACCCGAGCGACGGCAGCCACCACCGCAGGGGTCGCAGGCCTGAGCCCAGTTTCAATCTTGGAAAGGTAAGAGAGCGTGATGCCGGCTTCCCGGGCGAGTTTGGCCTGACTCAGGCCGCGCGCTTTCCGGAGTACCGCGATGTTCTCGCCAGCTGACGGTGCTGTGTTCCCCATGCAATCAATCATCCCAACTCGACAGCTAGATGATGGCACATCAGGTTCCGCAAGGGTTGTTGTGCAAGTTTTGTGTTAACTGATCTTGGTCATCCGCCGTTGAATGATTGCAGTCAGTAAGCAAGTCATCACCTTCTAGCCCTCGGGCGGCTCCTGGCCGGCACTCGCGTACCGGCCGGGGGGCAGCCCGATGCGGTCTCCGTGCACACAGGCCGGGATTCCCTCCCGGCTGTACCGGAAGCTGTCGGCCGGGTTGAACGGGTACTCCGCGCTGGGGTGTTCGAGCACATCGAACGCCTCATCGGGGAGCCGAAGGCTGGGGCAGATCCAGCATGCATCGTGATCGTCGTCGTTGGTGATGAACGGCTCGGCGGACATGAACGCAGAGTAGCGATCGAGACACCGGAGCGCACAAGCCCAGGTGTCGCAGGAGTTCCGAGGGCCGCCCCCATACACAGCCGCCCGCGGTGAAGGAGGACCGGCCGATGGCGCGACGCACCCCCAAGCGTGAGTACCGAGAGGTCGTAACCGGGCCCTCGAAGTCCGAGTTGCAGCAGGCCCCCGCCGGCTGGAACCCGCTGGACGACTACAGGGCGGCGAACGCGGCCGACCGGGCCCCGTCCGTGGGTGCTTTCCTTCAAATCGCCGCCGTGCGGTCGTCGTGCTCCTGTGTCAACTGCGTTGCCCGCAGGGGCACTGCATGAGTTCCCGATGGAGAGGTGCAACTGTGAAAGTCGGTGTGATCCAGGGCGACCCGGTCCGGCACCGCAAGGACGGATGGACGGGCACCGTCGCGGAGACCCCGAGCAGGCTCGCTAACCACGCCTGGGTGAACCGGGACAGCTCCAGCGATCCCTACCCGGAAATGGTCCTGCTGGTGGACTTGGAGGCCGCGGATTGAACACGCTGCCGCCCTCCTGGCCTCCGGGCGAGGGGCGCGTCGTGGACCGGCCCGACGGCTACCGCGAGGGGACGTGCTGGGTCTGCTCCCGGGAGACGCTGGTCTGCGCGGGCACCTCGCTCCAGGCCCCCGGTGACCCCCAGAGCACCTGCCACCCGATCTGCAACGACTGCATCATCCGCGCCCGGACGCCCCACCGCCGTGCCGCGCTGCGGGCCGCGCTCGACAAGCGCCCGGCGTAGGTCCCGTGTCGAGACGAGGAGACCCCCGTGGACGACGGCCAGGACGACTACCGGGACACGGCCAGGAAGTCCGCCCGTGGGGACCCGACCCCCGTGACGGTCGCCGTCGCCTACACGGTTTCGCTGCTCGCGGCAAGACGGTGTACGCGGATCTGCGCCTCGGTCGGCGGCCTCGAAGCCGCCGACCCCTAAAGCTCCCAGCCCAGTTGGATGGGGAAGTCCTCTGGGCTGGGCTCCACCGGGAATCCCCGGTGGAACGTTGCACCACCTGGCAGGAAGGAACAGAGAGATGAGCGTGAACGAGCCCATCGTCACGGCCGACGAGGACGACGACGTGGCTGTCACCGTGATCGGCGACGCGGCGGCCCTCACCATGGGCGGCACCTCCGACGGCGGCGAGGGCAAGCGGTACGTGTACCAGTACGCCGGCTGATCCGCCTTCTGCGGTGCGGCCCTTCGGGGCCGCACCGCTCCGCTTTCTGCCATTGATCTGCCAAGGGGAGGGCCACCATGGCTTTCGGGGGCTTCAGCGGCTCCGCAACGGGCACGCCACGCCCGTCAGGAGCGACACGGCTGCATCCGCAGTCGAGCGTATGGATGACCGGCATGACGCTGACTCAGCTCCACGTCACGGAGGGTGGACCGGCCCGTCGGCTGTTCGTCCTCGGGCTGAGCGGTGCGCGGCCGGCGGATCTGAAGGCGTTGGGCGCTGGGCCTCTGCCGACCGATCTGGCGTGGCGCTGGCCGGGGGCTTACGCCGTGGTGAGCGAGGCCGAACACGAAACTGTGATCTTCACCGACCCTGCTGCCGCGCAGCCGGTCTATGTCACCCGCTTCGGTTCGGGGTGGGCCTGGTCGTCGTCGGCGCGACTCCTCGCGGGGCTCAACAGGGCCCCTGTCGATACGCGGCGGCTCGTGACAGCGGTGTTCGCGCCGCTGCTCCCCGCTCTCGTTGCGGGCCGGTCGTACTTCTCCGGGGTCGAGCAGTTGCCGCCGGGCGCGCGTATCCGGCTCGCTCCGGGCACAGCACCTCAGATCACGAACCTATGGCTGCCGCAGTCGGACATCGGACCCGAGCCGACCAGGCGCTTCCGGGTCGAGCTTGAGAAGGCGGTGGGCCTAGGACTGGGCGACGGCCCGTTCAGCACTGACCTGTCGGGCGGACTCGACTCATCGTCCATCACCCTCCTGGCAGCTCGCCGAACACCCGACAACGTGTGCGTCAACGCCGTCACGGTCCACCCTGAAGGGGACGAGTCGGGAGCAGACCTTCGATTCGCTCGGCTCGTGGCGAACTCGATGCCCGGCAGGATCGAACATCACCTACTGCCCACACAACGCGAGCATCTGCCCTACACCGGGATCACCGACGTGCCCGCCGCTGATGAACCGGCCCCGTCCACAATGGCCTGGGCTGGGCTGCTTCGGCAGTTGGAGTGGATGGCCGAGCGATTCGACACCACGCTTCATCTGACCGGTGACGGCGGGGACAGCGTCTGCTCGCAGCCGCCGGTCCATATCGCGGATCTGGTTCGACACCGGCAGTTCCAGGCCGCCTTCCACCAGGCCGCGGGCTGGGCCCGGCTCCGGCATCTTCCGTTTTCGAACATCCTCCGGCAGGCAGTCGCGTCGGCCCGACTCTCCAGAGCCGACGCACTGTCCGTACTTGCCGAACGGATCGTTCAAGGCTCGTCCTCGGCGGTCGGCACCGTTCACTGGTTCGCGCCCGTGCAGCTCCCTGCCTGGGCTGGTGCCGAGATCCTGCCGCAACTGCGAGGTGAGATTGAGCGGGTGGCCGCCGCCCCTGACCCGCTTGTGGGACTCGATGCCGGGGTCCGCACGGTTGTTGACGAGATTCGTGAGATAGCCCGGACGGCACAGGCGGATGCCGCGCTGGCGGAGGAAATCGGTATCCGACTTCGCAACCCGTTCCTGGACGCCAGCGTGGTCAACTCCCTGCTGCGTGTCCCGCTCGAAGCCCGCCCATCCGTGTACGCCTACAAGCCGCAACTGGTGCGGGCGATGAGTGATCTGCTGCCGGCCCCGCTCGCCGCCCGCAGTACCAAGGGCTCGTTCAACGCCGACTTCTACACCGGCCGGCGGGAGAACCTGGATGCCCTGCTCGGCCTGGCGGACGGGTTCCTCTCCGCCCTCGGTCTGGTCGAGCCCAGGGCCCTTCGCCGCGTGCTGAAGCAGGCCGCGATGGGCATGCCCGTGCCGATGGGCATTCTGGACCGGACGCTCGCCGTCGAGGCGTGGCTTCTGGCGCTTGACCGCGAGTCGGAGCCGCAATGGATTGAGGAAGTGGGAGACCGTGACTGACTCGCCTTCGTTCGTGAGCATGCCCCGCCATGTCCGTGGTCTGGACTTTGGGCACGCCGTTGTTCTGGTGAACTACTACAACGGCCAGGTCAGCACGCTCCCCGCGTCGGCCGGCGCGGCTCTCCGTCACGCGGTGGAGTTCGACAACATCCGGCTCCTCCCGGAGCCGCTGTTGAAGTCGCTGCTGGCGGCGGGCTTGCTGGTCGTGACTGACCGGCCTCGGCCGTGGCGGAGCGTGCGCGAGGTGGAGGTGCCGAAGGCAAGCTGGGGCGGCGACGAGTTCCGGGCCGGGCTGACTCCTCCCGTGCCCGTCCCGCGTACCCGGACACTGGCGGCGGCTACCGCCCTCTCGGTGGTCCACGCTGTGAAGGCCGCAGGCCCGGAGCATGAGGCGATGGGCCGTGTTCTCAAGCTGGTTCACTCCGCCAGCACGACGGGGCGGAGAAGGCCGGCGACCGCCAGCGAAGCCGAACAGGCCGTCCACGCCGTGCGTAGCGCGGGCTGGTACTCGCCCGGACGAACCAACTGCCTGGAGGAGTCGGCGGCCGCGATGCTGCTGCTCCAGCTCACGGGTAAGGCCGCGGTTTGGCGTCATGGCGTCGCGCCTGACCCGATACGGTTGCACGCCTGGATCGAGACCGTTGACGGCACGCCGGTCGCCGAGTCCACGTCAGTTGGGTTGTTCACAGCGATTCTTAGCGTCCCCGGAGCACACTATGTCCGTTGAACAGATGATCTGGCTTTCCGATGGCACCTGCGGGCTCGGCCCCCTTCGATCTGACCTGGCAGAGCAGTACTGGCGCTGGGAGGAGAACCCGAGTTCCCTGATCGGGTTCGGCCGCCCGGTTCCTGAGTCGCTGCAAAGCCGGACCCAGGGACTTCAGCAGCAGCTCGCCGGCAGGAACATCAGGTTCACGGTCTACGACCTCACGGACGCCGAGACCCCGGTGCCCAGCGGCATGACCACGCTCCAGCCCGATACCTACGCCCGCACCGCCGAATTCATCCTCGTCATCGCGCCCGAGGCGCGCGGCAAGGGCCACGCCACCCGAGCCACCCGGCTGACGCTGGACTTCGGGTTCCACGTCGCCAACCTTCGGTCCGTCTGGCTCAAGGTGCTCGCGCCCAACAAGGCTGCCGTCCAGGTCTACGAGAAGGCCGGCTTCAAGCACGTCGGCGCGATGCGCCAGGCCGGGTACTGGCGCGGCGCGGTGTGCGACGAGCTGATCATGGACGCGTTGGCCTCGGAGTTCTCGGGCCCCAGCGTCTTGGCATCGGCGGACTGACCGGCGAGTCCTGACCATCTCGCACCCCCGCCGCCCTCAACCCCCAGCGGCGGGCCCACCCCCGCCCTGCGGCTGCCCCCGCTGCCGCAGGGCGGAGGACTCTCCACCCTCCTCAGGAGTAGCCATGTGGGCCACCACCGAACAAGACCGGCAGGCCATGCTCAGGGCACTCGTGATCGCCGCGCTGCCGGCCATCGCCCTCCGGTACGCCTCCGGCGTCGGCGTCAGAAGGCTCGCGACGGTTTACGGGTGCGATTCCAACTGGCTCCAGGCCCAGATGATCAAGGCCGGGTACCGCGTCCGGCCGCTTGAGGAAGCAACCGGTCTGCGCCCCGCACCCTGGCCGTGGATGCCTATCAGCATGCCAGGGCGGAAGACGATGCCCTGATTGGGCGCCCCGCTCAAACCGGAGCCTCCAAGCTCACGCGACGAGCGCGTAGCTGGTGAGCTGTACGTGTTTCCGCAGGCCAGGGGTTAAGTCTACGTCTGTATACTTACTCCAGGCCGTGAAGTTGGCGACCAGCGCGGCGGCCGCGGCGGCGGGCTCGCCGTTCAGTGCGAGCCAGGCGAGGTAGGCCGGGTAGGCCGGGTAGGCCGGGTAGGCCTGGCAGCCGGCCAGTGGTGGCCGGGCGGCGAGTTCGTCCGGGCCGAGGCCGCAGGCGGCGGCGAGGCCGGGCAGGGTGCGCAGCGCGGCGCTCTCGCCCCGGCGAGGGCGGCGAACCAGGCGCTCACCGGAAGGTCGGCGCTGCGGGTGGCGAGCAGCAGCAGGCTGCGCCGGTCGGAGGCGATGATCCGGTGCTGCTGGGCGGCGAGTTCGGCCAGGGCCGGGCGGGGCGCCGTGCCGTCGGCGAGCGCCGTGACGAGTGCCGGGGCGGCGTCGCCGGGCGCCAACTCGGCGCGCAGGTCGCGGATCTGGTCGAGGATCGGGTGGTTCACCGGTGCCTCCGTGGTGCGGTTCGATCCCGGTGCCATTCCTACCGCCTGGCGGGGCCCGGTCGGTGGCGACAGGCCGGGGCGGGCCCCGGGTTGCTCCCGGCCCCGCGGGTGCGGGGCCGGGAGCGGGCGGTGCGGTCGGTGGCTCAGGACCCGGCGCAGGCGCTGGTCACGTCGCCGGCGGCGTCGGTGATCGCCCCGATGTCGGGCATCTTGCCCTTGGAGACGTTGTCCTGGGCGCTGGAGACGGCCTTGTTCAGCTTGTCGGTGGCCTTGTCGAGCTTGTCCCCACTGTTGTGGTCGCGGAGCTTCTTGATGTCGTCGCCGACCTTCTTCAGGGCGTCGGAGGTGTGTTTGCGGCGATCCTGGTCGGTGAGTTGGCCGACGTTGATGGCCGATGAGGCGAGGTCCTGGATGTCGCCGGTGATGCTGACGGCCTGTTTGCCGCAGTCGAGTGCCTGGTCGACGTCCTTGCATGCGCTGAGCAGTGGAGCGGTGGCGAGCAGCGCGAGTGCGGCGGCGGCCAGTCGGTACGGTTTCCTTGTCATGTCTGTATCCCTCCCGCCGGCAACAACGCCTGATCGCCCGCTCGTGGTTCCGCCCGATCGGGTGAATCATGGGTGAACCTTTACTGTCGGCCAGGAAAGGGAGTTGATGGAACATCAGATTCCGGACTCGACTTCGCCGACTTCACGTCAGGGGTGCTGCCCATGACGTGAAGTCGGCCGGGACTGCTACCGGTTGGCCGGTCCGGAGAGGTCGCGCACCAGTCCGGCGAGGGTCGGGGTGTCGACCCCGTGTGCGGCGGCGGCCCGCAGGACGGCGCCGCCGATGGCGTCCAGTTCGATCGGACGGCCTGCCTCCACGTCGCGCTGCATCGAGGACTTCATCGACCCGGGCACCCGGTCGAAGGCGGCGAGCAGTGCCTGTGCGTCCGCCGGGGCGCCCGCCGCGCCGGAGACGGCCGCGATCTCGTCGAGGACGGTGAGCAGTTCGGACCGGTGCTCGGTGCGTACGACGCCGACCTCGCTGCGGTGGCGGGTGGTGAGCAGCGCGAACGGGGCGAGGAAGGAGAGCTTGCTCCAGAGCATCGCGGTCTCGTCCTCGCGAAGCGTGACATCGAGGCCGGTGCGCCGCAGCTGCTCGGCCAAGTCCGCTGCCGGTCCGGCCAGTTCGAGCACGGTGAAGGGGCTGGTGTGCTCGATCCGCCCGGGCGCGGTCCGAGTGGCCTCGACCCGGATCGTGCCGGCCGCGACCTGCCCGGCCGGGTAGCGCTCGCGCAGCGCCGCGACGTGGTCGAGTCCGTTGAGCAGCGGCACCACGACGGCGGAGCCGAGGGCCTGCGGCGGCATCCGGTCGAGAGCGTCGGCCAGCGCCGTCTCCTTGACGGTCACGAACGCGGCGTCGACCGGCTCGCGCAGTTCGGTGGCGGCTTCGACCCGGGCGGTGAACTCGCCGAACTGCCCGCTGTGGACGTGCAGTCCGTCCCGGTTGAGGACGGCGGTGGTCTCCTCGCCGGCCAGGCAGATCACCCGGTGCCCGGCGCGCGCGAGCAGTCCGCCGATCAGGCCGCCGACGCCGCCCGGCCCGAGGACGGCGATGGTCAAGGGGGTGGTCGCGGAGGTGGACGCGGGGGTGGTGGTCATGTCGACTCCTGGTGAAGGGGTGAGGGGTGGGCTTCCGGGGAGGAGAGGGAGACGAGGCCGAAGGTGAACGGCGGTTCGTGGCGCGGCTTCCGCCCGCCGGCCGGGGTCCAGCGCACGGGGGTGTTTCGGCTGAGGCGCAGCGTGTCGTACCGGACGTTGCCGTGGGCGGGATCGGGGACGGGCAGGCCCCCGGCGCGCAGCGCCTCGACCACCTCGTGGGCCGGCCGGCCGAAGACGTCGACGCCGTGGAGGCCGACCGGGCAGGCGGTCGCACCCTCCAGCGGTTCCACCGGGCGGCGCGAGAGGAAGACGGCCCGGAGGCGCTCGCCCGAGCCCGAGCAGAGGGTGACGCCGACCCCGGGCAGGGTGAAGTGCAGAGCCCAGCTGGAGCCGCAGACGAAGATGGGGCGCACACCGCCCGGGAGCGCCTCGTGGTGCGGGGCCAGCAGGCGGCGGACCGTCGCCTCGGTGAGGCCGAAGCGCAGTCCGGGCAGCGGCGCGGGCAGGCGGACGCCGTGGCCGGGCAGCAGGTCGATGGTCACCCGTTCATGATCCCTCGTCGGATGGGCGGCGCGGGGCCCGGGGGCGGGCGAGGCTCAGCTCGCGGGCGTACCGAGGCGGTGGCCCGAACCGCGTCCTGCCGTCGGGCGTCGCGGTCGGTGAGCGCCGGCACCGACTCTCCGGGCGGGAGGGGGCGGCGGTCCGGGCGCCCACCGTGCCGGTCAGCCGGCCGTCAGACCGTTCAGCGCGTCGGTGACCTGACGGGCGAGGGCGGGCGGCAGTGCGGCGTAGCCCAGCTGCGTCGCGGCCGGCTGGCCGGCGGCGCTCACCGCGTGGGAGAGCAGACCGGCCAGTGCCTGGGTCGGGCGGTTGCCGCGGTTGTCCGGTGCGTTGGTGTCGCAGAACACCGCGTAGCCGACCTGGACGAGCGGGTACGCGCCGGAGCCGGGGTTCGCGTAGTCGACGTCGACCGTCAGGCCGGCGCCCGTGCCGGTGACCTTGGCGCCGACCAGGGCGGCGGTGGCGGCCTCGGTGGTGGCGGCCACCGGGCCGGAGCCGGCGGACAGTTTCGCGGTCCGCAGCCCGTCGGCGTCCTTGAGCGGGAGGAAGGCGATCGCGCCGGACTTGCCGGTCACCGTCTGGCGGACGGCGCCGAGATCGCCGACCGCCAGACCGCCCGTCGCCTGGGCGGGCCAGGAGCGGGCGGCCGTCGGGTACGGCCAGGCGGCGGACGCGGCCTTGGCGAGGTAGCGGGTGAAGCCGAGCGTGATCGGCGATTCGGCCGACGGGTGGACCGCGGTGATGGCCGAGTCGGGCAGCACCCGGCCGGGGTTGAGCGTCGCGATCGCGGGATCCCGCCAGCTGGTGATCTGGCCGTTGAAGATCCGGGCCACCGTCGGGGCGTCCAGTACCAGCGAGTCGAGCCCGGGGACGTTGTAGACGACCGCGATCGGCAGGGCGGCGAGCGGGAGTTGGGCGGGCCGGGCGGCCGTGCACCGCTTGCCGAGGCCGTCACCCTCGTCGCCCAGGGGCGCGTCGTCGAGGGTGACGGCGTCGACCTGGCCGGCGACGAACTGCTGGTCGGCGGTGCCGCCCAGGTCGGCGGTGGCCACGTTCGCGGTGGGGCACGCCTGGTGGTAGTCGGCCGTCCAACGGCTCATGACGGTCTTCAACGGCCCGTCTCCGCCCACGACGGCGCGGGCCGAGGGGCAGTCGGGCGGGCCGGACCGGCCTGACTGACCGGGAGTGGACGGAGCCGAGGCGGCCGGGGGCAGGGCACCGGCACCGCCGCTGTCCTTCTCCTGCTGCCGCAGCAGGACGGCCGCGCCGCCGGCCGCGGCCAGCGCGACGGCGACCGCGACGACGAGCGCGGCCGTCCGGCGGCGTGGCCTGGGGACGACGGGGTCGGTCGGCGCCGGTATGACGGCGGGCCCGGCGGGCGGGGGGAGGGCGGGTGCGAGGGGTGCCGAGCGGACGTCCGGCTCGGTCGGTACGGGCGGCACGGCGGGCCGCTCCCACACGGTCGCGGGCCGGGTGTCGGGCGCGGCCGGGGGAGGCTCCACGCCCGCGACGGACCACGTCAGCAACGTCTCCAGGGTGGGCCGTCGGGTCGGCTCCTTGGCGAGGCAGGCCGCGACCATGGGGAGCAGCTCCGCCGCCAGCCCGGCGAGGTCCGGCTCCTCGTAGACGACCCGGAAGCCCACCGCGTGCGAGGAGTCCGCGCCGAACGGACCGCGCCCGGTGCCCGCGAAGGCCAGCACCGAACCGAGCGCGAACACGTCGGTGGCCGGGCTGGTGTCGCCGCGCCGGAACTGCTCCGGCGCCATGAACGGCGGTGTGCCGACGGCGACGCCGGTGCTGGTGAGCTGGGTGCCGTCCAGGGCGCGGGCGATGCCGAAGTCGATCACGCGGGGGCCGTCCTCGGCGAGCAGGACGTTGCCGGGCTTGAGGTCCCGGTGCACCAGCCCGGCACGATGGATGTCCCGCAGCGCCTCCGCGAGGCCCGTCGCCAGCCGCCGTACCTCCGGCGGGCTCAACGGGCCCTGCCGGGCGACCCGTTCGGCCAGCGAAGGGCCCGGGACGTACAGGGTGGCCAGCCAGGGCGACGGGGCGTCGGGGTCCGCGTCGACGACGGGTGCGGTGAACGCCCCGCTCACCCGGCGGGCGGCCTCGACCTCGTGTCGGAACCGGGCCCGGAACTCTTCGTCCCCGGCGAGCTCGGGGCGGATCACCTTGAGTGCCACCTGCCGCCCGGACAGCGACCGCGCGCGGTACACGACGCCCATCCCGCCCGCGCCGATCCGGCCCTCCAGCCGGTACCCGCCGATCTCGCGCGGATCGTTCTCCAGCAAGGTCACGTGACCCCCGTCCTCAGACACCCGTCCCCCGTCCCCCGGTCAAACGGGAGCCAGCCTAGTACCGCACCGGCGGGCGCCGTGACGGTGGCTCGGGTCGGTCGGTCGGTCGGTCGACCTCGACGGCGCCGGGATGGGACCGGACCGCGACGGTGCCGGGGTGGGACGGGACCGCGACGGCCTCGACCCGACGTACGCGTCCTGGGTCCGGAGGTAGGGCCACCTGCGGGGTTCGGTTTTCCGAACCCCGAATTGGGGGGCCAGCCCAATCGATCGTGCGGCCGTTCATGCCCAGGATGGAGGGCATGAACGGGATGACGACAGCCGCCGCGGCGGCGAGCGGCGAGGTGGCGGGCGCGACCCTGACCGGGGACGGGCTGCACCGGGAGTACGGGCGGGGCACGGCCGCCGTCCGGGCGTTGCGGGGGGTGTCCGTGGCCTTCGCGCCGGGGACGTTCACGGCGGTGATGGGGCCCTCGGGTTCCGGCAAGACGACGCTGCTGCACTGCCTCGCCGGGATGGACCGCCCCACCCGGGGCACCGTCCGCTGGGGCGGGACGGAGGTGTCCCGGCTGCCCGAGCGGCGGCTCGCGCAGCTGCGCCGTACCAGGGTGGGGTTCGTGTTCCAGGCGTTCAACCTGATGCCCGCGATGACCGTCGCGCAGAACGTCGAACTTCCCGGGCGGCTCGCGGGGGCGCGGCCGGACGGGGCGCAGGTGCGGGAGGCGCTCGCCAGGGTCGGCCTGTCCGGGCGGGAACGGCACCGGCCCGGGCAGCTGTCCGGCGGCCAGCAGCAGCGGGTGGCGATCGCCCGGGCGCTGGTCGCGCGGCCGGCCGTGCTGTTCGCGGACGAGCCGACCGGCGCGCTCGACCGGGCGACCGGGCACGACGTCCTCGACCTGCTGCGTTCCGGTGTGGACGTGGACGGGCGGACGTGTGTGATGGTCACCCACGACCCGGTGGCCGCCGGCTACGCGGACCGGGTGCTGCTGCTGGCCGACGGGCTGCTGGTGGACGAGCTCGACCGGCCGACCGCCGCACAGGTCGGCGAGCGGTTGAGCCGGCTGGGCGGGGGAGCGCGATGAGCCCCGTCCTCTCCCTGGCGGCCGGTCAGATCCGGCGCCGACCGGCCGCCTTCGCCGGGCTGGCGGTGGCGCTGTTCCTGGCGGTGGGGACGGTGACGCTGTTCGGCTCGCTG
The DNA here is from genome assembly GCF_056435365.1 of Kitasatospora sp. NPDC043949. Lineage (NCBI taxonomy): Bacteria > Bacillati > Actinomycetota > Actinomycetes > Kitasatosporales > Streptomycetaceae > Kitasatospora > Kitasatospora sp. NPDC043949. The sequence continues at coordinate 27,099 of NZ_JBWKEQ010000046.1, read as the reverse complement.
GTCGCCGCCCAGGCCATGGCCTCCGCGGTGGCCCGCCGGGCGGTGGCCGGGCCGGGCCTGCTGCTGATCGCGGGGGCGTTCGGTGAGATCGCCGTCCTGGTCGCGCTGTTCGTCGTGGTCAACGCGCTCGGCTTCACCCTCCGCCAGCAGCACCGCGACCTCGCCCTGCTGCGGACGGTCGCCGCGACACCCCGTCAGGTGCGTCGGCTGGTGCGGGCCCAGGTCGCGGCGACCGTCCTGCTGACAGCCGTGCCCGGCGGCGCGGCGGGCACCCTCGCCGCCCGGGGCTTCCTCGCCGCGCTCCGACGGCGCGGGCTGGCCGCGCCCGGCCTGCGGATCCCCGGGACGCCGGTGCCGATGCTGGTCGCACTGGCGGTGGCGCTGCTGGTCGGCCTGGCCGCCGCCGCCCTCGCCGCCCGACGGATCACCCGGCTCACCCCGGCCGCCGCGCTGACCGCCGACACCTCGGGCCAGCGGCGCACGGGCGTGCTGCGGGTGCTGGCCGGGCTGGCCGTCCTGGCGGGCGGGGTGCTGCTGCTGCGGCTCGCCGCCACCAGAGGGGCCGGTGAACTGGACAAGGCGGGGCAGGCGGCGATGCTCGGCTCGCTGGTGCTGCTGGTCGCCCTCGCCCTGCTCGGGCCGCTCGCCGCACGGGCCGTGGCCGCCGTGCTCGGCGCGCCAGTACGGGTGCTGGCCCCCGGGGCGGGCTGGCTCGCCGACGCCAACCTGCGCGGCTACGCGGCCCGGCTCTCCTCGGCCGTGGTGCCGGTCGCGCTCCTGGTCGGGCTGTCGGGCACCATGTTGATCATGACGAGCACCGCCGAGCACGTGGTCCGTACGACCGGCGCCGCGACCAGCGTCACCAAGGTGACGGACGTCTGGCTCCGGGAGGCGGAACTGGGGATGCTGGTCTGCTTCGCGGCCGTCTCCACCGTCAACACGCTGGTCGCCCTGACGGCCGACCGGTGGCGCGAGTTCGCGCTACTGCGCCTGGTCGGCGCGACCAGGCGGCAACTGCTGCGGATGCTGTCCGTCGAGGCGGCCCTCACCACGGCGGTCGGCGTGCTGCTGGGTGCGGCGGTGGCGGCCATCGCCACGGGGGCGTTCGCCCGGGCGGTGACGGGGTCGGTGCTGCCGGTGGTGCCCGGCGCTGCGTGCGGCTGGGTGGTGGCGGGCGCGGCGGCGCTGACGGTACCGGGAATCCTGGGCGCCGGCCTGCGGGCGATCCGGGGGCGCGCGGTCGAGGCGGTCGGCGGTGAGCGGGGGTGAGCGGGGGTGGCCGGGCCCTTCGCCAGGTGCGGTGGGGCCGGGTCGAAGCCGCCTGGGTGTGTCGTCGAAGCGGTGAGTGGTGAGTGGTGAGTGGTGAGTGCGGTGAGCGTGGTGAGTGGGAGTGGTGAGGTGGACGGTGGCTGAGCGTCGGCGGTATCTGTCGGTGCGCGGTGGCGAGTTGGCCTTCGCGCTGCTCGGGCTGCCGATCGGCGTGCTCGGCGGGGTCTACGCCGTGGCCGTCCTCTATGCCGGGGCGTTGCTCTCGCTCACCGTGCTCGGGCTGCCGTTCGTGGTGGCCGCCCTGGCTGGGGCGCGCGGGCTGGGCGGGCTGCACCGGCGACTGGTCGGGCGGCTGCTCGGCGAGCGGGTGCCGGCGCCGGGCGCGCTGCCCCTCCCGTCCGGGGCGATCGCCCGGGGCCGGGCGGTGCTGACCGACCCGGTGGCCTGGCGGGCGCTGCTCTACCTGCTGCTGCGGCTGCCACTGGGGGTGCTCGGCTTCCTGGTCGCGGTCGGACTGCCGCTCAGCTGCGTCTGGTTGGTGGGCTTCCCGGTGTGGGTGCGGCTGCTGGAGCCGGGGCCCAGACCGGTCGGCTGGCTGGACGTGGCCGGGGCCCCGGCCGGGCTCGCCGTACTGGCGGCGGTGCCGGCGGCGCTGCGGGCGGTGAGCGCGGCCAATCGGGGCCTCGCCCGGCTGCTGCTCGGCCCGGTGCGGTCGCAGGAGCGGGTGCGCGAGCTGGAGACCGCCCGGGCCACCCTGCTCGCCGAGAACACCGACCGGTTGCGCCGCCTCGAACGCGATCTGCACGACGGGACGCAGGCGCAACTGGTCGCGCTCGCCATCACCCTCTCGTTGGCCGGCGACGCCCTCGGTGCGGTCACCGGTGAGGCCGTTGGCGACGCCCAGCCCGGGCTGACCGGGCTGCCCGGCCCGCCCGGCGCTCCGGACGCCGAGCGCCTGCGCACCCTGGTCGACCGGGCCCGTCGGCAGACCGACGACACCATCGCGGAGCTGCGCCGGCTCACCCGGGGCATCCACCCGGTGGCGCTGGACGGCGGCCTCGCCCAGGCGCTGCCCGGGCTCACCGCTACCGCGCCGGTGCCGGTCACGGTACGGCTGGACCTGAGGGAGCGGCCGGACGCGGCGATCGAGCAGGCCGTCTACTTCTGCGCGGCCGAGTTGCTGACCAACGTCGGCAAGCACAGCGGCGCGGCGGCGGCGGAGCTCGCGGCGAGCGCAGCCGACGGGCGGGTGCGGCTGACGGTGCGCGACGACGGCCGCGGGGGCGCCGCCCCGGGCGGGGGCTCCGGTTCGGGCTCCGGGTCGGGTTCGGGCTCGGGCCTGGCGGGCCTGGCCGAACGGCTCGCGGCGGTGGACGGGGTGCTGCGGGTGGACAGCCCGCCGGGCGGGCCGACGACGGTCACCGCCGAACTGCCGAGCCGCCTGTGACGGGTGGCCGCGGCGCGGCCGTCCACGGAACCGCTGCTCCCGGCTCAGCCGCCGGTCTCGGCGAGGTAGGTGAGGACGGCTTTGACGCGCCGGTTGTCGGTTTCGGTCGCCGGCAGGTCGAACTTGGCGAAGACGGCGGCGACGTGCTTCTCCACCGCCCGCTCCGAGACCACGAGCAACCCGGCGATCGAACGGTTGGAGTGGCCCTGCGCCATCAGCTCCAGTACCTCCCGTTCGCGCGGGGTGAGCGCGTCGACACGGTTTCGCCGCCCGCCGTGCATCAGGCCGTTGACGATCTCCGGGTCGAGCGCCGTGCCGCCGGCCGCCACCCGGTGCAGCGCGTCCACGAACTCCGAGGTGCGGGCGACGCGTTCCTTGAGCAGATAGCCGACGCCGGCGGCGCCACCTGCGAGCAGCCGGGCCGCCCAGGCGGGCTCGGCGTGCTGGGAGAAGACCAGGATGCCGACCCCGGGCGAGGTGGAGCGGAGCTCGACGGCGGCGCGGATGCCCTCGTCGGTGTGGCTGGGCGGCATCCGGATGTCGACCACGGCCACATCGGGCCGGTGCTCGTCGACGGCGGCGATCAGTTCGGGGGCCGTCCCGGCGGTGGCGACCACGGCGCACCCGCGTGCGGTGAGGAGTTCGACCATGCCGTCCCGGAGGATCACCGAGTCCTCGGCGAGGACGACGCGGAGCTGCTTCTCGATCATGTCGCCATTATCGGCGGTGGCCGGTCCGCCGCCGGTCGGCGCCCGGCCGCCCGGGGCCGGCTGTCGGCCGGCTCCGCCGTCCAACTCGCCGCCCGTGCCGTGCGGCTCCTCCTCACCCTGCCCGGCGGCTCGCTGCGCGGGGCGTCGGTCCCTTCGTCAGAACAGTATTGACGGTACGTCAGTGTTCGCCCCCCTGCTGTCCGCGCCAGGCGTGGACGCCGGGGGCGACCTCGACCACCTCGAACGGGTAGGCGTCCCGGACGAGTTTGAGCAGGGCGCGCTGCTCGTCCAGCCAGCCGGGGGCGGGGGACAGGACGACCCGGAGGGTGACGCCGGAGTCCTCGGCGTCGGAGACGGTCACCCAGAGGCCGCCGGGTCGCCCCGGCTCGATCCGCAGCTCCGGGCCGTGCTCCTCGTCCAGCCAGCGCACCGCCTCGCGTCGCGCCAGACGTTCCAGGGCGGCTTCCCACTGCTGGAGTTGACGTCCAGTCACCAGTGTGACGAACTGCCCGCGGGCCGAGTCGGCGGTGACGGTGATCTCGCAGTCCAGCCAGTCGTGGCCGAGCAGGGAGCCCGGTGCGTGCCGCCCCAGCACCCGCACCCGTACGCTCCGCCCGCCGGTGCGCCCCTCGTGCCCGGTGGCGTCGTCGGTGCCGGGGCGGTCCGTCAGTCTGATCAACTCGTTCTGGTGCGAAGCGACTTCACGCACTGTGTACTCCCGGTCACTGCGAATCCAAGGGCTGACATCCTCGCGCAGGTGTTCGTCCGGTGCCAGTCCGTGGGAGGGGTTCGTCTCCGGCGCGCCGACGGCCCGCCCGACCGTGGAGGTCGGACGGGCCGGGTGGGGCGGTGGTCGGCTGGTGGTCCGCGCTGCTCAGGGCTGGTCCGCCCTGGTCGGGACCGGCCGGGACTGGTCGGGGCCGGCGCGGGTCGACGGGAGTCCGTCGGCGCCCGTCAGTGCCCGTCAGTGCCCGTCAGTGTCCGGCGGCGCCGGTCACCGCTGGTCGGCGTGGCCGGTCAGGACGGTGGTGAAGATCGGCTCGCCGTTCTGGTGGCCGGTGACGGTGGTGGTGAGGGCGTCCGGGTCGTCACCGGGGGTGTGCCGGGCGGTGATCGTGGTGGCGGCGTCGTGCTCGGCGTACCGGTGGTAGGTGGTCGCGGCGGAGGCGGGGATGACGGTGGCCGGTGAGACGAGCGCGTTGGTGGCCTGGCGGGCGGCCTCCAGTAGGACCATGCCGGGAATGTGGTCGTTGGCGTGGTCGAAGAGGATCGGGTGCCAGAGGTCGGGGGTGAGGTGCCAGGTCCCGGGTGCGTCGGCCGGGGTCAGGACGACGTCGCAGGGGCGGATCCGGCCCACTCGGCCCGGGGCCAGCGGCTCGCCGGAGACGGCGGGCGCCGGGTCGACCTCGCGGCGTGCCCCGCGCAGCCGCCGGTAGGTGGAGTCCGGCACGGTGGTGAACCGGGCGTGTCCGGTGGCGGCGAGGTGGGCGCCGCGTCGGATGACGGTGCTGAGGGTGAAGTCGATGGTGGTGCCGGCCCGGCGCGGCTGTGGGACGAGTCTGGCCTCGATGGTGAGGTCGGTGGGCGCCGCGCCGATGAGCAGTTGGCGGGGGCGGGTGGTGTAGTCGAGGTTCCACATCATGAACTTGTGGTCGAGCGGGACGCCGAACCGGGTGTGCGCGAGGTAGAGCCCGGCTTGGCGGATCGTTTCAGCGGCCTGGATCGGGTCGTGCCGGGTTCCGTCGGGGGTGGTGAAGAAGGTGTGGGCGCGCGGCCACTGCGCGGTGACGGCGAAGGTCGTCTCGTTCAGCTGCTCGCTGCCGGTGAGGAAGACCTCGGCGTGACAGGCCCGGTGGACGTACTCCTTGGCAACGGTGCTGGTCAGGCGCGGTGCCGGTCCGGTCGGCACGGCCGGTCCGGCGGTGCGGCCGGGGGTGGTGCCGTGGTCCGCGCCGGCGACGCGGGAGATGGCGGGGGCGCGGTAGGCAAGCAGGGTCATGGGAGCGCTCCGGAAGGCCGTGGCGGGCGGGGTGGGCTGCTCAGGGCTCGTAAGATACGTACCTTCCGGTTTGGTTTTCAAGGAGCCCGAACGAAGGTTCGTTGGCGGCCGAGCGTGGTCGGGTGGTCGCTCCAGGTGCCGCGCGATGGCCGTCCGGGTGGCCTGAACCTGGGGCGGATGCCGCCTGGCCTGCAAAGGAATCCCCAAAAGTGGGGTGACAGGTGCATTATCACGGCGGGCCGTTTTCGGTGGGATGCGGCCGGAAGTGGGGAGCCGGATTCCGGCTCTGTCGGCCGGGGGAGGGGTGGCGGTCGCTTTCCCGCCCTGTAGCGTCCACGCGGTTTTCCTTCACTCGAAGGCGGGTGCATGCGACCTGGGGGCGAGGGATCGCCGGTTGACCGGCGGGTAAGATACAGGGTGTTTGGTTTTGTTTGCCGAGCGTTTCGGGCGGGGTGGTTGCGGTGGTGCGGCAGGAGCGGGCGATCCGGACGCGTCGGCTGATCCTGGAGGCGGCGGCCTCGGTCTTCGACGAGCACGGGTACGAGGGGGCGACGATCGGTGAGGTGGTCGCCCGTGCGGGTGTGACCCGGGGTGCGGTGTACTTCCACTTCGCGTCGAAGCGGGAGCTCGCGCAGGGCGTCGTGGAGGAGCAGTTCGGTCGGGACGAGATCCCCGAACGGCATTGCAAGCTCCAGGAGTTCGTCGACCTGGGGATGGTCGTCGCCCATCTCATGCCGGGTGACCCGCTGTTGAGCGCGGGCGCGCGGCTCTCGCTCGGCCAGGACGTGTTCGGCGACCTCAGTGGCGGTGCCACGCCCGGGTGGATCGCCCGGCTGGAGGCGGTGCTGACGGCGGCCGGCGAGCGGGGCGAGCTGCTGCCGCACGTGCTGCCGGCCGAGACGGCGTGGCTGATGACGGGCGCCTGGACGGGCGTGCAGATCCAGTCCCAGAAGATGTCCGGCCGGGCGGATCTGGAGCGCCGGGTGGCCGTGCTGTACCGGCACGTGATGCCGAGCATCGCGGTCCCCGGGGTGCTGGCCGCGCTGGATCTGGGCTCGGACCGTGGTGGGCGGGTGGTGGCCGAGCTGGCGGCGGCCCGTGCTGGTGGCGCCTGACGGCTTGCGCCCGGGGCTGACGCGGCGGCACTTGTGGCGGCGGTCGGTCCGGTCGGTCGCCGCAGTCCGGAGCTCGATGGTCCGTTCAAAAACAAACAGCTCGTTCGGTTTTGTATTGACAAACCGTCCGTCCTGTTTTTGGATGAGCACCTGGTGCTCGGCTGTGCGGTAGCCGCAGCGCCGGCCGGCCGGTGGCCGTCGGGGTCGCCGATCCGTCTGGATTGGGGTGGACGTCATGGAGATCCGGGTGTTGGGGGCCTTGGGGGTCCAGGTGTGCGGGGTGTCGGTGGTGCCCTCGGCGCCGAAACCACGGCAAGTGCTCGCCCTGCTGGCCCTGCGCGCCGACCAGGTCATCTCGGCGGGCGTCCTCGCGGAGGAACTGTGGTCCGGCCATCCGCCACGCAGCGCGCGCACCACCGTCCAGACCTACGTCCTCCAACTGCGCGACCTCATCGACCGGGCGCTCGCCCACCGCGATGACGCCGGAGGAGGGTGCGGAGCCAAGGACGTCCTGGTGACCTCGCCCGGCGGCTACCGGCTCGACAGCGGCGGCGGACTGGTCGACCTCCAGGAGTTCGACCGCCTCGCGGGCCTCGGCTACCGGGCCATGGACGGCGGCGACTTCCCGCTCGCCGCCCGCCAGTTGGGCGAGGCGCTCGGCCTGTGGCGCGGTCCGGCGTTCGCCGACGTCCCGCTCGGCGGTCAACTCGCCGTCGAGGCCAAGCGGTTGGAGGAGACCCGGCTCTGCGCGCTGGATCAGCGGATCGAGGCCGACCTGCGGCTGGGCCGCCACCGCGTCCTGCTCGCCGAACTCACCGTCCTGGTCGACCGCTACCGCACCCACGAGAGCCTGCACGGCCAGTACATGATCGCCCTGCACCGCTCCGGCCGACGGGGCGAGGCCCTGGAGGCCTACCAGCGCCTGCGCAACACCCTGGTACGGGAGTTGGGCATGGAACCCTCGGCCGGACTGCGACGGCTCCAGCGCTCCATCCTGCTCGCCAACCCCGATCGCCCCGAGCCCGACCGTGCCGCCGGCCCCGCCACCCCCGCCGACCAGACCCCTCCTCGCACCACCCGGCTCACCCGCGTCGGCTGAGCCCGCCACGGAGGCGGCCCGCCGAATCGCTGATTAAGACCCCAGGTCCGGCCGCGGGTGGCCGGTCAGGCCCAGGTAGTGGCCGAGCCGGGCGGCCGCGTCGAGCATGGCCAGGCCCTGGGCGGTGAGCCTGCGCTGCCAGCCGTCGAGGGCGTCGGCCAGGGAGGCCGTGCCGCCGGCCGTCCGCACCTGTCGGACCACGGTGGCGATGTGGTCCAGCGGGTAGCCGCCGCGCCGGAGCAGGTGGGCGAGTTCGGCGTCGCGGATGTCGTCGGCGCGGAAGACGCGGTGCCCGGTGGCCTGGTCCCGGGCGGGGGTGAGGATGCCCGCGCCCTCCCAGTTGCGCACGGTCGCCGGGGTGACGCCGAGCCGGTGGGCGAGTTCGCCGATGCTCAGGACGGCGCCGTCCACCGCGGGCTCCGCCGATGGGCCCGCCTCAAGATCCGTCTCAAGATCCGCTGCAAGGTCCGCTGCAAGGTCCGCCGAGAGATCCCGCGCCGCGTCGGGTCGCGCCGTCAGGTGGTGCACGGCCTCCCGCACCGCGTCCAGGGTGTCCCGGTCGCGGAGCAGTTGGCCGTGGCCGCGGTCGATGGCCGTCAGGGCGTCGTCGAGCCCGCCCCGGTGGAGTGCGGTCATGATCCGGCCGCCGGTCGCGTGGCCGTACGCCGCGACCAGGGAGCGGTAGGCGTCGAGCGCGGCCGCGTGCACCTCGGTGTAGATGCGGTAGCCGCTGGCGGTGCGTTCGGCGGGCGGGAGGAAGCCGTCCCGCTCGTAGTTGCGCACGGCCTGGGTCGAGAGGCCGTGCCCGCGGGCGAGGTCGGAGGGGCGCATGGTGGTCACCGGTTTGAGACTTCAGCGGAGGATCGGGCGGTCGGAGCAGGAAAAGTCTCAACCGTTCTTTCAAGGATACGCTTGAGGGTCATGAGTCAGGACTTGCGAGACCTCGTCCCTCCGTCATGCGCACTGCTGGCGCTCGGTGAACCCACCCACCGGGAACCGGCCTTCGCGCGGATCCGCAACGAGCTGTTCGCCCGACTGGTCGACCGGGGATTCCGGTCGATCGCCCTCGAAACCGACCGGGTGGCCGCGCTCACCGTGAACGACTTCGTCCAGGAGGGGGTGGGCACCCTCGACTCGGTGATGGGCGAGGGTTTCTCCCACGGCTTCGGAGAACTGGACGGCAACCGGCGGCTGGTCGCCTGGATGCGCGAGTACAACCGGAGCCGGCCGCCGGCGGACCGTCTGGCCTTCCACGGCTTCGACGCGCAGACGGAGAACACCAGCGCACCCAGCCCGCGGCGCTACCTCGAACACGCCCGCGACTACCTCGGGCTCGACCTCGACCTCGCCGGCCTGGTCGGCGAGGACCAGCGCTGGAGCCGCCCCGAGGCGGTCCTGGACCCGGAGATGTCGCCCGGCGCCTCCGCCGAGGCGGAGAAGCTGCGGACGGTCGCCGACGACCTGCTCACCCTGCTGTACGCGCGGGCCCCGGAACTGGTCGCGGCGACCTCGCGCGCCGAGTGGCTCAGGGCCAGGACGCACCTCACCGCCGGCCTCGGTCTGCTCCGCTACCACCGGCAGTCGGCCGAGCGCCTGGAGCCGGGCGCCCGGCTGTCCGGCCTCCTCGGCACCCGGGACGTGCTCATGGCCCAGAACCTCCTCGACATCCGCGGCGGCGAGGCCCGCCGAGGGGGGACCCTGGTCTTCGCCCACAACCTCCACCTGCAGCGGCAGCCGAGCGCCATGCGGCTGGCGGACCTGGACCTGACCTGGAGCGGCGTCGGCGCGATCCTGAACTCCCTGGACGAGCCGTACACCTTCGTCCCCGGCAGCCTGGGCCGCAGCGAGGCCGTCGGGCTCCAGGAGCCCGAGCCGGGCACCCACGAGGGCGCGCTCCAGCGCGGGGCCGCCACCTGGGGACTGGTCGAGCCCGGTGCGGCCGCCGGTGGCCGGACGCGCACCGACACCACGCCGGAGCAGGGCTACTTCCCGCTCGACCGGGCGGTCCTCGACGGGGCCGACGCGATCCTGCACATCGGCGACGGGACCGCCGCCGCCGAGCTCTGACGGCGGCCTGCGGAGGACGGACCCCCGGCAGCGTCAGGTGCGGGCCCCCGGGCCCGGATAGGACGTCCGCAAGTGGCCCAGGAGCGCGGCCGTGGGCGGCGCGGTGGGGCGGCCGGTCGGCCAGGCCAGCGCGATCCGCACCAGCGGGACGGGGTCGGTGAGCGGCCGGATCCGCAGCCCGGCGGCGGGCGGCGGATCCGGCAGCACGGCCACGCCCAGCCCGTGCGCGGCGAGTTCGGCCAGCTGCGGCGGGGCGGACGCCTCGACCGCGACCGTGGGGCGTGCCCCGGCCGCGGCCAGGGCCTGCTCCAGTGCCGTCCGCAGGCCGGTGCCGCGCGGGGTGCTCACCAGGGCGTGCCCGGCCAGTGCGGCGACCGGCAGGGGGCCGTCCGGTCCGCCGGCCAGCGGGTGGTGCCCGGTGAAGGCGGCGACCAGCGGGGCTTCCAGCACGGTGTGCAGGGCGAGCCCGGCCAGCGTCCGCCAGCCGTCGTCGTCGTCCCGTCCGCTCGCGGTGGTGGGCAGGCCGATCACGGCGAGGTCCAACCGCCCCTCGCGCAGGGCGCCGAGCATCCGCGCGGTACCGTCCTCGGCCAGCGAGAGGTCGATGCCCGGGTGGTCGCGGCGGAACGCGGCGAGCGTGGTGGCGAGTCCGGGAAGGCCGTCCGCCCCGGCCGGCGGGACAGGACCCAGGGCTGCCCCGGAGACCAGCCCGAGCCGGACGTGCCCGCGCCGCAGTCCGCCGAAGTCCTGCGCCGTCTGCCGCGCGGCCGCGGCGGAGGCGAGCGCCGCCCGCGCGTGCGGGAGCACCGCCTCGCCGACCGGGGTGAGCCGGACGCCGCGCCCGCCGCGGTCCAGCAGCCGGTGGCCCAACTCCCTCTCCAGCTGCCGGATCTGGGCGCTGACCCCGGGCTGGGTGAGGTGCAGCAGCTCGGCGGCGCGGGTGAAGCTGCCCTGCTGGGCCACGGTGACGAAGTACTGGAGCTGCCGGAGTTCCATAACTTCTGATGATAGGTGGAAGAACTCCCCGGTCTTGGACGTCCGGAGGGTCCCGGCCGCAGGCTGGAGGCATGGGAACCGTGCAGCACGACCAGGCCGTCGACTGGGTCCGCGAGCAGATCGCGGCCGAACGCCGGGAACTCGCCGAGGTGTTCACCACCTTCTCCCGGGAGCAGTGGAACTCCCCTTCGCTGTGCGCAGGTTGGCGCGTTCGCGAGGTCGCCGCCCACATGAGCACCGGCTTCCGCCACTCCACCGCCCGCAGTCTCGCGGACCTCATGCGGGCCGGCGGCTCCCTCCACCGGATGACCGACCGGGTGGCGCGCCGCGACGCCGCCGCCCTCACCGACCGTCAACTCGCCGCCGCTCTCGCCGACCACGCCGAACACCCCTGGCGCCCCCCGGTCGGCGGCCGGATCGCCGCCCTCGCCCACGACGTCGTGCACGGCCTCGACATCACCACCGCGCTCGGCCTGCCCTCGCGCCTACCGCTGCCTCGGGTCACCGCCCTGCTCGCCACCGTCTCCCGGCGCAGCCTGCGCTTCTTCGGCGCCCGACTCGACGGTGTCCACCTGCGGGCCACCGACACCGCCTGGGCGTACGGCGAGGGCCCGGCCGTGGTGGAGGGCCGGGCCGAACACCTCCTGCTGCTCACCTACGGGCGCCGGCTGCCGCCCGGCCTCCTCACCGCCCCGGGCGCGGGGCGGTTCACCCTGGACGGGTAGCGGGCGCGTCCGCTCTCGCGTGCCCGGCCGTCGGCGGGAGCGCTGTGCGGGTGCCGGAGCAGATCACCGGGCTGACCCACGGCCCCGCCCCGGTGGCCGAGGGGCGCCACCGCGCGGTTCGCTCCCCGCGGCGCAGTCGGGCGCGCGCGGGGGCGCGCAGGGGTGGCTAGGATCGGAATCGCCAATTCCGGATAGGCGGTGAGACGGGAAGCAAGGTCTCCGATGGCCCCGAGGTCCGAGCAGTGGCCGCCGTACGTGCGGTTCGCGCCGTGGTTGCTGATCGTCGCCGGGCTCGTCTGGAACTCCCTGGATCCCGCCGATTACTGGGGCGACCCGCTCCTCGCGGCCGCCGCCGTCCTGACCGGCGCCCTGCTGACCTTGCGGGACACCCTCGCGGTGGGCGTCGCCAATGTGACCGGCATCCTCGTGCTGGCCGTGCGGGACGGCTCGATCGGCACCCAGGACGGCTACCTGGAGCTGGTGAACACGGCCTTCGCCGCGCTGCTCGGCGTCTGGGTCAACCGCGTCGTCGCCCGGCACGGGGAGCGGCTGGCGCAGGTGCGGTCGGTGGCCGAGGCCGCCCAGCGGGCGGTGCTGCCCGAGCCGCCCGCGCGAGTGGGCCGACTGTCGGTCGCCGCCTGCTACCGGGCGGCGCAGACCGAGGCGCTGATCGGCGGCGACGCGTACGCGCTGCAGGCGACCCCGCACGGCGTACGGGTGCTGATCGCGGACGTGCGGGGCAAGGGGCTGCAGGCGGTCGGCGCGGTGTCGGTGCTGCTCGGCGCGTTCCGGGAGGACGCCCACCGGGCGCCGGACCTCGCGGCGCTGGCCGACGGGCTGGAGCGGGCGCTGACCCGGGAGAGCACGCTGCTGGCCGAGGAGGTGCGGCTGGAGGGGTTCATCACGGCGCTGCTGGTCGAGTTCCCGCCGGGTGAGGACGTCGTGCGCACGCTCGACTGCGGGCACCCGGGACCGTACCTGCTGGGCGGGCCGGAGGCGGTGCGCCGGCTGGATGCCGCCGACCCGGGGCTGCCGCTCGGGATGGGCTCGCTGGGCGTGGCCCGGCCGGCGCCGGAGACCCGGCCGTTCCCGCCGGGGTGCACGCTGCTGCTGGTGACCGACGGGGTGACGGAGGCCCGGGACGCGGCCGGGGAGTTCTACGATCCGCTGCTCGCCCTCGGCCCGCTCGGCCCGTTCGACGGCCCCCAGGAGGCCGTCGACGCGCTGGTGGCGGACGTGGAGCGGTGGACGGGCGGGCCGCGGGACGACGACATGGCGGTGCTGGCGGTGACCTGCCGGGAGGCGGACTGAGCGGCGGGGCCCGGTCCGGCCCGTTCGGCGGCGCGGGTGCTTCTTCCCACGGCCTCCCGCGACGCGGCCGATATCACGATCAGATGACGGACAGTCAGTGTTTCGCATGATCCAGCCAAGTTGAGTGACGGCGTCCGGTGGCCGGAATGCGAATGCCCGCATAGCGGACGGCGAATTGGACGTGCGGGGCCCGCGGTGCGCCGGGTGGCCGTGCGAGTGGTCCGCCCCAGGTCGGCGGCCTGCGCGGACGTCCCGGCGGGAGCGTGCTCGGTCGTATGGGGTCCGTAAGGGCGGGTCGCGGGAGTGGCGCGATCCGGCCGACCCGTGGTTCGTCCGGAAACGGACGCGATGCTTGCCCAGTAGCGAAGTGGTGACCGAAAGTCGCACTGATGAACGAGACGCCAAGCCCCCGCCGCGACCGCCTGCTCGGCCACCGCGACTTCCGACTCCTGCTCACCGGAGCCGCGACGGCCCAGACGGGCAGCCAGGTGACCCTGGTCGCGCTCCCGTTGGTGGCGGTGATGGTGCTCGACGCCACACCCTTCGAGGTCGGCCTGCTGACCGCCGCCGAGACCGCCGCGTTCCTACTGGTCGGCCTGCCGGCCGGCGCCTGGCTGGACCGGATGCGCAAGCTCCCGGTGCTGATCCGCGCCGACGTGGTGCGCTGCCTCGCCGTCGGGTCGATCCCGCCGGCCGCCGCGCTCGGCGTGCTGACCATGGCCCAGCTCTACCTGGTGGCGCTGGTCACCGGGGTGGCGACGGTCTTCTTCGACGTCGCCCACCAGTCCTTCCTGCCGTCCGTCCTGCCGCGCGAGCAACTGGTCGGGGGCAACGGCGCGATCGAGACGGTCCGCTCCTCGGCGCAGATCGTCGGGCCCGGGCTCGGCGGCGGCCTGGTCCAACTGCTCGGCGCGTCGCTCGCCATCGTGGCCGACGCCGTCGGCTACCTCGCCTCCGCCCTGCTGCTCGCCCGGATCCGGGTCGAGGAGCCCCGACCGGAGCCGGCGCCCGGACGGTCGCTGCGTGCCGAGGTCGCCGAGGGCGTGCGCTTCGTGCTCGGGCACCCGCTGCTGCGCGCGATCGCCGCCGCGACCGCCGTGTCCAACCTGTTCGCCGCCGTGCTGGCGGCCGTGCAGACGGTGTTCTGGGTGCGGGTGCTCGACCTCGCGCCGGGCGCCATCGGTCTGCTGCTGTCGGCCTCCGCCGTCGGCGGCCTGGCCGGGGCGCTGTGCGCGGGGCGGCTGGCGGCGTGGCTCGGCCAGGCCCGGCTGATCTGGCTCGCCACCGTGGTGACGGCGCCGTTCGCGCTGCTGTGGCCGCTGTCCGGCCGGGGCGCGGGCGTGGTGCTGTTCGGAATCGCCTCGGCGGTGGTGCTGTTCGGCGCGGTGGCCTACAACGTCGCCCAGGTGAGCTTCCGGCAGAGCCTGTGCCCGCCGGAGCTGCTCGGCCGGATGAACGCCACCATGCGCTTCCTGGTCTGGGGCACGCTGCCGATCGGCGCGCTCGTCGGCGGCACCGTCGCCGACGCGGCCGGACCGCGCGCCGCGCTGTGGCTGTGCGCGGCGGGCTTCCTGCTCGTCCCGGTGCCGCTGCTGCTGTCGCCGCTGCGCCGGCTGCGGGACCTCCCGGCGGACACCGCCGCCACGGCCGGGGAGGAGCCCGTCGCGAGCCCCGCCGCCTGACGCACCCGGCCGCCCGACGAGCCCCGCCGCCTGACGTCCGAACCGAACCGAAACCGGAAACCGGAGACCGTTCCGTGCACGCCAGCATCACCGCCGCCTACCTCGCCCGGTACCGTTCCGCCGCCGCCGACTCCCCGATGGATCTGCTCCCGCTCACCGGCGCCCAGCGGCGCTTCCTGATCACCCGCAGGCTCGCGCCGCAGGGCCGGCCCGATGTCGTCCCGCTGTTCCACGCCTACCCGGGCGGCACCCTCGACCTGCCCCGGCTGGCCCGCGCCGCCGCCGCCACCGCCGCCCGGCACCCGGCGCTGTGCGGCGGCTTCGGGACGGTGCGCGGCACGCCCGTCCTGCGGGTCGGCGCCCCCTCGGCCGAGGCCGCCCGGATCGCCGTCCCGCCCGGCGGTACCGCCCGCTCCGCCCTGCGCGAGGCCCTGCTGGACTGGCCCGCCGACGGGCCCGCGCTGCGCCTGCTGGTGGCCCGGGAGCCGGACGGCGAGGAGGAACTGCTCGCCCTCGCGGTGGACCACGCCGCCTGCGACGAGCAGTCGCTCGGCATCCTCACCGCCGACCTCACCGACGCCTACGCCCGGGACGACCACGCCCAGGAGGCCGTCGCCGCCCCCGACCAGGACGCCCTGGCGGCCTACCGGGAGGCCGTCGAACGGCAACTGGCCGCCGAGGACGCCGCCGCCGGCCCCGCCGCACAGGCCCACTGGGGCCGCAGGCTCGGCGGCGTCACCGGGACGGGCGGGGGAGCGGCCGGCTCCACCGGCATGCTCAGCCACCGGCTGCCCGCCGCCGAGGGGGCCGCTCGCACCGCTATCTTCCCCGCCCTGCTGGACGCCACCGCGGCCGCCGCCCACCGGCTGCACCGGACCGACGGGCAGCTCGCCCTCGGCTACCCGTGGGGCGGCCGCCCGCCGGGTGCGCCCGCCGCGCTCGGCTGTTTCCTCAACACCCTGGTGCACCCCGCCGCACCCGGCGCGGCCGCCGCCCTGGAGGACCTCGCCGACGCCTGGTGGGACGACCTCGACCACGCCGACACCCCGTTCGACGAGGTGGTCCGGGCCGCCCGCACCGCCGGCGCCCCGTGGACGGGCGCCCTGGACGGCATGCTCACCCTGGAGGACCTGCACCGCCGCCCGCCGCTGGTGTTCGGCGGCGTGCCCGGCCGGGAGACCCACCTGGCCGGGCGGCCGCTCGCCGCGCCGTTCGCGGTCGCCGCCTCGCACGGCGACGACCTGCTGGTGCGCCTCGCCTGGGACCGCGAGCGGTTCCCCGAGGACGCCGCCACCGCCGCCTTCGACGACCTGCTCGCCACGTTGCGCCGCCACCTGCGGGCGGCCTGACCCGCCCCGGCCTGACCCCGTTTCCCGGCCTGACCCCGCGTCGGACGCCTGATCCGCACGCCCGCTCCGGACGCCTGATCCGTACCCGACCCGAAGCCGCCCCGGACCCGACCCGAAGCCGTACCGGACCTGCACCGGACGTCCGCATCAGGACGCCCGCCCCGGACGCCTGACCCGCCCCGGACCGAAGCCGCCACCGAGCCCCCACACCGACCGCCGGGCCGCGCCACCACCCCGGCGTGCCCGGAACCAGGGCCGGGCCATCCACGCCCGCCCCGCCACCACAGGGCCAACACGCCCACCACACAAGGGAGTCACCGATGTTTGCGCTCTCCTCCTCGCAGGAGATCGTCTGGCTGCACGAGCAGATGCTGCCCGGCAGTCGTGCGTACAACTTCACCGCCGTGCTCGACCTCTGGGGCACCCTCGACGAGGACGCGCTGCACGCCGGACTGGCCGCCGTCCTCGCACACCACCCGGGCCTGCGCCTGGAACTGGTCGCCCGCCCGGAGGGCCTGCCCGGCCAGCGGGTCGCCGAGCACTGCGAACCGACGCTGCGCCGCAGCGACTTCGCCGCCGAGGCCGACCCGGAGGCCACCTTCCGCGAGCTGCTGGCCGCCGAGGCCGAGGAGCCGGTGGACACCGAGAAGGCGCCGGTGCTGCGCTGGCACCTGGTGCGCCTCGGCACGGACCACCACCGGCTGATCCACGTCGAGCACCACCTCGTCCACGACGGCCACTCCTTCGCGATCCTGCTGCGCGACCTGTTCACCGTCTACCGCGCCCACGTCCTCGGCGAGCCCTACCAGCTGCCCGAGGCGCCCTCGTACGAGCAGCACGCCCGCACGGCCGTCGACCCGGACGCCCGCGAGCGCGCGCTCGCCTTCTGGCTGCGGGAGCTGGCCGACGCCCCGCGCGAGGTCACCCTGCCCGGGCTGGCCAACCCCGGCGCGGTGCGCCGCCACCGCGGCGGCCAGATGCGCCAGGCGATCGGCGCCGACCTCGCCGAGCGGCTGCGCACCCGCAGCAAGGAGGACGGGCACACCCCGTTCAGCACCCTGCTCACGCTCTTCGCCGAACTGCTGCGCCGGCACTCCGGGCACCGCGAGCTCGTCGTCGGAACCGCCGTCGGCAACCGCCCGGAGGGCTTCGAGGGCACCGTCGGCATGTTCGTGAACACCGTGCCGCTGCACCTGCGGCTGGACCCGGCCGCCCCCGGCACCGAGGCCGTCGACGAGGTGACCGACGTCCTGCTGCGCGCGCTGCCGTACCAGGACCTGCCGGTCCAGGAGCTGACCCGCCGGCTCGGCCTGCACACCGGCGGCGCCGACAACCCGCTGTTCAACGTGATGTTCAGCGCGCACGACGCCGCGCTGCCGGACGTCCAGGCGCCCGGTCTCGAAGTCTCGCTGTACGAGGGCTTCAACACCGGCACCACCCGCTTCGACCTCGACCTGGTGCTGCTGCCCGACGACCGCCGGGTGGTCGGCGAGAAGCACGGCGGCGCCGGGATGACCCTGGTCTGGGACTACGACGCCGACCTGTTCGGCGAGGCCGAGGCCACCCTGCTGGCCGACCGCCTGCTCCAGCTGCTGCGCTGCTACCTCGACCGGCCCGAGGCCACGCTCGCCGCGCTCGACCCCGCCCCGGCCGCCGAACCCGCCACCGCCGTCGCCCGGGCCGGTCTCGACCCGGCCGCCGCCCACGACCCCACGGCCATCGCGATGATCGCCGGCACCGAGCGCCTCAGCTACGGCGAGCTCGACCGCCGCGTCACCCAGCTGGCCGAACGCCTGCGCGCCGCCGGCGTCACCCCCGGCCAGCCGGTCGCCGCCGTGCTGCCGCGCGGCGTGGACAGCGTCGTCGCCCTGCTCGCCTGCCTGCGGTACGGCGCCGTGTACGCGCCGCTGTCCGCCGAGGACCCGGCCGCCCGGCTCGGCCTGCTGCTGGACCGGCTGGCCCCGGCCCTGGTGCTGGCCACCCGGCAGAGCGCGCTCGCCCTGCCCGCCGAGGGCGTCACCCCCGCGCTGCTGGACGGCCCGGCCTTCCCCAAGGCCGAGCCCGCCGCCGTGCTGGACGGCGCCGCCTACCTGATCCACACCTCCGGCTCCACCGGCGTGCCCAAGCCCGTCCTGGTCGGCCGCGACGCGCTCGCCGGGTACGTCGCCGCGATCGCCGCCCGCTACGAACTGACCCCCGCCGACCGGGTGCTGCTGTTCGCCCGCCCGTCCTTCGACGTGGCGTTGGAGGAGGTGCTGCCCGCGCTGGCCGCCGGCGCCGCCCTGGTCGTGCCGCAGCGCGAGGTGCCCACCGGGCCCGAGCTCGTCGCCGTGCTCGCCGCCCGCGGCGTCACCGTCGCCAACCTGCCGACCAGCTACCTGCTCGCCGTCCGCGAGGACCTGCGCGAGGCGCTGCGCGACGGCCGCTGGGCGCCCCGGCTGCTCGTCCTCGGCGGCGAGCGCCTGCCCGCCCGCGCGCTGGCCGGCCTGACCGAGGCGACCACCGTGCTGAACGCCTACGGCGTCACCGAGGCCACCGTCACCTCCACCGTGTACGAGGTCACCGCCGCCGACGTGGCCGAGGACGGCGAGATCCCGCTCGGCGCGGAACTGGACGGCGTGCGCCTGCACGTCCTGGACGAGGCGCTGCGCCCGCTCCCGGCCGGCTGTGTCGGCGAACTCGCCGTCAGCGGAGACCTGTTGGCCGATGGCTACCTCGGCCTGCCGGAGCCGACCGCGGCCCGCTTCGTCACCGTGCCCGCCCTCGGCGGCGAGCGCGTCTACCGCACCGGCGACCGCGGCTACCGCGACCTGCGCGGTCGGCTGTGCTTCCTCGGCCGCGCCGACAACCAGGTCAAGCTCCGCGGCCACCGGATCGAACTGGAGGAGATCGAGGCCGCGGCCTCCGCCGAACTCGGCGGGCGCTCCTGCGCGGTGGTGCTGCACACCGACCCGCAGGCCGGCCCGCGCCTGATCGGCTTCCTGGAGGGCGCCGACCGCCCCGACCAGGCCGCCCTGCACGCGGCGCTCGCCCAGCGGCTGCCCGGCGGGCTCGTCCCCGCGACCTGGACGGCCGTCGAGACGATGCCCACCCTGCCCGGCGGCAAGCCCGACCGCGCAGCCCTCGCCCGGCTCGCCGACGAGGCCCCCGCCCAGGAGGCCGCCCCGGCCGCCGAGAGCGCCTTCGCCGACCCCGGCCAGGAACTGATCGCCGCCGCCTGGCGCGAGGTGCTCGGCCACGACCGCTTCACCGCCGAGTCCCACTTCTTCGAGGTCGGCGGCCACTCGCTGCTCGCCGCCCAGCTCGCCGCCTGGCTGGAGCCGCACCTCGGCAGCCGCCCGCCGCTGCGCACCCTGTTCCGCCACGCCGTCCTGGCCGACCAGGCCAGCGCGCTCACCGGCCAGCACCCCGGAAAGGCAGACCGCGCATGACCGCCCCCTCCGCCGTCCTCGAAGACGGCCACCGCGAACTCGTCGACGCGTTCGAGAGCTTCGTCCGCCGCGAGCTCGTCCCGCTGGCCGCCGAACTGCCCGAGACCGCCGACGAGGTGCCCGCCGAACTGCGCGCCTACGTCCGCAAGCGTTCCGCCGCGCTCGGCTTCTACGCCGGCGACTACCCCGAGGAACTCGGCGGCGCCGACATGCCGTTCACCGCCGTCGTCCTGCTGCACCACGCCGCCGGGCGCAGCGGCTGCCCGCTCGCGCCGTACGCCCTGGCCGGCTCCGACGGCCCCAGCCCGTTGCTGCGGCACGGCACCCCCGAGCAGATCGAGCGCCACCTCGTGCCGCTGGTGCGCGGCGAGCAGACCCGCTGCCTCGCCCTCACCGAGCCGCACGCCGGCTCCGACGCGTTCCGCCTCACCACCACCGCCGTGCGCACCGCCGACGGCTGGGTGCTGAACGGCCGCAAGACCTTCGTCAGCAACGCCGACCGGGCCGGCCTGGTGCTCGTCGTCACCGCCACCGACCTCGGCGAGGGAGCCGGGCCCACCGCCGGCGCCACCGCCTTCGTCCTCCCGATCGACCAGCCCGGCCTGCGGATCGGCCAGCGCTACGAGGGCATGTCCGGCGAACCGCTGTTCGAGCTGCTGCTCGACCAGGTCACCGTCTCCACCGACGCCGTGATCGGCGGCGAGGAGGGCGTCGGCGCGGCCACCGCCCTCGCCATGGACAGCCTCTCCCGGGGCCGCCTGGTCGTCGCCGCGATGTGCAACGGCATCGCCGAGTACGCGCTGCGCATGGGCGTCGAGTACGCCCGCGAGCGGCGCGCCTTCGGCAAGGTCATCGGCGAGTACCAGCACGTCCAGGAGCACCTGGTGGCCACCCGGGCCGAGGTGGAGTGCTCCAAGCTGCTCACCCTCGCCTGCGCCCGGCTGGTCGACGACGGCACCGAGGCGCCGGAGAACGCGGCGCTCGCCAAGCTCACCGCCTCCGAGACCGCCGTGCGCGCGGTGGACCGCTCGCTCCAGGTGCACGGCGCCACCGGCTGGGTGCGCGGCCACCCGCTGGAGTTCCTGTACCGCTACGTGCGGATGACCACGATCATCGAGGGGACCTCCGAGGTCCAGAAGGTGATCATCGCCCGCTCCATGGGCCTGAACTGACAGTCCGTCAACGGCCTGTCAACGGCCTGAACCACCTGGAGACGATGATGGAAACCCTGAGCATCGAATACGGTCGCCCGCACCAGGACGGCGCGGTCCTCGACCTGTTCGCCACCTGGGTGCACCGGACCCCGGACGCGCCCGCCCTGATCGACGGCGCCCGCACCTACAGCTACGCCGAACTCGACCGCCTCGCCGACACGGTGGCCGCGGCGCTGCGCGACCGGATCCGCCCCGGCGACCTGGTCGGCGTCTGCCTCGGCCACTCCGCCGCCCTGGCCGCCGTCACCCTCGCCACCGCCAAGCTCGGCGCCGTCCACCTGCCGCTCGGCCCGCGCCCCGGCGAGCGCCGGCTCCAGGCCGTCGCCGAGCAGCTGCGGCCCGCCTGCCTGGTCGGCGACCCGGCCCGACTGCCGCATGGCGGCGAGCAGTTGGCGCTCGACCTGGACCCGGCCAGCGACGTGGTCGCCGCGTTCGTCCCCGGCGAGCAGGTCCACGTGCCCGCCGGCACCCACTACGCGGTGCTCACCTCCGGCTCGACCGGCACCCCCAAGGCCGTCGCCGTCGGCGAACCCGCCCTCGGCGCGCTGCTCCACTGGTACCGCGAGCTGACCGGCCTCGGCCCCGGCGAGCGGCACAGCCTGCTGATCGGCGTCTCCTTCGACCCGCACGTCCTGGAGCTGTGGGCCACCCTCACCTCCGGCGCCGCGCTCACCCTCGCCCCCGAGGCCGTCCGCTGGGACCCGGGCGCGCTCACCGACTGGTGGCGCGAGGCCGGCGTCACCGTCAGCATCCTGCCCACCCCGCTCGCCGAACCGATCCTGGCGCGCGGGTGGCCGGACGGGCTGGCACTGCGCCACCTCACCATCGGCGGCGACCGGCTGCGCCGCGCCCCCGGCCCGGACGTCACCGCGGCCGTCCACAACGCCTACGGTCCCGCCGAGGCCACCGTCACCACCACCGTGCACACCATGGCGCCCGGCCTCGACCACGGCGCCGGCGCACCGCCGATCGGGCTGCCCGTCCCGGGCGCGGTCGTCCTGGTCACCGACGAGGAGGGCCGACCGGTGCCGCGCGGCCAGGCCGGCGAACTGCGCATCGGCGGCCGGGGCCTGGCCGCCGGCTACCTCGACCCCGAGCTGACCGCCCGGCGCTTCGTCGGCGTGCCGCCCGGCGTGGACGGCATCGACCGGGTCTACCGCAGCGGCGACCGAGTGGTGATGCGCGCCGACGGCGTGCTGGAGTTCCACGGCCGGCTCGACGACCAGGTCAAGGTCAGCGGCGTCCGGGTCGAACCCGCCGAGGTCGAGGCCGCGTTCGAGCGCGACCCGCGGGTGCGCCGGGCCGTGGTGGCCGCGGCCCCGGCGCCCACCGGCGGCGTCCGGCTGCTCGCCTTCGTCCAGACCGTCGAGGGGTCCTCGGCGGCCGACGCCGACGAGCTGCTGGCGGCGGTCCGGCCGTGGCTGCCCGAGCAGGCCGTCCCGTCGGCCGTCCGCCTGGTCGACACCTTCCCGCTGGACGCCAACGGCAAGGTCGACCGCGCCGCCCTGCTCCTCGCCCCGACGGCGGACGAGCCGGTCGCGGCGGAGGAGGGCGCCACGCCCACCGAGCGCACCGTGCTGCGCCTGTGCCGCGACCTGCTCGGCCGCGCGGACCTCGGGCCCGGCGACAACTTCCTCGCCTCGGGCGGCAACTCGCTCGCCGCCGCACGGCTGCTGGAGGCCCTGGAGGAGGAGTGCGGGGTGCGGCTGCGCGCGCCCCTGGTGCTGCGCCAGCCCGACCTGCGGGCCGTCGCCCGGCTGGTGGCGGAACGGCAGCCGACCGCCGCCGCCGCCGTCTGACCGCCCGCCCGCCCGTACGACCTGCGCAGGGCGCCCCGGCCGTTCGCGGCCGGGGCGCCCGGAAGGGACCCACCATGCCCACCGCGACCCTCCCGGACCTGATCGCCCGGCACGCCCAGGAGCGCCCCGACGCCCTCGCCGTGACCGACGGCTCCACCGTTCTGACGTACCGTCAACTCGTCGACTCCTCGGCCCGGCTGGCCGCGACCCTGACCGCCCGGGGAATCGGCGCCGGCAGCGCCGTCGGCCTGCTCTGCGCCCGTTCCACCCGCCTGGTCGTCGCCCAGCTCGCGATCTGGCGGACCGGCGCCCACGTCGTCCCGATCGACCCGGCCTACCCGCGCCAGCGCATCGCCGAGATGACCGGGGACGCCGGAGTCCGGCTCGTCCTCGGGGACAAGACGCTGCTCGCCGAGGCCGGACTCGCCGAGGAGCAGACCCTCGCGCTGACCTCGACCCTCGTCCTGGCCGAGCCCGCCGCCCCGGCCGGGAACGGCCCCGACGCCATCGGTGCGGCCGCCCCCGACGCCGCCGACCCGGCCGCGCCCGCCCTGCTCTTCTACACCTCGGGCTCCACCGGCCGGCCCAAGGGCGTCATCGTCCCGCACAGCGCCGTCGCCGACCTGGTCACCGCCCAGGACGCGTTCACGCTCGGCCCCCGCGACCGGGTCCTGTTCCACTCCACGATCAGCTTCGACGCCTCCACCTTCGAACTGTGGGCCCCGCTGGCGCGCGGCGCCGCCGTCGCCGTCTCGCCGTCCGACCGGCCCACCGCCGAGGAACTCGTCCGCGACATCGAGCGGTTCGGCGTCACCACCGTGTTCATCACCACCGCCCTGTTCCACCACCTGGCCGCCCGGCAGTCCCGGATCTTCGGTGTGCTGCGCTCCCTGGCCGTCGGCGGCGAAGCCCTGTCGCCCGAGTACGCGGGGGCGGTGCTGCGCGCCTTCCCCTGGCTCGAACTCTTCAACGTCTACGGGCCGACCGAGGCCACCACCTTCACCACCCTGCACCGGATCACCCCGGCCGACTGCACCACCGGCCCGGTCCCGATCGGCCGGCCCTTCGGCGGCGCCCGCACCCTCGTCCTCGACCAGGAGCTCGCACCGGTGCCGCCCGGCACCGTCGGCGAACTGTGGATCGCCGGCGGCCGGCTCGCCCAGGGCTACCTGGACCGGCCGGAGCTGACCGCCGAGCGCTTCCGCGACCTGCCCGGCACCGGCCGCGCCTACCGCAGCGGCGACCTCGTCCGCCAACGCCCCGACGGCGCACTGGAGTTCCACGGCCGCACCGACGACCAGGTGAAGGTCCGCGGCTTCCGGATCGAACCCGGCGAGGTCGAGCACGCGCTGCTGCAGTTCCCCGAGGTCGCCGAGGCGGCCGTCGTGGTCCGACGGCCCGGCCACACCGACGCCGCGCTCACCGCCTGCCTGGTCCTCGCCGACGGCAGCCGACCGGCCGTCGAGACCCTCCGTGCCCGGCTCGCCGACCGGCTGCCCGCCCACCTGGTGCCCACTGCCTGGACCGTACTCGCCGCCCTGCCGCTGACCGGTACCGGCAAGATCGACCGCCGCGCCCTCGCCGCCGCCGACGAGACGGCCGCCGACGGACCCGGCACCGCCGCCGCCCTCACCCCGATCCAGCAGGCCGTCGCCACCGCCTGGACCCGCGCCCTGGAACGCCCGATCACCGACCCGGCCGCCGACTTCCTCGCCGAGGGCGGCCACTCGCTGCTCGCCATGTGGGTCGTCGACGACCTCCGCGAGGACCTCGGCGTCGAACTCTCGCTCGCCGACTTCCTCGGCCACCCCACCGTCGCCGGCCAGGCCGACCTGCTCGAACGAGCCCTGCGCGCCGCGCACGACGACACCCCGCAAGGAGCCACCCGATGACCGCCGAGCACCCGGCCGTCGACCAGACCGCCGACCAGGCCGACCTGCTGCGCCGCGCCCGCCGCAACCGCCCCGCCGCGGGCGGGCGCCCGGCGGCCCCGCAGAGCGCGCCGACCGGCCAGGGCGACGGCCCGGCCGGCCCCGCCCCGCTCTCGCACGCCCAGCAGCGGATGTGGCTGATGGACCACCTCGGCCAGGGCGGCGCCCTCTACAACGTCCCGCTCGCCACCCGCCTGCGCGGACCGCTCGACCCCGCCGCCCTCGCCACCGCCCTCACCGGCCTCACCGAGCGCCACGCCGTCCTGCGCACCCGCTACGGCCGCCAGGGCGACCAGCCCCACCAGCAGACCGACCCGGTCACCCCGGTGCCGCTGCGCACGGTGGACGCCACCTGGGAGAACGGCGCCGGGAACAACGCCCCCGCCCTGCTCGCCGCCGAGGCCGCCCGCCCCTTCGACCTCGCCACCGGCCCGGTCCTGCGCGCCCTGCTGCTGCGGCACGGCCCGCAGGACCACACCCTGCTCCTGAACATCCACCACATCGCCGTCGACGGCGGCTCGCTGCCCGTCCTCGCCGCCGACCTGGCCGCCCTCTACGCCGCCGCCCGCGACGGCGTGGCGCCCCAACTCCCGCCGCCCGGACCGTCGTACGCCGAGTACGCCCGCGAGGAGCGCACCCGCGACGCCGAACTCACCAGCGCCGCCGACGCCCGCGCCCGACACCTGGCCGGCGCCCGCCCGCTGGCGCTGCTGCGGCCCACCCCGCCCGGGGCACGCGAGCGCCGGGCCACCCTGCACGCCGCCCCGCTCGCCCCCGCCACCGTGGAGGGCCTGCGCCGGCTCGGCGCCCGGCACGGCGCCACCCTGTTCGCCGTCGTCCTGGCCGCCGCCTTCGCCACCCTGCGCACCGCCGCCGACCAGGCCGACCTCACCCTCGGCTGCGCCAGCGGCCAGCGCCTGCGGCCCGAGCTGCGCCGTACCGTCGGCCTCGGCGTCAACACCCTCGCGGTGCGCGCCGACCTGGCCGGCGATCCCACCTTCACCGAGGTGCTCGGACGGGCCCGGACCGCGCTGCTGGACGCGCAGCAGCACCACGAGATCCCGTTCGACCTGATCGTCGAGCGGCTCGGCGCGGCGGCCCGCGGCGCCGACGGCACCCCGCTGCTGTCCGTCAGCTGCGACCTCGTCCACCCCGCCGAGCCGCTCACGCTGCCCGGCCTCACCGCCGAGGACGTCGAACTCGACCTGGGCCTGGCCAAGTTCGGCCTCGCCCTGCTGGTCGAGGACGGCCCGCAGCCGCGCTGCCTGGTCCAGCACGACCGGGACGCCCTCGACGAGACCACCGCCGAGCAACTGCTCACCGCCTTCGCGGACCTGCTCGCCGCCGTCGCCGCCGACCCCGACCAGCCCCTCTCCGCGCTCCCCGGCACCCGCCTGGCCACCGCCCAGCACCCGGCCCTCGCCGCACTGTCGGCCGACTCCCGGGTGGTCGAGGCGGCCGTCGTCGAGACCGCCGACGGCCCGCCGCTCGCCTATGCCGTGGTGCGCGGCCCGGTCGCCCCGACCGGCGTCGAACTGCGCGCCGCACTGCGCCGCCACCTCGCCCCCGCCCACCTGCCGTCCGCCGTCACCCTGCTGGACCGGCTGCCCCGGCACGCCGACGGAACCCCGGACCGCGGCCGGCTGCCCGGCGCGGCCCCGACCGCCCCCGAGCGGTCCGGCCCGCTCGACACCGTCCGGACGGCCTTCGGCGAACTGCTCGGCACCACCCCGCCCGCCGACGGCGACTTCTTCGCCCTCGGCGGCCACTCCCTGGTCGCCGTCCAGCTCGCCGAACGCCTGCGCACCCGCACCGGCCTGCCGCTCACCGGCCTGGACGTGCTGGAGCAGCGCACCCCGCGCGCCCTCGCCGCCCTGCTCGCCACCCGCGAGGACGAGCGCCGCGCCGCCCCCGCCCGCACCGGCTCCCGCCCGGGTACCCGCACCCGCGCGGGCACCGTGCTGCTCACCGGCGCCACCGGCGGTGTCGGCGCGGCCGTCCTCCAGGAACTGATGGCCCAGGGCCGCCCGGTCCGGACCCTGGTCCGGCCCGAGTCCGCCCACCTGCCCGCCCTGCACGGCGCCGAACTGGCCGAGGGCGACCTCGCCGACCTCGACAGCCTGCGCCGCGCGGTCGAGGGTGTCGACGCCGTCATCCACGCCGCCTGCACCTTCACCGAGCACGCCGTCGACCTCGCCGCGATGCGCGCCCTGGTCGAGGGCTGGCGCGGCGGCCCGTTCGTCTTCGTCAGCAGCATCGACGCCTACGGCCGCCCGTCCGGCACCGACATCCCCGAAGGCGGCCCGACCGGCGAACCGGTCAGCCCCTACGGACAGGCCAAGCTGGACTGCGAGCGCATCCTGTTCGAGGCGGCCGCCACCGGCCGGGGCCCGGCCACCGTGGTCCGCGCCCCGATCGTCTGGGGCCCGCACCAGCGCCTGCGCGACCAGCTCCGCTGGGGCTCCACCGGCGACCTCTACCAGGCCGCCCTGGCCGGCCGTCCGATCGCCCTGCCCGCCCCCGCCCCCGGCGACCGCTCCGCCTGGTACGGCGCCGCCTGGGTGCACTCCGCCGCCCTGGCCCGCGCGCTCGCCGCCTGCGTCGCCGACGGAAACCCGGCGGCCGGCCGGATCGTCAACGCCGTCAACGGGCACGTCTCCTGGGCGGACTTCACCGGCGAGCTCGTGCGCCTGCTCGACTCCGGCAGCCCGCTGGACCTGCGCCCCGACGCCGATCCCGAACTCCGCCGCCCCTGGCACTACCGCGCCGAGACCCTCGCCGCCCCGCTGAGCCCCGAGCCGGGCGAGGACTGGCGCACCGTCCTGGCGGCGATGGTCGGCTGACCTGCACCGCTCCGCGTCGTGGGGGGGGGGGGGGGGGGGGGGGGGGGGGGGGGGGGGGGGGGGGGGGGGGGGGGGGGGGGGGGGGGGGGGGGGGGGGGGGGGGGGGGGGGGG
>NZ_JBWKEQ010000045.1:47429-64862 GCF_056435365.1 Kitasatospora sp. NPDC043949 | reverse complement strand
CACCGGTGTTGGTGACGGTGAAGGTGTAGTGCAGGGCCTGTCCGGCGGCGGAGAACGAGGTCTCCTGGACGGCCTTGACGATCTTCAGCCCGGCGAAGGGCACGGTCACCTTGTTGCTGGTGGAGGTGATGTTCTGGCCACTGGGGGTGGTGCCGGTGACCTGGCCCTGGTCGGGCACGTTCTGGGCGGCGACGTCGGCGGCGGTGGTGACGTACGTGGCCTGGCAGGTGGTGGACTGGCCGGGCGCGAGCTGGTTGGTTCCGCAGCCGGAGACGGTGACGCCGGGCGTCAGGTCGGTCACCGTCACGTTGGTCAGTGCGATCTGGGCAGAGGCGTCGGCGGACAGGTCAGCGCCCGGGTCCCGGACCTCTCGCCCGCGCCGTTCGCGGGCGAGGCGGCGGCGGGCCTGACGGACGCCGTGTCCCGTGTCGGGGAGGAGGCCAGTGCCGCGCCTCCTCCCCAGCCCGCCGTCACGCCGATGACCGCCAGCCCGATCGCCGCGGCGAGAGCGCCGCGCGATGGGCCGCGTCTGATCCCTGCCATACCGCCTCCGTTCCAGTCGGGCGTGATCACTGGAGGGCCCCACGCCACAGCATTCCAATGACACTGAGTGCCCATATGAACACTCCAAGTGGCGTGGCGTGGATCGGCTCGCACGGGCGATCCGCACCCGAACCAGTCGGCGGCGGCCTGATGTCGGCCACCTGGCCCCGTCGCGGCCCCCTCGCGTGGCGCCCGTGCTCCGGCGGCCCGCAGCCTGATAGCGCCAAGGCAGCCCCCGCGCCACCTTCCGGAAGGACTCCCGCATGAGCGCACTGACCAGGTTCGAGACGCCCGAACCGAACGAGGACGCACTCGTGGCCGAGATGATCGAGGCCATGAACCGGCAGCAGGAGAAGGACTACCCGCCCGGCGCCACAGGCCGGGCCGCCCACGCCAAGCACACCGGGCTCGTGAAGATCACCTTCGCGGTCGAGCCCGACCTGCCGGCCAACCTGCGCGTCGGCGTGTTCGCCCGGCCGCACACCTACGAGGGGTGGCTGCGCTTCTCCAGCGGCAACGGCAAACCGCAGTCCGACGACGTCAAGGACCTGCGCGGCGCCGCCATCAAACTGCACGACGTGCCCGGCGAACGCATCCCCGAGAGCGACGAGCCCACCACCCAGGACTTCATCCTGCTCAACACCCCCGCCATCCCGCTCGGCACCGTCAAGCTGTTCCACGACGTCATCACCCTCGAACCGGCCAAGTTCGCCGCCAAGATGCTCACCAGCCACCCGCACGTCCTCGCCGGCCTGGCCAAGGCGGTCATCACCCCCACCTCACCCGCCGACATCCACTACTGGAGCAACACCGCCTCGCTGCTCGGCCCCGACCAGGTCGTCAAGTACGTCCTCGTGCCGACCTCGACGTACACCAGCCCGGGGCGCGAGAAGCACCAGGACCACTACCTCGGCGACCACCTCCAGGAGCACCTCACCCAGACTGACGCCACCTTCGACTTCATGGTCCAACTGCGCACCGACCCCGACACCATGCCCGTCGAGGACATCGCCGTCGCATGGGGCACGGACCAGGCCCCGCTGGTGAAGGTCGCCACCGTCACCATCCCCCGGCAGGAGTTCCGCACCGCCGCCCGCAACCAGCTCGCCGAGGAACTCACCTTCAGCATCGCCCACGCACTCCAGGACCACCGGCCGATCGGCGCCGTCGCCCGCGCCCGCATCCGCATCTACGGCCAGATGGCCACCTGGCGCCACCAGCGCGACCAGCGCACCAAGACCACCTGACCCACGACCAGCGCAGCCACGCCCGGCGGCAGCCACGGTGACCGCACGCCCGCCAGGCCGGCCGACACCACATCTCCGACTCGATGCGCAGAGCATCGGCACGACGCGCAGCCTCACGGGCAGGGCCGCGTCCGCCATGTCCCCCTCGCTCACCGCTACTCCCTTGCTGGTCCCTCTACATGGGATAGAGGGACCAGCAAGGGAACACCTCGCAGCTCTGCCTGCGGCGACTGCCTCGACCTGCCCGCCGCCCCGGCGCTCGTGGCCGAGAACACGTGGGCCGGGGCCCACGCCCGTTACACCGCCGCCCCACTCCTGAGCGCCCACTCGGCGCGGCGGCCGGGCCGCCCGCCCGCTATGACCTCGACAAGCCGAACGGCCCGCCGGATGAGGTGAATTCGGCGGACCGTCACGAAGTGTGAGGCTAGTGGGAGGTGGAGCGGGCGGCGTCCTCGATGAGGTGGGTGACGGCCGCGGGGTGGGAGATCATCGCGACGTGTGAGCTGTCGACCTCCACGGTGTGGGAGCCGGCGCGCTTGGCCTCGAAGCGCTCCACGTCCGCGCCCAGGGTCTTGTCCTGGGTGGCGATCATGGCCCACGAGGGGATCGTGTGCCAGGCGGCGGCGCTGGCGGTGGAGGCGAAGGTGGCGGCGGTGACGGGCCGCTGCTCGGCCGCCATGAGGTTGGTCTCGGAAGTGGGGACGTCGGCTGCGAAGACGTCGTGGAACCGGGCGGGATCGATGTACAGATCGGTCCCGCCGGTGCCGTCGGCGTTGGCGTACGGGACGGGCTTGAGCGCGGGCTGCAACTGCGCCTGAGTGGACCTCGCGGTCAGCGCGCCGAGGACCTCTCCCTTCTCGGGCATCAGCGCGGCGATGTAGACCAGTGCCTTGACCTGGGGGTTGCCGGCGGCGGCCTGGGTGATGACGGCGCCCCCGTAGGAGTGGCCGACGAGCACGACCGGTCCCTGGACGCTCTTGAGGACGCTGGTGAGGTAAGCGGAGTCCTCGGGCAGTCCGCGCAGCGGGTTGGCGGGAGCGATGACGGTGTAGCCGTCGTGCTGGAGGCGCTTGGCCACGCCGTTCCAGCCGGAGGCGTCCGCGAACGCTCCGTGCTCCAGCACGACGGTCGGCTTCGCCTTGGCCGGGCCGGAGTCGGCCGACGCGAGGGGGGTCAGGGTGGCCCCGAGAAGGGCTGCCCCGACTGCCGCGAGGGCCACGGTACGTACACGGACACGGCGATTACGCATGATGTTCCTTAGGGAGGAGATGACCCGGCCGGGAAGGCGGCCGGGCGTAGGGGGAAAACGGCGGGTGCGCAGCGTGGCGCGCACCTCCGTCGGTCAACGGAAGCGGCTACTCGACGGCCGGAGGGGCCGGGATGTTGCCGTGGGCCGGCTTGGCGTGCGGGCGGCAGGCGTGGGTCCGCTCGACCGACCCCGGGAGGCGGTCCGGCGGTTCGACGCGTGGCGTCACCTTGATGCCGTTGCCCGTGGCACGCGGGGCAGGGCGCCGCACCTGGGGGTGGGCCGGCTGTTCAGCCGATGTGGTGCTGGTCGAGCCAGGTGAGGGTGTGGTCGGCGAGTTCGGTCCAGCCGTGGTCGACGGTGAGGGAGTGGCCGCGGTCGTCGAAGCGGTGGTAGTCGGTGACGGCGGGGGACTTGCGGTACTGCTTGTGGGTGGAGCGGGTCAGCACGTCGGGCACGGTGTGGTCGAGCTTGCCGGACAGGAGGAGGAGCGGTCCGCGGCTCTCGTTGCGGGTGTCGACCTTGGCGGGGGAGTGCGGGGCGAAGTTGCTCAGGGCGAGTTGGAAGAGGGGGCGGGCGGGGCTGGGGATGGTCCATTCGTCGAAGAGCTGGTCGGATTCCTGCTGGGAGACGGCGTTGGCGAACGCGTAGCGGAACTGCTCGGGGTTGAGTGAGACGGCGCGCTTGGTGTTGCCGGGGTTGCGCAGGAAGGCGAAGGCGGACTTGGCCTGGGCGGGGCCGACGGCTTTGACGCCCTTGATCTGGCCGGGGCAGATCGCGACGGCGGCCTGGGCGAGGTTCTGGCCGAGGAGGTGTTGGGCGATGAAGCCGCCGACGGAGTGGCCGACGAGGACGGGCGGGGTGTCGAGGTCGCGGATGATGCGGGCGTGGTGGGCGGAGATCTCGGCGAGGCCGATTCCGCCCTGGGGGTCGGGGTTCCTACGGGCCTGGGCGACGGTGGCGGGGACGCCGGGCCATTCGGGGAGGATCGGTTCGTAGCCGGCGTCGCGGAACCGGTCGGCCCAGCCCTGCCAGCTCGTGGAGTGCAGCCAGAGGCCGTGGATGAACATGACCGGGGTGCGGTTGCTGGGCATGGCGGGGTCTCTCCTGGCGAAGGGGGGTTCGGGGGTCTGGGGTGGTGGCCGGCCGGGGCACGGCGGTCCAGCCCGTGAAGTAGAAGAAGCGTTCTCTCTGCCAACTCAAGGTAGAACGTTCCTTCTGTTAGCGTCAAGTCATGACGACGAAGGACTCCAGTCCGCCCCGGGAGCGCATCCTGGCCGCGGCGATGCGGCTCTTCTACGCGCAGGGCGTGCGCGGGGTGGGCATCGACCAGCTGATCCGCGAGTCGGCGGTCGCCAACGCGACCTTCTACCGGCACTTCCCGTCCAAGGACGAGGTGGTCCTCGCCTACGTCCGCGAGCACGACCGGGCGTTCCGCGAAGCCGCCGCGGCGACCGGGCGCTCCCCGCGGGAGACGGTCGAGGCCCTGTTCGCGGGGATCGCGGAGCAGTTCTGCGCACCGGGTTTCCGTGGCTGCCCGCTCATCAACGCCGCCGCCGACTACCCCGACCCGCACCATCCCGTCAGCCAGGCCATCCAGGAACACATGGACTGGTTCCGCGCGCGGCTGCTGGAACTCCTCACCGCCGTCGGCCACCCGGACCCGGAGGGCGCGGCCGACACGCTGCTGATCCTGCGCCACGGTGCGATGAACCACAGCCGCTTCACCACGCCCCAGGCCGCGCGGAGCGCGCTGTCCGGGGCGGTGGCCGCCGTCCTGGAGCAGGCTCACGCGGGAGCCGACGCGCCCCGGACTGGCCTGCCTCGACGTCGACTGTCCTCAATGCCGCGACAGGAGGCAGCCGGCCGGTTCTCGGACGATGGGTCGCCGGTCGCGACCCGGTGATGTCCGTGACTGTCGAGTTGCTCAACCGGTCCGAGGTCACACGGGTGTTCGGTGATTTCGCGCGTGCTTCACCACACCACCACCTAACCCACCCCACCCCACAAACCCCACCTGACCAGCCAAAGCACCAACGGCCCCTCGCAACCAAGCGAGGGGCCGAACGCATGCATCGACAGCAAAACGGCCGGTCAACCCGACATACTGTCGGGTTGACCGGCCGCATTGGGTCGGTTGACCTATGTGCGCGAGGGGGGAGTTGAACCCCCACGCCCTTTCGGGCACTGGAACCTGAATCCAGCGCGTCTGCCTATTCCGCCACCCGCGCATCTGGGTGATGTGGAATAGCTTAGCCCATCCGCGGGGGTGCTCCGAACCAGGTGGGAGGCGTCAGCGGGCGAGCTGCTCGACGATCCAGTCGACCAGCACGCGGGAGACGTGGCTGTGCTCGGTGTTGGCGTCGTCGAACTTCACGGCGTCCAGGTGTGCGTTCTCCAGGGCGGCGTCGGTGATCGCGGCGGCCGGGTCGACGTCCCACTTCACCGGGTCGAAGTCCAGCGCCACCGCGCTGACGGCCGGGACGAAGGTGCCGCTGCGGTACTCCTCGGAGATCTTCGCCTTGAGGGCGGTCGCGACCTTGCCGAAGGAGTCCAGGGTGCCGCCGGGGACGGCGTCCAGCGCCGGGACCTCGGTGGTGGTGCTGCGGCGCACTGTGAGGGCGAGGTGCATGCCGCCGACCGGCTGCTTCTCGCCCTTGTTCGGCTGGAAGCGGGCCGTGGCACTGGCGAACAGGGCCTGCCAGTCGAACGCCACCTCGCCCGCCGGCAGCGGGAGGCCGACGCCGTCGCGCCGACCGTTGGAGACACCGAGCTTGCGCGGGATCTGCGGGAAGTTGCCGACCCGGTCGAGATCGGCGAGGAACTCCTTGCGCAGCCGGCTGGAGGTGGCCACCGGGCCCTCGTACTTCGAGTTCTCGACCCACGCCCAGAGCAGCTGCTGGGCGGCGGGGCTGCGGATCAGGTCGGCCTGCTTGACGCCGTCCGGGCCGGCCGGGGTGAAGCCCTCGAAGAAGTAGGCCATCTGCTGGAGGATCAGCGGGATCCAGGCGCCGTTGTGCGGGGAGTCGAAGGAGAGGTACGTCGCCGTCTCGTGGTCCACGGTCGCCGTCTCCAGCTTGGCGAGCGCGTAGCGGGTGATGATGCCGCCCATGCTCACCCCACCGACGGTCAGCCGCTCGTCGCCCTTGCGCTCGGCGATGGCCCGGAGGATGGCCGCGATCGCGACCTCGGCGTTGGCCTGGATGTGGGTGTGGCGCTCCGTGAAACCGACCAGGACGATGTCGTAGCCCGCACTGAGCAGTTGGTCGAAGAGGCCCGGCCCGCCGTCGGCGACGGTGTTGAAGTAGGCGAAGAGGCCAGGGAGGTCGCTCGGGCCGTAGTTGAAGCCGTCCGCGAAGAGGAACGGCTTGCGGAGGCCGAACTTCGGGTTGGCGTAGTAGACCGCCGCCTGCCCGGTCGCCGTCTGCCCCTCGTAGGGCGAGCCGGTCAGCTCCCACGTCACGTCGGCGGCGCGACCGGCGACCTCGCCCGACAGCGCGCTGGTGAACCAGACGCCGGGCGTGAGCGAGTTGGCGACCTCCGCCAACTCGGCCTTGCTGGGCTCCGCCTGACCTTCACTGAGGGCCGTCGGCGCTACGTCGATACGGGGTTCTGGTGCCATGACTGCTACCGCCTCTGTTGGGTCGAACAGGGACCACTCGTGCACTGCGGGTGACTGTAACTGCACGGTTACGCACCGCATCGACAGAACACGCAGAGTGGTCGAAGTTGTTCGAGAGGGGTTGTCAGGCGATCGGAACTGACCGGTCAGGCAGGGAAGTCCCCGGCCCGGACGGAGGCGATGAAGGAGTCCCAGGAGGCGGCGGGGAAGACGAGGGCCGGGCCGTCGGGATCCTTGGAGTCACGGACGGGGATCACGTCGGGAAGGAACCCGGGGGCCACCTCGATGCAGTTGCCCCCGTTGTTGCCGCTGTAGCTGCTCTTGCGCCAGGTCAACACAGCCGCCTCCTCGGAGACTTACGCCGGAAAGTCGCCCTCACGGACGGCCGACACAAAGGCTTCCCAGGCAGAGGCAGGGAAAACAAGGGCCGGGCCGTGCGGGTCCTTGGAGTCACGCACCGGGACGGCGCCGGGGAGGGATCCGAGGGCCACCTCGATGCACTCGCCCCCATCGTCCCCGCTGTAGCTGCTCTTGCGCCAAGAAGCTGTCCCCAGCTCGACGTTCTTCATGCCGATACTCCTCCATCGCATCTACGATCAGCGCACGTGAGTCACCCACCGAGAGTACATCGCCACGCAGGAGGTCAAAGTCGCGTCGAGCCTCAGTGACGATTGACGGCGCATCACTGAAGTGTCCGCGATACAGACTCTCCGAGTACACCCACTCCTTCCCGTCCGGCATCAACAGCAGGAACAAGGAAGTGGCTGGCATCTTCCTCACCGGGCGAGCGAATGGTGCCACCTCGATGAAGATGTTCGACCGCTCACTCACGGAGAGAAGGTGTTCCATCTGCCTCCTCATCACGCCCGGTCCACCGATTACGGTGCGAATGGCACTCTCGTGGAGAACCACCAGCAGCATCGGCCCATCGCTAGCCAGGAAGCGTTCCTGCCTGCCCAGCCGAGTTGCAACCTTCTCGGCTAGCCGCTCCGGGATGTTGCGCGCGTCCCCGAGGCTCAAGATCGCGCGAGCATAGTCCTCACACTGAAGCAGACCGTTGATCCGGTTGTACTGGATCGCCCGGATCGCTGCGACCTCCTCTTCCAGCTCCACGTACTTCTGGAACCAGTCCGGGTGCTCGATGTCCGCGTGCCAGTCCACCCGCTCCCACAGCCGAACCAGCAGGCCACCCATGGCGAGCACGGCGTCAGCTCGCTCCACGGTGCCCCGATCCATCGGCCTCTTGCCGCCCTCCCACCGAGTGATCACCGTCCGGTGGCAGTGCAGGAGCCTGCCCAAGTCTTCCTGCGTGTAGCCAGCCTGCTCGCGTGCGAAACGGAGCGCTTCGCCGAACATCACCGCCGGGCTCGACGTGAGCCCGCTCTCCAGTCGCCGATGTGCCATCCCCATCCCCCTCAGGTGCTGCGGTTCCCCACACGTCGATTTGGTCGCCACCGTAACTCCGACACCCCGATGATTGATACCTGAGAGCGATCTTTTGCGTGCATAGCGTTACGTCGCACTCCCTTCGCACGCCCCCATCCGCCCCCTGAGGTGCCCCGCCATGCTCAAAATCCGTACCGCTCCCCGCCCCCGCACGTTCGCCGCGCGCCTGGACTCCCGCACGGAATCCACTCCCGTCGCCCGGCAGTTGCTCCGCGCCTACCTCGCCGCGCTCCCCACTGGCGACCGCTACCGCGACACCGCCGAACTCCTCCTCGGCGAACTCTTCGCCAACGCCGTCCAGCACACCGACGCACCCGCCGACCGCCTCATCGAGATCCGCTTCGCCCTCACCGGCGACCGCCTACGCCTCGAAGTCCACGACGCCGGCACCGGCCGCCCCTCCCTCCGCACCCCCACCCCCGACGACGAACACGGACGCGGCGTCCTCCTCGTCAACGAGCTGGCCGAGAAATGGGGTTGCTGCCCCCGCGCCAGCGGCGTCGGCAAGTTCGTCTGGGCCCTGATCGCCCCCGCACCCTCCCCCACTTCCACCCTCCTCACCGTCTGAACAGGCACCCACCATGCGACTCCCCCTCACCGCCCGCCACCTGTTCGACACCGGCTCCACCCCCGCCGACACCTACGCCACCCTCGCCCGCCGCACCCGCGAGCCCCTGCGATCAGCCCGCGCCGTCTGCACCGCCCTCGGCATCCCCGCCGCCGAAACCCAACGCCGCCTCGACGACTGCTACGACGCCCTCCTCGCCAGCCCCCGCCCCGGCACAGAGAACGACACCGGCGAACTCCTCGAAGCCCTCGGCGTCTTCGACATCCCCAAGACCCCCGACGACCGCGACCTCGCCGTCATCGAACTCTTCCTCACCGCCATCGACGCCCACGGCAGCATCCGCGCCGGCCACCAACACGGCCTCACCCGCTGGTTCACCACCGGCAACCTCGCCACCGCCTACCTCTCCCTCGCCGCCACCCAGCCGCACCCCACCACCGGCGACCCCACCCACTACTGGACCACCCTCACCACCGCCGGCGAACTCCTCACCGCCACCCCCAACCCCGACCCCCGCCTCAAACCCGCCCTCACCCACTGCCGCACCCGCGCCAAGGCCGCCACGCCATGCTGACGCGCCGCCCCAACACCCTCGACCCGCCAGCGCGTTACAGGAGCATCGGGCGCCGAACGGGCCGATCTCCGCCGTCCGTCCCGGCGCGGCCCCGCAACCCACCGGACACGCCGGACGGACACCGACACACCGAAACGGAGACGCCAGATGGCACACACCCTCGCCCCGCCGTGGGGCACGACCAGGATGCGCCCCTTCCCGGAGACCACCACGGTCCCCTCGGGCACCCCCGTCATCGACCCCGACACGCAGATCGCCGTGATCGTGGACGGCAGCGGCCGCACGGTCGAGTTCGGCGCTCACGGCACCAGCACCAGCGGCCTCACGCCCACCACGACCAGGCCCGGTGACGGGGCCGGACCGGGCGGGTCCACCGACTCGGACACCACCGAGTCCTACGACCAGGACCAGAGCGCCGGCTGATGACCCACCAACGCGGGTCGGTGCTGGTGCTGACCAACCCTCACGACGTGACCACCGACGTGGTCCTGCGCATCCTCGCGCAGCGCCGCGTTCGCGTGCTTCGCCTCGACCCCGGCACCGACCTGCACACGGGTGCCTCGCTGACCGCCGCGTACCGCACGGGCGGCCGGCGGGGCACCCTGCGCACCCCGAGCCGGGAACTCGACCTGACCCACGTGCGCTCGGTCTGGGTCCGACGTCCCTCCCCTTACGAGGGACCGCCCGAACTGCACGGCCAGGACCGGCGCTTCGCCGCCACGCAGTCCCTGTGGGGTGCCGGGGGCATCCTCGCCTCCCTTCCGGGGGCGCACTACGTCAACCACCCCTGGCACAATCGGGCCGCGGAGTACAAACCGGCGCAACTGGCCAGCGCGCAGCGGCTCGGGTTCACGCTCCCGGACACCCTGATCACGAACGACCCGGCGGAGGCGCGCGCCTTTGCTGCCCAGCACACCGGCGGGGTCGTCTACAAACCGCTGTGGAACACGTCGTACACCGTGAACGGAACGCCCCGGACGGTGTGGGTGCGGGAGGTGGAACCCCGCGAGATCACCGACGCGGTCGCCGTCTGCCCCCACCTGTTCCAGGCCACGGTGGTGAAGGCGTTCGACGCCCGGGTGACGGCCGTCGGCGACCGGCTGTTCGGGCTCCGGATCGCCAGCCCGGACCTCGACTGGCGGCGCCGGCAGAACCTGATGTCCTGCACGCCGGTCACGGTCCCCCCGCCCGTCGCGCGGTCCATCGCCGGCTACCTCGCCGACTTCCGCCTCGTGTACGGCGCATTCGACTTCGCCGTGACACCCGACGGATCCTGGCAGTTCCTGGAGTGCAACCCGAACGGCCAATGGGCCTGGCAACCCGAGCAGGTGACGGACGCCATCGCCCAGGCCATCGCCAACCAGCTAGAGAAGGGACCCAACCCGTGAACCAGTCCACCGAGTTGCGCGCAGCCCTCGTCGACCGGCTCGCCTCGGACGGTGCGCTCACCGACCCGGCGTGGCGCGAGGCCGCCGAGGCCGTCCCGCGCGAGGCCTTCGCGGGCGCCTACTTCGAGGCCGTACCGGGCAGTTCACCGACCGGCTACCGGGCGGTGCTCGACACCTCGCCCGGGTGGCTCGCCGGGATCTACACCGACCGGACGTTGATCACCCAGCTGGACGGCCGGACCCGCCCCCGCGACGTCGACGGCGCCCCGGTCCCCGGCTCGCCCACCTCCTCGTCCACCCTCCCCTCCCTCGTCCTGCGCATGTGGCACCAGCTCGACACCAGGGCCGGGCACCGTGTCCTGGAGGTCGGCACCGGCACCGGCTATTCGACCGCCCTCGGCGCGCACCGCCTCGGGGACACCCACCTCACCAGCATCGAATACGACCCGGTGGTGGCCGAGGCCGCCGCATCCGCGCTCAAGGCCACCGGCTACGCCCCCCGGCTGATCGTCGGCGACGGCCTTCGGGGGGACCCCGACGGCGGCGACTACGACCGGCTCATCGCCACCTGCGCGGTCCGCCACCTCCCCCTGCCCTGGCTGCACCAGGTGAAGCCCGGCGGCAAGATCCTCGTCACGCTCTCCGGCTGGAGCTACGCCTCCGGCCTCGCCCTGCTCACCGTCACCGGCCCCGGCAGCGCCACCGGCCGGTTCCTGCCCGGCCACACCAGCTTCATGATCGCCCGCCCGCACGACCGGCCGCCCCGCCCGAGCCTGGCCCTGCTGCCCGGCGCCGAGCGGCCGACCCGCATCGACCCCGCGGTCATCGGCACCTGGACCGGCAGCTGGATCGCCCAACTCGCCGCCCCCTCCGCCGAACGCATGGGCGCGGACGGCCACCAGATCCTCTCCGACGTAGCCACCGGCTCCCAGGCCCGGACCACGCCGGACCCCGACGGCGGCGGATGGACCGTGGTCCAACGCGGCCCACTGCCCCTCTGGGACCGGGTCGAACAGGCCGTCGAGACCTGGCGGGCAGCCGGCGAACCCCACCAGGAGGAGTTCGGCATCACCGTCTCCCCCTCCGGGCAGCGCGTCTGGATCGGCAGCGAGACCGGGCCGGGCTGGGACCTGCCGATCTGAACCCGGCCCCAGCAGCACGCTGACCAGCCCGCCACGCCGATCAGCCGGCGCCTGGCGGCCGACGGCGCCTCTACGATCCGAGGCACGTACCACCTGCGGCACGGATGCAGCAGTCCACTGCCGAAGTTGGCCGCTCCCGGAGACCAGCTGACTGTCCACCAGGAGCGGCCATGACCCTCACCGTGCCGTGGAACCCGACCGCGCTCGCCGAGTTGCGCGATTGCCTGGACCTGATGACCGCCGACACCACCGTCCCCGGCGGCGTCATCGCCCACGGCACCCACGACACCGAGCCCGGCTACCTGGCCTCCGGCGTCGTCGCCCCCGAGTGCGGCGACGCCCGACCGGGCCCGGACACGGTGTACGACGTGGCGTCGCCGACGAAGGTGCTGGCCACCTGGCCGCTGGGTTTCAGTGGCGGTCGCTGAGGCTGGTGACCAAGGCGGCCAGTCGGTCCATGGCGTGGGCCACACCGAGCCCGTCCATGTAGTCGCGGACGTGCACGATCCGGCCGTTGCGGACCCGGATCACCAGGAGGCCGGGAATGCTGAAGGTCCGGCCGGTTGTGGTCACGGTCCCGGTGACGACCTGCTCGACGGTGATCACCTCGGGGTCGGTGCTCTCGTGTACGGCGACTTCGCGGATCTCCTGCGGTTGCGCCGGGCTGGCACCCCAGGCCGCTCGGTAGCCCGCGCGGACCTCTTCGCGTCCCTCATAGCGCGCCGGCATACCGGGGGAGAGGAACGGGAACTCGTGGACGGCGTCGACCGTGTAGAGATCGGCCAGGTCGTCTGCGGACTTGTCGAGCATCGCCCGCTGGTAGCGGGCCAGGACCTCACGAGGGCCGGGGCCGGCGGAGGTTGTATCCGACATGGCGCTTGGGCTCCGTTCGGTCACCACGCGGCCGAG
Source organism: Kitasatospora sp. NPDC043949 (assembly GCF_056435365.1). Classification (NCBI taxonomy): domain Bacteria; kingdom Bacillati; phylum Actinomycetota; class Actinomycetes; order Kitasatosporales; family Streptomycetaceae; genus Kitasatospora; species Kitasatospora sp. NPDC043949. The sequence continues at coordinate 52,177 of NZ_JBWKEQ010000045.1, read as the reverse complement.
CTCTTTCGGGCGATGGGCCGGGACTTCGGGTGTGCGGATGTGGCCACGGCCTCCAAGATCCGCTTCTGAAGCCCGGCTTGGGGACCGCTTGATCGCACCCTACGTGAAGGTCGACAACGGGATCGGAGGAACATGATGGATGGGACGACCACCCCGGGCGGGCGCCGGGCGGGAACTCACTCGCGCGCGGGCATGTCGGGGTCTACTGGTGGCCCAAGAACCTTTTTTCACCGATCAGTTGGGGGATCCCTGTGTTCCGCAGCAGCGAGCCGCGCAAGTTCCACATCCCCACCGACCGCGAGACCGCCGAGGAGTGGGGCGGGCGGATCGCCGTCCTGCGCGACGCGCCGCCCGAGTGGTTCGTCCTCCTCGGGCGGATGGGCAGCGACGGCTACCTCTGCCACGTCGATCTGAACTACCACCTGAAACGCGAGCTCATCGCGATCGTCCAGACCTCCCGGCCCGTCCCCGACGGCTTCCGGGTGAAGTCCCTGACCACCCCCGGATCACAGCTCTTCAACTTCCTCGGCAACTCCGGCCGCATCGACCCGCGCCACCACCTGGGCCCGCTCGACCCCGAATCCATCAGCGCCGGCGAGATCCGCCTGGACGGCGAGCCCGTCCCCGTCGAGATCCACCACAGCCACGGCTGCCGCAGCGCCCTGATCCCCCGCCTCCCCGGTCAGGAGGGCTACGTGATCGTCACCGCACCCGACGAGCACTGGACGTCCGTCCTCGATCTGCTCCTTCAGCCCCCGTCGGCGTTCTGACGCTGCCTCAACACATCACCCCAAGGTGGGGTTTGGCTCAATGAACCCCACCTTCCGTGCCGAGAAGCGAACGGGGTGGCGGCGCTGAGGGCTGCCACCCCGCCGACCTTTCGACACCCCAAGGGATTACGCGGGCGGGATCGGACCGAGGAAGGTGCCGCCGGAGGCGTCGATGGTCTGGCCGGTCACCCAGCGGCCCTGCGGGCCCGCCAGGAAGCCCACCACGTCGGCGACGTCCTCCGGCTGGCCGATCCGGCCGAGTGCGGTGATCGATTCGAGCCCGGCCATCGCCTCGGGGACGCCCGTCCACTGGGACGTCATGTCGGTGAGGATCACGCCGGGGTTGACGGTGTTCACGGTGATCCCGCGCCGGCCGAGCTCGTTGGCGAGCGGTGCGGCGAGGGCCACCAGCGCCGTCTTGCTGACGGTGTAGCCGATCTGCACCGGGGAGCCGATCCGGGTGGCCGCCGAGGCCACGTTGACGATCCGCCCGCCGTCCCGCAGCAGCGGAATCGCCCGCTGGATCACGAAGATCGGCGTGCGCACGTTGATCGCCATCAACCGGTCGAACTCCTCCTCCGTGAGCTGCCCGATCGACCCGGCCAGGTGGATGCCCGCGTTGTTGACCAGGATGTCCAGGCCTGCCCCGCCGTCCCCACCGGGCTCGCCGCGCTCCGCCAGCCCGGCGGCGAGGCCCTCGAACAGCTGGTCCAGCGCGCCGCTCTCGCCGAACCGGGCCCGCACCGCGAACGCCCGGCCGCCGGCCTTGGCGATCAGCTCCACGGTCTCCGCGGCGGCCGCCTCGTTGCCGCCGTAGTGGACCGCGACCAGCGCCCCGTCGGCGGCGAGCCGCTGTGCCACCGCCCGCCCGATCCCGCGCGAGCCGCCCGTCACCAGTGCCGTCCTGCCGTCCAGTTCGCCCACGATCGCCTCTTTCCTCGTGCCGCCCCCGGTCGGATCCGGGGCCGGTCTCCCGCCGTCACGACCCGATGCCGGACAACCCTTCATGTATGCCCGGGGCCGGATAGCTGATGCCACCCGCCCGCACGACCACCCGCACGACCACCCGCTCAGGCCCGGAACAACGGCTCGTACGCGCCGCCCTCCTCGGCGTTGAGCAGGACGTACGCGGGCCCGAGTCCGACCGCGACCTCCCGCAGCCGGGCCAACGCCGCCGCCACGCCCGGGACTTCGAGGCCGAGCGCGGCGGCGGCCGCGTCCCGCTCCGCGTACAGGCCGGGCTCGTCCTCCAGGTACTCCTCCGCGGCCTCCGCGCTCTCCTCCACCGTCAGCCGCGGGCAGTCCCGCCACCACGGCACGGCCAGCAGCAGCCGGACCAGCTCCGGCAGCCCGACGGCCAGCACCGCCGCGCCGCCCTCCGAATCGGCGTACAGGACGGGACGCTCCTCGCCGCCCTCCCCGCACAGGAAGAAGGTGCCGCCCGCGCCGTCCTTGGCCACCGGCTCCAGGGCCTCGCCGGAGGCGAGCACCACCTCCTCGACGTGCGGGTAGTGGTCGAGGCTGAGGTCGCCCGGCCAGGCCAGGTAGTCGAGGGCGGCGGGGTTGGCGCGGATCGCGTCGAGCAGCGGGGTCGTCGGCATGGCGGCCAGCCTAGAACTCGGCGGTGACACTCACGACGGCGGCCGATCGGGGGTGTTCGCCAGCCCTCGTCTCCGACTCGCCCCGGGTGGGGAGTTGATCTCCACGGCGCAGCCGTTGTTGGGTGGCTCCTGTTGCTCTGACCCCCAGCGGCGAAGGAATGTGACACGGTGGACGAGAAATTACCTCCGGACGAGCGGGCCGCACTGTTCGAGGCGCAGCGGCCCCGGCTGCGGGCCGTGGCGTACCGGATGCTCGGCTCGGTGAGCGAGGCCGAGGACGCCGTCCACGAGGCCTGGCTGCGCTACGACCGCACCGACGCCTCCGACGTGCAGAACCTCCCCGGCTGGCTGACCACGGTGGTCTCGCGGGTCTGCCTCAACCTGCTGCGCGGCCGGGAGCTGCGCCGCGAGGAGCCGCCGGAGGCCGAGGCCGGTGAGCCGGGCCCGACGCGCATCCCGGACCCGCTGCTGCGGCGCGAGGGCGTGGCCGACCCCGGGCAGGAGGTGCTGCTCGGGGACTCGGTGGGCCTGGCGCTGATGGTGGTACTGGAGTCGCTGGCCCCGGCCGAGCGGGTCGCCTTCGTGCTGCACGACCTGTTCGCGGTGCCGTTCGCCGAGATCGCCCCGCTGATCGAGCGGACGGCGGCCACGACCCACCAGCTGGCCGACCGGGCCCGCCGCCGGGTTCAGGACCAGGCACCGGCGCCCGACCCGGACCCGGGCCGTCAGCAGGCCGCCGTGGACGGCTTCTTCGCGGCCGCCCGCGCCGGCGACCTGGGCGCGCTGGTGGCCGTGCTCGCCCCGGGCGTGGTGCTGCGCTCGGACGGCGGCGCGGTGCGGTCCGGGCACCCGGTGGTGCTGGCGGGCGCGACCGCCGTGGCCGACCAGCCGGTGCTGTGGGGCGGGCTGTCGCCGTTCGCCCGCCCGGCGCTGGTCAACGGCGCCGCGGGCGCGGTGGCGATCGGCGAGGGCGGGCGGCCGCTGTCGGTCATGGCGTTCACCGTGGTGGACGGCGCGATCGCGGCGATCGAGGTGCTCACCGATCCGGAGCGGCTGGCGGCGCTGGACCTCTCGGCGTTCCGCGGCTGAACGCGGCGGGCGACGGTCCACGGCTGAACCTGGCGGGCGAGGTTCCGCGACTGAACGCGGCGGGCGAGAGGGAGGCCGACCGCCCTCTCACCCGCCCGCGCCGGTCGGCGCCGCGCGTCCCCGGGACGCGCCGTCACCAGCCCTGCGCGACGACCCAGTCGGCGAGGTGGCGGGCGCAGGCGTCGACCGACTCGCGCCAGGTGTGGCTCGCGCCCTCGCCGGCCTCGTCGCTGACGTGCTTGACCAGGCGCACCGGCACCCCGAAGCGGTGGGCGACGGCGGCGACGGCGTAGCCCTCCATGTCGACCAGGTCGGCGTGCTCGGCGAGCCGGTCGCGGGCCGCCGGGTCGGAGACGAAGAGGTCGCCGGTGGCCAGTACCGGCCCGTCGCCCTTGCCGACCACCAGCGGGGCGCCGTAACTGCGGCCGGTGAGCGCCAGCAGGGCCGGGGTGTCGAGGTCGTGCTGGATGACCTGGACGACGTGGTGGGTGCCCTCCCAGCCGGGGCGCAGCGCGCCGGCCGTGCCGAGGTTGATCACCTCGGACGGCTTCTCGCCCTGGGCGAGGACGGTGGCCAGCGCGGCGGTGGCGTTGATCTTCCCTATTCCGGTGAGCAGGACGGGCAGCCGGTCGTCGAGGTGGGCGGCTTCCTCGCGCACGGCGACGACGAGCAGCGGGCGGTCGGGCGTGATCGTTCCAAGCAGGCGCATGCCGCCCATCGTACGGAGGGTGTCCGCCGAAACCGGGTGCACCGACCGAGCCGGGACCGGTGGCGTCACCGCGGGACCGCCCCCGCCGCCGGCCTTGGGGTCCGTCCTCGGCTCCCCGAGCGCCGACGCGGCAACCGGACCTCGCCGCTCCGGCCTGTCCGAGGAACCGCATAGGGTGCATCCCGCGTCGGACGGTTCACCGCCGGCCGCCGGGCGGCGGGGGCCCCGGAGGCGTGCGGGACCCATGCGGGGCACGTGCGGGGCAAGCTCAAGATCGGCGCAATTCGGGTGTGGCCACGGGGAGTCACGGCCATACTGCTGGCATCGGCCGGGCCCCGGACAGCGGGCTCGACCCCTGGGGAGGATGAGGCGGGTGGCAACACCAGTAGGTAACGGCGCACCGGGCGCCGTGGTCCCGGCACGGCCGAGCGGCCCGCCGGGCACGGCGCCGGCCGTGCCGGGCGTCCGGGGCGTCCGGGGCGTCCCGGTGTCCGGACCCGGCGCCGCGGGGGGGGGGGGGGGGGGGGGGGGGGGGGGGGGGGGGGGGGGGGGGGGGGGGTGGGGGGGGGGGGGGGGAAG
>NZ_JBWKEQ010000045.1:5590-47419 GCF_056435365.1 Kitasatospora sp. NPDC043949 | reverse complement strand
TCCCCCCCCTCCCCCCCCCCCCCCCCCCCCCCCCCCCCCCCCCCCCCCCCCCCCCCCCCCCCCCCCCCCCCCCCCGGCCCCGCGCCGCGCGGCCTGTCCGGCCTGCGGGCGCGGCTGGCGAACGCCACCCGGACGGCGCCGGGCCGGCTGCGGCTGGCCGGGGCGGTGCTCGCGGTGCTGACCGTGGCCTTCGGCGCGCTGACCGCCTGGCAGTTGGAGACCAAGGCGGAGGCCGCCGACCGGGTGGTCCAGCACAGCCAGCCGCTGAGCAAGGACGCGGCCGACATCCACCGCCTACTGGCCCGCGCCGACACCACGGCGGCCACCGACTTCCTGCTCGCCGGGGCGGAGACGAAGACCGTGCGCGGCGACTACGAGGGCGATCTGGCCTCGGCCACCGACCTGATCACCAAGGCCGCCGCGCAGACCACCATCGGCTCCCCCGCGTACCAGAAGCTCACCGAGCTGAGCGAGCAACTCCCCGTCTACGCCGGCCTGGTGGAGACCGCGCGGGCGAACAACCGGCTGGGCCTGCCGCTCGGCGGCGCCTACCTGCGGTACGCCTCCGAGCAGATGCAGGGCACCCTGCTGCCGCGCGCCGCCGAGCTGACCGCCATCGAGAACGACGAGCTGGACAAGGACTACGCCGAGGCGAAGTCCAGCCCGTGGGCCGCGTACGGCCTGGGGGTGCTCACCCTCGGCGCGCTGGTCTGGGTGCAGCTGACGCTGTTCCGCCGCACCAACCGGGTGTTCAACCCCGGCCTGCTCGGGGCCACCGCCGCCGTCCTGGCCGGGGCGCTCTGGCTGGCCGTCACCGGCCTGACCACCAACGCCGCGCTCCAGCAGAGCTGGAAGCAGGGCGCGCAGCCGCTGCGGGCCCTCAACACCGCCCGGGTGCAGGTGCTTTCCGCCCGGCTGGCGGAGAACCTGAACCTCGTCGCCCGCGGCTCCACCACCGCGTACGCGGACCAGTGGACGACGATCACCCGGCAGCTCGCCGGGGGCGAGCCCGCGAACGTCCCGATGGAGCAGCACTCCGGCTCGCTGCGCCAGGCCCTCGACCTGGCCCCCGCGGACGCCCGGCAGCAGATCGGCGAGGCCGACCGGCAGTACGGGACGTGGCGCACCCGGCACGACGCGGCGCACACCCTGGAGACCCAGCAGGCCGACTACCAGGGCGCGTTGCAGGCGACCGTGACGGCGGACCCGGCCGCCGAGGCGAACACCGCGGACGGCGCCTTCAAGGCCACCGACAAGGCGCTCGACCAGGCCGCCACCACCGAGCAGGACCACTTCGAGCGCTCCGCCAAGGGCACCGAGGGCGACCTCCGGCTCGCCGCCCTCGCGGCCGCGCTGCTCGGCGTGGTGGCCGCAGCCGCCGCACTGCGCGGCCTGGGCCGCCGACTGGCCGAGTACCGGTAGAGGGGGGAACGGACACATGCGCAGGAGAACCGCAGGCACCAGGCCGGCCGCCGTGCTGGCGCTGCTGGCCGCCGGCGCGGCCGTGCTCGGCGGGGGCGGGCCGTCCGGCGCCGCGCCCGCGTCCGCCACGGGCGCACCGCAGGCCGTCCGGTCGACCGGGCAGGACCAGGCCGAGTCCTGCGACCTGACCAGCACCGTGCCGCCGAGCACCGTGGACGGCCCGGCGGTGAAGGCCATCAAGGCCAAGGGCACCCTGATCATCGGCGTGGACCAGAACAGCTACCGCTGGGGCGCCCGCAACCCGAACACCGGTGAGCTCGAAGGCTTCGACATCGACCTCGCGAGGGCGATCGGCGCGGCCGTCATGGGCGACCCGGCCAAGGTGGTGCTCAAGCCGGTGTCGACCGCCGGCCGGGTCGACGCCCTCACGGGCAACCAGGTCGACCTGATCGTCCGCACCATGACGATCAGCTGCGCCAACCTGAAGAAGGTCGCCTTCTCCCGGTCGTACTTCAACATCAAGCAGCGGGTCCTGGTGCCCCGGTCGTCCACGGCCAGGAACCTCGACGAGGCGATCAACGGCAGGACGGTCTGCGCCGCGGACGGCTCGGTGGCCAAGGACGTGCTGAACGCGAAGAAGAGCGCCAAGCAGCTCGTCCTGGTGACCAACCAGCTCGACTGCCTGGTCCGCATGCAGCTCGGCAAGGTCGACGCCACCATGACCGACGACGAACTGGCGGTCGGCCAGGCCGCGCAGGACCAGACGGTGAAGGTGGTGGACGGCTTCGAACAGCCGGAGACGATCGGTGTCGCGATGCGCCAGAACAGCACCGACCTCACCGCCCGGGTCAACCAGGTGATCTCCGACTACTACGCGGACAAGGACAAGGGCTGGCAGAAGTCGTTCGAGCAGTGGGTCCAGCCCTACCTGCCCGAGAACTCCAAGGACCCCGGCCTGTACTGGCCGGCCCGCTGACGCACCGGGCGGCGCACGGGCGTCAGCAGGCCGTTGACGCGGTCTTGACGCCCACCGCCCGCTCCGCCCGAACGGCCACCGGCTAGGGTTCGGGACGATCACCACGGGGAGACCGGTGGTGGGCACGGGGGATGTCGTGGGATCGCACGTCAGGTACGTCGGGATCGCACGCGAGGAAGGAAGGACACGGCGTTGGCGGCTTCGGCTGGCCCGGTACTGAGCCGGGAGGAGGTGGACCGCGCGCTGGCGCGCCTCGGCGCGGAGCGGGACGCGGTCGAGTCGGCGCTGCTCGCCCTCCAGGACCATCCGGGCCTGCGGCTGCTCGACGGCGCCGAACTGGCCGGGCGCACGCTGGAGCGCTGGTCCGTCGCCGGGAAGGGCCTGCCGCTGCTCTGGGCGCTGTTCGACCGCTACGCGGAGGCACTGGCCTCGGCGCGCGCGGTACGGGCCCGCAAGGCCAAGCCCGGCGCGCCCGAACTCGCCGAGCTGAGCGAACTGCTCACCGGCGACGCGGTGACCGTCCCCGGCGGCGCGCTGCCGGACGGCCCGCAGCTGCTCGGCGCGCCCGCCCGGCTGGTCGAGCGGATCAGCCTGGACACGCTGATGACCCGGATGAACTCCTGGTACGCCACCGTGCTGGAGGTGGTCAGCGCCGCCGACGCGGTCTGGTCGGCGCTGCCGGCCCGGATCGACCTGCTGCTGGCCGAACTCCACCGGGTGGGCAACCTCGCCGCCTCGCTCGGCGTGCGGGCCGGCGGCCACCCGCTCGCCGACGACCTGGCCGGGCTGGACGCCGACCTCACCGGGCTGCGCGCCGAGGTGCGCGAGGACCCGCTGGCGCTGTGGCGCCCGGCCCGGGTGCCCGCCCAGCGCGGCACCGTGCCGGAGGGCGGCGCCTTCGCCACCCCCGCCGGGGTGGTGGACACCGAGCGGTTCGACCGGGCCGGGCGGGCGCTGGACGGCGTCCGGCTGGAACTGGAGAACCTGCTGCGGCTGCGCGACGACGCCGAGGAGCGCCTCCAGGGCGTCGGCGACCTGCTCCAGCGGGCCGACGCCACCCTGGCCGAGGCCCGCCGGGCGCGCGGCGAGGTGCTGGCGAAGATAGCCTCCAGCGACGTCCCGGCGGTGCCCGGGCCTGCCTCGGCGCTGCGCGAACGGATCGTGACGGCACTGGAGTTGCGCCAGGGCGGCCAGTGGGGCCGGTTGGCGCCGCTGCTGGACACGCTGGAGGACGCCGCCGCCAAGGAGCTGGCCCGGGCCCGGCAGTCGCTCACCGAGGTGACCCAGCCGCTGGCCGTCCGCGCCGAACTGCGCGGCCGGCTGGACGCGTACAAGGCGATGGCCGCCCGGCTGCGGGTCTCCGAGGACCCGGAAGTGATCGAGCGGTACGAGAAGGCGCGCTGGCTGCTGTGGAGCGCGCCCTGCGACCTGCGGGCGGCGGCCGCCGCGGTGGCCCGCTTCCAGCAGTCGCTGCGGCCGGCGCAGGCCGAGGCCGCACAGGAGACGACCGGCCACACGCCGGTCGACGGACAGGTCCAGGGGGGCTGAGGTTGATGGGCGGGACGTGCGTACGGCCGGAGTGCTCCGGCAACGGCGGGATCGACGCGGACGGCTACTGCGACGAGTGCGGGCTCGCCCCGGCCGCGGTGTCCTCCAAGGCTTCCGGGGCTTCCGGGGCCTCCAAGGCCACCGGGGCGCCGGCCGCCGGCCCCGGCGCGCCCTGCCCGAGGGACTGCTCCGGCGCCATCGACGCCGACGGCTACTGCGACGAGTGCGGCCTCACCCCGCCCGGCGGCGACACCGGCGTCACCCAGCCCTACGTCCCGTCCTCCCGGCTCTCCGCCGACTCGGCGCGCAGCGGCTCGATCCGCTCGACCCGCACCGGCTCGGCCCGCTCGATGTCCGGCCGCTCCCGCTCGCACCGCTCGACCCGCACCGGCAGCAGCCGCTCGGTCTCGGTGCGCAGCACCCGCGGCAGCGTCAGCGCGGGCACCCGCAACCGGCTGGGCGCCGGCCTGGTGACGGTGCCGACCGTCGAGACGGCCGATCCGTCGCTGGCGGTGCTGGAGAACCCGGAGGTCCCGGAGCGCAAGCGGTTCTGCTCCAAGTGCGAGACCCCGGTGGGCCGGGAGAAGAACGGCCGGCCGGGCCGCCCGGACGGCTTCTGCACCAAGTGCGGCACGCCGTACTCGTTCACGCCCAAGCTGCGCCGCGGCGACCTGGTCGGCGGGCAGTACGAGGTGGTGGGCTGCCTGGCGCACGGCGGCCTCGGCTGGATCTACCTGGCGATCGACCGGCGGGTCAACGACAAGTGGGTGGTCCTGAAGGGCCTGCTGGACACCGGGGACGAGGACGCGCTCGCCGTGGCCGTCGCCGAGCGCCGCTTCCTGGCCGAGGTGGACCACCCGAACATCGTCCGGATCATCAACTTCGCCGAGCACCTGGACGTCGGCTCCGGCTCCACCGACGGCTACATCGTGATGGAGTACGTCGGCGGCAAGTCGCTCAAGGACATCGCCAACGACCGCCGCACCCCGGACGGCCGGCGCGAGCCGCTGCCCGTCGAGCAGGCGATCGCGTACGCGCTGGAGGCACTGCCCGCGCTCGGGTACCTGCACAGCCGGGGCCTGATCTACTGCGACTTCAAGATCGACAACGTGATCCAGAGCGGCGACGCGCTCAAGATCATCGACATGGGCGCCGTCTGCCGCCTCGACCACGACGGCCCGATCTACGGCACCGTCGGCTACCAGGCCCCGGAGATCGCCACCCACGGCCCCTCCCCCGCCTCCGACCTCTACACCGTGGCCCGCACCCTCGCGGTGCTCACCTTCGACTTCCAGGGCTACAGCACCACCTACCGGGACACCCTGCCCGGCCCCGAGGACGTCGAGGTCTTCGCCCGCTACGAGTCGTACTACCGCTTCCTGGTCCGCGCCACCGACCCGGACCCGGCCCGCAGGTTCTCCTCCGCCGACGAGATGGCCGACCAGCTCACCGGCGTGCTGCGCGAGATCCTCGCCCTCCAGGACGGCCGGGCCCGGCCCGCCCTGTCCACCCTCTTCGGCCCCGAACTACGCGTCGTGGACACCGAGTTGGTCATGCCCACCGAGCAGCCCGGACAGCTCCTGGTGACCGCCCTCGACCCGGCCGCCGCCGCCCTCGCGCTGCCCGTCCCGCGCGTCGACCCCGGCGACCCCAACGCCGGCTTCCTCGCCACCCTGCTCGCCACCGACCCCGAGGAGGCGCTCGCCGCCCTGTCCGGCGCGCCCGCCCTCTCCATCGAACGGCGGCTGCGCGAACTGCGCGCCCACCTCGAACTCGGCCGCCGCGCCGCCGCCGAGGAGGCCCTCGACGCCCTGGAACGGGAGTACCCGGACGACTGGCGGGTCGTCTGGTACCGCGGCCTGGTCGCCCTGGTCGGCGCCGTGCACGGGCCGGACGGCCCGGACGGCCCTGGCAGCTCGATCGCCCTCGTCGGCGCCGTGCACGGGCCGGACGGCCCGGACGGCCCGGCTTCGCCCGACGAGGCCGGGCTGCGCGCCGCCGCCGAGGCCTTCGACGCGGTCTACGACGCCTTCCCCGGCGAGGCCGCCCCCAAGCTGGCCCTCGCCATCTGCGCCGAGCTCCTCGGCGACGGCGGCGACGCCGCCGAGTTCTACCGACTGGTCTGGACCACCGACCCGGCCTACCTCAGCGCCGCCTTCGGGCTCGCCCGGGTCCGGCTGGCCGAGGACGACCGGCCCGGTGCCGTCCGCGTCCTGGAGTCCGTCCCGGCCACCTCCAACCAGTACACCGCCGCCCGGATCGCGGCCGTCCGCGCCCGGCTGCGCGAACGGCCCGCCACCGACCCGCTCGCCGCCGACCTCGGCGCCAGCTCCGACCAGCTGACCGCGCTGCGCCTGGACGACCGCCGCCGCGAGGAACTGGCCGTCGAACTGCTCGGCGCCGCCCTCGGCTGGGTCACCGCGGGCTCGACCGGCGCCCAGCAGGGCGGCGGCACCACGGTGCTGGGACGACCTGCGGTGGAGCGGGAACTGCGCTTCGCCCTGGAACAGTCCTACCGGGTACTCGCCCGGTTGGCCGACCGGGCCGAGACCAGGATCGAGATGGTGGAGCGGGCCAACCGCGCCCGCCCCAGGACGTGGGTGTAGCCGATGCCGCAGCAGACCGTGTGCCCGAGCTGTTCCGAACCGCTGGAGCCGGAGGACGCCTACTGCGGCGCCTGCGGCGCCAGCCGGGACGGCCGGACCGCCCCGGGCGCGATGCCCGCGAACTGGGCCACCGCCCGGGCCGAGGGCGTCCCGCCCCAGCACGGGCCGGTCTGCGCGCACTGCGGGCTGCCGCAGGTCACCGCGGACGGCTACTGCGAGGCGTGCGGCGGCGCCCAGCCGCGCCCGCGCGACCACATGGAGAAGTCCCTCGCGGGCGTCGCCGGGGTCAGCGACCGCGGCGTGCGCCACCACCGCAACGAGGACTCCTTCACCATCGCCGCCACCTCGCTGCCCGGCGGCGAGCCGGTCGTGGTCGCCGTGGTCTGCGACGGCGTCTCCTCCTCCGACCGGCCGGACGAGGCCTCCGAGACCGCCGTCGACGCCGCCTCCGAGTCGCTGCTGAGCGCCCTGGAGGCGGGCCGCGAACCCACCGCCGCCATGCGCCAGGCCATCGCCGACGCCGCCGGGGCCGTCGCCGACCTCGCCCAGGCCGGCCCCGGGCCCGCCCGGCCCGACCTCAACGCGCCCGCCTGCACCTACGTCAGCGCCATAGCCTCCGGCGGCCGGATCACCATCGGCTGGGTCGGCGACACCCGCGCCTACTGGATCCCGGACGACCGCGCCGGCGCCGAGCCCTTCCGGCTCACCCAGGACGACTCCTGGGCGGCCCGGATGGTCGAGGCCGGGCTGATGAGCGAGGCCGAGGCGTACGCCGACCCGCGCGCCCACGCGATCACCGGGTGGCTCGGCGCCGACGCCGAGGAGGTCGTCCCGCACACCCTCGACTTCACGCCGCACGTCCCCGGGGTGCTGCTGATCTGCACCGACGGGCTGTGGAACTACGCCGAGGCCGCCACCGACCTGGCGTACTTCGTCCGGCCGGACGCCCGCACCGAACCGCTCGCGGCGGCACAGACCCTGGTGAAGTTCGCGATCGCCGCCGGCGGCCACGACAACATCACCGTCGCCGTCCTGCCGATCGACCCGCCGGCCGCGGGCGCCGCTGCCGGCGTCGGTGCCGGTGCCGAGGACCAGGGCGAGGACGAGGACGACCCCCGGACCGCCACCGCGCTCGACCTGCCGCTGATCACCGCGGCGGGTGCCAGGCGCGCCGCCGAGGAGGACGAGGACTACGAGCCGACCCTGCCGGACCTCCCGGTGATCGGCTCCCCCGCCGCCCCGCTGCCCCCCGCCGCCCCGCCGGCGCCCCCCGCACCGCCCACCGCTCCCGCCGCACCCACCGTCCCCCCGCAGCCGCCGCACCCGCCGACGGCCTGACCGGACGCCGCCCGCCCGGGGCCGACCCCGGCGGTCACCCGGCCCGCCGGCCCGCCCCCGACGCGGCCGGCCCCCACCGACCGATCCGTACCGACGACCCTTCCGACGGGAGCCACCGGCCCATGGCAACACTGGCGAAGCCGAACCTGCCCAGGTTCGACGTGGAGATCTTCCAGAACGAGTACCTTGCCGACGGCGCCCGCGAGGTCAACGCCATCGTCACGGTCACCGCGACCGGCGGCGGCACCTCCGGCGGCCGCCCGCTCGGCATCGCCGACGCGGGCGGCCCGCAGAGCGCCGACACCGCCGCGGCCGTGGTGATCCTGGTGGACTGCTCGGGCTCGATGGACTACCCCAAGACCAAGATCAACGGCGCCCGCGAGGCCACCGCCGCCGCCATCGACGCGCTGCGCGACGGCACCGCCTTCGCCGTGGTCGCCGGCACCCACGAGGCCCGCGACATCTACCCCGGCGACGGCACCCTCGCCACCGCCTCCGCCACCACCCGCGGCCACGCCAAGGAGTCCCTGCGCCGCCTCACCGCCGCCGGCGGCACCGCGATGGGCACCTGGCTGGCCAAGGCCGACAAGCTCTTCCTGACCCGCCGCGACATCGCCATCCGGCACGCCGTCCTGCTCACCGACGGCAACAACGAGCACGAGTCGGCGGTCGACCTGGAACGCGCCATCGAGCGGGTCACCGGACACTTCACCGCCGACTGCCGCGGCGTCGGCACCGACTGGCGGATCGACGAGCTGCGCAAGATCTCCTCGGCGCTGCTCGGCACCGTCGACATCGTCGCCGAACCCTCCGGCCTGGCCGAGGACTTCCGCTCGATGATGGCCGGCGCCATGGGCAAGCAGGTCGCCGACGTCGCGCTGCGGATCTGGACCCCGGCCAACGCCGCGGTCAAGTTCGTCAAGCAGGTCGCGCCCGCGGTCGAGGACCTCACCGCCCGGCGCGCCGAGGCCGGCCCCCGGGCCGGCGACTACCCCACCGGCTCCTGGGGCGACGAGAGCCGCGACTACCACGTCTGCGTCGAGGTCCCGGCCGCCTCCATCGGCAACGAGATGCTCGCCGCCCGGATCAGCCTGGTGCTGCCCCCGCAGGTCGGCAGCGGCACCCCCGAGGTGCTCTCCCAGGGCCTGGTCAAGGCGGTGTGGACCGACGACCTGGCCTCCTCCACCCGGATCAGCCCGCAGGTCGCCCACTACACCGGGCAGGCCGAGCTGGCCTCCTCCATCCAGGAGGGCCTGGAGGCCCACCGGGCCGGGGACGTCGACACCGCCACGTCCAAGCTGGGCGCCGCCGTCCGGATCGCGCACGCGACCGGCAACGAGGGCACCTACAAACTGCTGCAGAAGGTGGTGGACGTGGTGGACCCGAAGGAGGGTACGGTTCGGTTCCGTAAGAACGTGAGCGAGGCCGACTCGATGACCCTTGAGACCCGGTCGACCAAGACGGTGCGTGTGAAGAAGTGACCGCTGAAGACGTGACCGGGCCGACGACCCGGTGCGACGCCGCCCCAAGCCGGCTCGATGTGAGGGGGAACTGATGCCGATCTGCCCGAGGGGCCACGAGTCGCAGGCCGAGGACTGGTGCGACTTCTGCGGCTTCCCGATGACTCCGCCGGCCCCGACGCCGCCCGGAGCCCACCCGGGAGCCCACGGGGCCCACGGGGCCCACCCGGGGGCGTACGGCTCCCACCCGGTGCCCGGGGCACCCGCCTCGCCCGAGGCACCCGACTCGTTCGAGCAGTCCAGGCACCCGGACCACCGCGGCACGCCCTACGGCGCGCCGCTGTCGCCTCCGCCGATGCCGCCGGGGAGCGTCCCGCCGCAGCCCGGCGCGATGCCGCCGCCACCGGCCCAGGGCCACCCCAACCTGACCGAGGGCCTGACGGTCTGCCCGATCTGCCGCAGCCCGCAGACCGGACGGTTCTGCGAGGAGTGCGGGTACGACTACGAGCTCTCCACCCCCTCGCGCCGCCAGCCGCCGCTGAACATCCCGGCGGCGTACGGCGGCGCGCCGGCCGCACAGCCGCCGTTCGGCCAACCGCCGTACGGCCAACCGCCCCTCCCGCAGCAGCCGCAGCCGCAGCACACCCAGCACCCGCAGCAGGCCCCCGCGCCCGCGCACACCTACGGCTACCCTCCCTCCCTGCCCGCCAACGGGCAGGAGGGGCCCACGCCGGAGGGCGCGTTCCCCGAGGCCCCCGTCCGCGAGGACTCCGGCCCGGTGTACGCCGAGCCCCCCGGCCCGAACAACCGCGGCGGCGACTTCGGCACCTCGTTCCACCTCGCCCCGCCGCATCAGCAGCAGCCGCCGCAGCAACCCCAGCAGCCGCAACCGACGGCCGCCCCCGCGAAGCCGCTCCGGGCCAACTGGATCGCGGTGGTCTCGGCCGACCGCGAGTACTTCACCGAGATGATGGCCCGCAGCGGCCCCGAGGCGGCCGGCCTGTTCTTCCCGCCGTACTGCCCCGAGCGGCGCATCCCGCTGACCGGCCGCGGCCAGCTGCGGATCGGGCGGCGCAGCCAGCACCGCGGCACCGTGCCGGAGATCGACCTGTCGGTGCCGCCGGAGGACCCGGGCGCCTCGCACCAGCACGCGATGCTCGCCGAACAGGCGGACGGCAGCTGGGTCCTGGTGGACCAGGACTCGACCAACGGCACCACCGTGAACGGCGGCGCGGAGCCGATCGCCCCGCACACCGCCGTGCCGCTGAACGACGGCGACCGGATCCACATCGGAGCCTGGACGACGATCACGGTGCACCGCGCCTGAAAGGCCGTCGGCAATAACTCCGGCCGGGCCGGGCGGAATTCAACTTCCGCCCGGCCCGGCTTGTTCCCGATTCCTCAAACGATCCACAAATTCGTCGCCACCGACGTGCACAGGGACCTTCGCAAGCCCTAGGCTCAGGCCACATGACTGCAGCTATATCCGCCGACGGCATCCGTCAGCGGTACGGGGACGTGCAGGCCGTCGACGGGGTGTCCCTCACCGTCGAGGCCGGCGAATTCTATGGAATCCTGGGCCCCAACGGCGCCGGGAAGACCACCACGATGGAGATCCTGGAAGGCGTCCGCAAGCCGGACGAGGGCCGGGTCGAGCTGCTGGGACTGGCGCCCTGGCCGCGCAATCCGAAACTGCTGCCGCGCATCGGCGTGCAGTTCCAGGCCTCCGCCTTCTTCCGGAAACTGACGGCCCGGGAGACCATCCGCACCTTCGCGTCGTTCTACGGGGTCGGCCCCAAGCGGGCCGACGCGATGCTGGAGCGGGTCGGCCTGACCGACAAGGCCGACGTCATGACCGACCAGATGTCGGGCGGTCAGGCGCAGCGCCTGTCGATCGCCTGCGCGCTGGCCCACGACCCGGAGATCGTCTTCCTGGACGAGCCCACCACCGGCCTCGACCCGCAGGCCCGGCGCAACCTCTGGGACCTCCTGCGGGACATCAACGGCGAGGGCCGCACGGTCGTCCTGACCACCCACTACCTGGACGAGGCCGAGGTGCTCTGCGACCGGGTCTCGATCATGGACCACGGGAAGATCCTGCACACCGGCGCCCCGGCGACGCTGATCCGCGAGATCGACGACACCGTCCGGATCAGCATCGCGTCCGGCCAGCTGTCCGTCGAGCGCGCCCGTGACCTGCTCACCACGGCCGGCGCCGACATCGCCGCCCTGGAGGACGACAGCGTCTCGCTCTCCGTCTCCACCCGCCTCCCGGCCCCGGTCCTGAGCGTCCTGGCCGAGCAGAACGCGCTGCGCGGCCTCGAAGTGCGCGGCGCCACCCTGGAGGACGTCTTCCTCCAGCTGACCGGACGGGAGTACCGCGCATGACCGCCAGCACGTCCACCGAGCCGAAGACCCCCGCCCGGCGCGACGGGTCGAGCGGCGGCGCGAGCGCCGAGCGGGAGCGGGTCAGCGCGTTCTGGAGCCTGTCCCGCGCGATGCTGCTCGGCATGAAGCGCGACCGCACCGCGACCTTCTTCATCCTGCTCTTCCCGCTGGTGTTCCTGGTGTTCTTCGGCACCGTGGGCAAGGGCTCCGGCAGCCCGCACGCCAAGGTGGCGCAGGTCGGCGCGGTGAAGCTGTTCGACTCGATCCAGGGCGAGGGCCGGGTCGACCTGGACAAGGTCCTCACCATCACCAGGACCGACGACGCGGCCGCCACACTGGAGAAGGTCCGCAAGGGCGACTTCGACGCGATGATCGAGCAGGGCCCGGACGGCAAGGTCGAGCTGCGCTTCAGCGCCGCCGACACGGTCCGTGCCGGCGCGCTCCAGGGCATCGTCAACTCGGTGGTCCAGAGCGCCAACCAGGCCGCCACCGGCCAGAAGCCGGCCTACGTGCTGGACGCCCAACAGGTAGAGGACCAGTCGCTCAAGCCGATCCAGTTCCTCACCCCCGGCCTGCTCGGCTGGGCCGTCGCCACCGGCGCGGTGTTCGGTGCCGCGCTGACCCTGGTCGGGTGGCGCAAGAGCAAGGTGCTGCGCCGGCTGCGGCTGGCCCCGGTGAGTGCGGGCACGGTCATCAGCTCCAGGATCCTGGTCTCGCTGCTGACCTCGCTCCTCCAGACCACCGTCTTCCTGACGGTCGCCACCAACTTCTTCGGGCTCAAGCTCACCGGCAACTGGTGGCTGGTCATCCCGCTGGTGGCCTGCGCGACGCTC
Organism: Kitasatospora sp. NPDC043949; assembly: GCF_056435365.1. NCBI lineage: Bacteria > Bacillati > Actinomycetota > Actinomycetes > Kitasatosporales > Streptomycetaceae > Kitasatospora > Kitasatospora sp. NPDC043949. The sequence goes on along the minus strand of NZ_JBWKEQ010000045.1, from coordinate 34,848 downwards.
GCCTTCATGTCGATCGGCCTGCTGGCCGGTTCGGTCGCCAAGACCGAGGAGGCGGCCAACGGCATCTCGCAGATCATCGTGCTGCCGATGTCCTTCCTGTCCGGCGCGTTCATCCCGCTGGACAGCGCGCCCGGCTGGCTGGAGACCATCTCCAAGGTCATGCCGCTGCGCTACCTGGTGACGGCCGCCCAGTCGGTGCTGACCCGCGGCGGCGGCGTCATGGACGCCCTGCCCACCATGGGCGGGCTGCTGCTCTTCGCGGCCGTGCTGACCGGCGTCGCCTGGAAGCTGTTCAAGTGGGAGGACGTGTGACCGCCGCCCCGGTCGCCTGAGCCCCGACACACGCCCTGCGGGGTCGTACGCCTTTGGTCCCGGTGTACGACCCCGTCGGCGTCTGCGACCATGGTCGGGTGAAAGAGATCCGGCGAGGAACGTTCAGCGAGGAGACCTTCTTCGACCAGGTCGGCGGCGAACCGACCTTCCGGCGACTGGTCCACCGGTTCTACCAGGGCGTCGCCGAGGACGAGTTGCTCCGGCCGATGTACCCCGAGGAGGACCTCGGCCCGGCCGAGGAGCGGATGGCCCTGTTCCTGATGCAGTACTGGGGCGGCCCGCGCACCTACAGCGAGCAGCGCGGCCACCCCCGGCTGCGGATGCGGCACGTGCCGTTCAAGGTCGACCGCGCCGCGCACGACGCCTGGCTCAGGAACATGCGGGCCGCCGTGGACGACCTGGCCCTGCCGGCCGAGGCCGAGCAGCAGCTCTGGGAATACCTCACCTACGCCGCCGCCTCGATGATCAACACCCCGGGCTGAGCCCCGGGCCGGGCCCGGTTACCGGATCGGGCTGAGCCCCCGGCTGGGTTACCGGAGCGCGCTGAGCCCCAGCCCCGCGCCGGGCGCGGCCGCCGTCCGGACCGCCACCGAACCGGCCGGGGCGCTCAGCCGCAGCCAGCCGCCCGCCCGGTGCACGGTGAGCGGGGCCCCGGGCTTCAGGAAGCCGATCACGTACGCCGCGTGCACCGCCCGCAGCGGCAGCTCCGGCAGCACGGAGACCGGGCGGGACCAGATCTCGTCGGCCAGCGCGTCCAGCACCGCACGGCCGCGGTGGTGCGCCGGGACGGCCTCGCTGCGCTCACGGAACTCCCGCACCCCGGCCATCAGTTCCGGGTACACCTCGGCCGCCGGCGGCGCCCCGACCGGCCGCCAGCCGGTGCGCGGCGGCAGCAGCCCGGCCCAGGCCGGTCCGGTCACCGGGGCGGGCAGCTCGACGGCACCCGTCCCGGCGTCCACGCCGTCCAGCAGCTGGCCCGCCGAGACCGTCAGATCGGTCGGCTCGGCCGGCCCGGTCAGCCGGGCGGTGCGGATCGCCAGCGCGCCCGAACCGCCCAGCGGCAGCCGGCCGAAGACCGCCAGCACGCCGTCCTCCCCGGCCGGGGCCACCGCCTGCAACCGGACGGCCGCCGCCTTGTCGAAGCGCAGCAGGCGCAGCAGGAACGCGGAGAGGTCGGCGGCCTCCCCGGCGTCGGTGAGGGCGAGGCGGGCGGTGATGGTCAACGCGGGTCAGCTCGAATCGTCGGAGGTGGGTGCTCAGGCGGCGACTACGGCGGGCTCCTCGTCCATGAAGCGGGACAGGAACTCCCGCTCCACGGGCGAGATCCGGCGCGGCCGGCCCTCCGCCAGGTCGTAGGGCACGACCACGGTGGACGCCTGGACGTACACCGTCTCGGTGCCGTCCTCGGCGACGTCCTTGATCTCGTAGGACACGGTCAGCGAGGCGCCGCCGATGCGGGTCACCCTGGTCTCGACGGTGACCGGCTCCGGCCGGTGCACCAGCGGGCGCTTGTAGTCGATCTCGTGGCGGGCCACCACCGAGCCGCCCGCGAACTCCCCCGCCCCGGCCTCGGCGGCCTGGGTGAACATGAAGTCGATCCGGGCCTCCTCCAGGTAGCGCAGGAAGACCACGTTGTTGACGTGGCCGAACGCGTCCATGTCGGACCAGCGCAGCGGGCAGGCGTAGATGTGGCGGGCCACAGGTGTTCTCCTCGACGTCCGGTCGCCCGCCGCCGTGCGGTGGCGGCGGGCCGGCGGCCGGCAGGCCGCCCCGAGGGGCAGTCTGCCGGGCCGCCGTGACGGCTGGGTGTCAGCCGCGGGTCAGCTTCTTGTACGTGGCCCGGTGCGGGCGGGCCGCGTCGGCGCCGAGCCGCTCGATCTTGTTCTTCTCGTACGACTCGAAGTTGCCCTCGAACCAGAACCACTTGCTCTCGCCCTCGTAGGCGAGGATGTGGGTGGCCACCCGGTCCAGGAACCAGCGGTCGTGGGAGATGACCACGGCGCAGCCGGGGAACTCCAGCAGGGCGTTCTCCAGCGAGGAGAGCGTCTCGACGTCGAGGTCGTTGGTGGGCTCGTCGAGGAGCAGCAGGTTGCCGCCCTGCTTGAGGGTGAGCGCCAGGTTCAGGCGGTTGCGCTCACCGCCGGACAGCACGCCGGCCGGCTTCTGCTGGTCCGGGCCCTTGAAGCCGAAGGCCGACACGTAGGCGCGGGACGGCATCTCGACCTGGCCGACGTTGATCCAGTCCAGACCGTCGGAGACGACCTCCCAGAGGGTCTTCTTCGGGTCGATGTTGGCACGGCTCTGGTCGACGTAGCTGATCTTGACGGTCTCGCCGACCTTGACCACGCCGGAGTCCGGGGTCTCCATGTCCTGGAGCATCTTGAACAGCGTGGTCTTGCCGGCGCCGTTGGGACCGATGATGCCGACGATGCCGTTGCGCGGCAGGGTGAAGCTGAGGTCGTCGATCAGGATCTTCTCGCCGAAGGCCTTGGAGAGGTTCTCCACCTCGATGACGATGCTGCCCAGACGCGGGCCCGGCGGGATCTGGATCTCCTCGAAGTCCAGCTTCCGCATCTTGTCCGCCTCGGCCGCCATCTCCTCGTAGCGGGCCAGACGGGCCTTGGACTTCGCCTGGCGGCCCTTGGCGTTGGAGCGGACCCACTCCAGCTCCTCGCGGAGCCGCTTGGCGCGCTTGGCGTCCTTCTGGCCCTCGACCTTGAGGCGGGACTGCTTGGACTCCAGGTAGGTGGAGTAGTTGCCCTCGTAGCCGATGGCGCGGCCGCGGTCGAGCTCCAGGATCCAGCCGGCCACGTTGTCCAGGAAGTACCGGTCGTGGGTGACGGCGACGACGGTGCCGGGGTACTTGGCCAGGTGCTGCTCCAGCCAGTTCACCGACTCGGCGTCCAGGTGGTTGGTGGGCTCGTCGAGGAGCAGCAGGTCGGGGGACTCCAGCAGCAGCTTGCAGAGCGCCACGCGGCGCTTCTCGCCACCGGAGAGCTTGGTGACCGGCCAGTCGCCGGGCGGGCAGCCCAGCGCGTCCATGGCCTGCTCCAGCTGGGCCTCCAGGTCCCACGCGTTGGCGTGGTCCAGGTCCTCCTGGAGCTTGCCCATCTCGTCCAGCAGGGCGTCCGAGTAGTCGGTCGCCATCAGCTCGGCGATCTCGTTGAAGCGGTTGAGCTTCCCCTTGATCTCCTTGACGCCGTCCTCGACGTTCTCCAGGACGGTCTTGGTCTCGTCGAGCGGCGGCTCCTGGAGCAGCATGCCGACGGTGAAACCGGGCGAGAGGAAGGCGTCGCCGTTGGAGGGGTGCTCCAGGCCGGCCATCATCTTCAGCACGGTGGACTTGCCCGCGCCGTTGGGGCCCACGACGCCGATCTTCGCCCCGGGGAGGAAGCTGAGCGTCACGTCGTCAAGGATGACCTTGTCTCCGTGCGCCTTGCGCACCTTGCGCATCGTGTAGATGTATTCCGCCACGTGAGATCGCTCCGGCGTCGTCGGGAGTATTCGGCTTGCAGCCTTCCATTGTGCCGCACCCGGCCGGGAGCCCCGAACGCCCGGTGTGCCCCACGGGGGTATCCGCAGCGCGGGGTTGAACGGCGAAGGCCCGGCCCCCGCAGCGGGTGCGGGGGCCGGGCCGGGTGCCGTCAGGGCCTCAGGAGGTCAGCGCCTCCGGGCCTGCGGGGCGGTTCAGGCGGCGGTGCGACCGTGGCGGCCACGGCGGCGCAGGACGAAGACCGCGGCGCCACCGGCCAGGACCAGGCCACCGGCGACGGCGGCGAGGATCGGGGTCGAGTCACTGGCACCGGTCTGGGCCAGGCCACCGGTGCCCGGGGCGGAGCTGGTCGCGGCCGGGCTCGGGTGCGCGCCGGCGGCGGTGCTGGCACCGGCCGACGGGGTGCCGGCCTGGCTCGGGGTGCCACTCGGGGTGCCGGTCGGGGCGGTGCTCGGGGCGGTGCTCGGGGTGCCGGTCGCGGCCGGGGTCGACGGGCCGGAGGTCGGCGGGGTCACACCGGTCTTGCAGTCCAGGACACCCTTGAACTCCTTGGCGAAGCCGTTCGGGCCGGTGACGTTGATGTCGTAGGCGGCCTTCTCGGCGACCGGGACGAGCACGTTCTCGGTCTTGCCCGGCTGGACGGTCAGCTGCTTGCCCGGCTTGACCGTGACGGTGGCGGCCTCGTCACCGCCGTTGGTGACGGTGACGCGCACGCCGTTGTTCTCGCACTCGACCTGGGCGGTGCTGTCGACCAGCGCGCCCGCGCCCTGCTTCCAGGTGGCCTTGGCGCCGGCGGAGACGCTGAGCTTGCTGGAACCGGCCAGGATCATGCTCTGGCTGTGCCGCTTCGGGTCGTAGCCCTCGCTGAGGAAGACCCGGCCGCTGGGCACGACGGTGTCGGCGGCGGCGGCGAGGGCGACCGAGCCGTCCGGGGTGCCGGCCGGCACGTCCAGGAACAGCTGGGTGTCCTTGATCGGACCGGTCAGGGTGGCGCCGACCGGCTTGCCGTCCTTGTCCACCACCTTGACCTTGTCGGCGGCGTCACCGGTGACGGTGAGCTTCACCTCGGCCGCGCTGGACTTGAGGGTGAAGGGGCCGAGCTTGTTGCCGGACTTGCCGGAGACGGAGTCCGGGTTGAGGGTCAACGAGGGGTTGGGCTCGGCGGCGATGCCCTTGTTGGCGTCGCCGAGCAGGTAGTCGCGCAGCTTCTTGGCCTTGGCGTTGCGCGGGGTGGCGTTCTTGTTGTCCGAGAACTTCCAGATCGCGGCCTGGGTGCCCGCGGCGGCGTCCTCGGCGGTCAGGCCGTCGACGCCGACGGTCTTGCCGAGCGCCGTCAGGTCCTTGACCTGCGGGTAGGAGTTCTCCAGGATCCAGCGGATCTTGGAGGCCGCCTCGACCTTGTTCTTGCCGCCGAGGGAGCTCGACTTCCAGTCCGACTCCTGGTACTTCGCGGCGCTGTCCAGGTAGACCGGGTTGTCGAAGTCGATGCAGTAGGTCTGGATCTCGCCGTTGGACGTCTTGAGGGTGAACAGACCGCCGTCGACGGTCCCCTTGCCCTCGACGTCGATCTTCTCGCCCAACATCGTGTTCTGGAGGACGGCCTTGACGCCCGCACCCGGGGTGTCCGCCGCGGCCGCCGCACCGGCCGCGAACAGGCCCCCGCCCAACACCAGGCTGGTCGTGAGCATGACAGTGATTATGCGGGGGAGACTCCGCGCCTGCCTCTGGAACATCTGGGATCCCTCCGGGCCGGGCCGCACCGATGGACAGCCCGCCGACTTGCCGTGCCGCGCGCGCCCCCTGTGGCGCTGCTGCGGGTATGAACCAGACGAATCCTATTGAGCCCCGCAGGCCCCGAAACCCCCATGCGAAATCAGGACGATTCCGTATCTGGATCGTTATCAACCCCCTCAGTTTCGACACAAGCTGACGATCAGCCAGAATCTCCTCGCGACTTTTCGTTATCCGGGCGAGATTGCGCGTGCGGGAGCAACAACAGTCTCGATCAACATATTTGTCGACAGTTAAGGTCATCGACCCGTCAGATCAGCGCAGCCTGCTCGCCACCTCCCCGCTCCCCCTCGGCCACCCGCCCCCGCTCCCCCGCCTCCGCCTCCGCCGCCCCACCCGACACCGGCCGCACCGGCGGCGGGGGCTCCGGCGGGCGCGGCGCCGAGGCCACCGCCGAGGCCTTCCGCGCCTCCAGCGCGTCGGCGATCCACCCCGGCACCACCCCTCCGCCAGCCTGCGCCCCGGCCGGCCCGGCGGCGCCCGGCGGCTGCCCGCGCACCCCCGCCGCCCAACGGAACGCCGAGGTACCACGGGTGAGGTCGTGTCCGACCGATCGGGCGTCGATCTCGGCCCCGGTGCGCTTCACCTCGCCGTCGATCCACTCCCGCAGCCGCAGCCGACCACTCACCAGCACCGGATCCCCCTTGGCGAGCGAACCGATCAGGTTGACCGCGAGCCCCCGCCAGGCCGTCACCGTCAGCCACTGCGTCTCGCCGTCCGCCCAGCACTCGCGCTGCCGGTCATACCGGCGCTCGGTGCAGCCGAGCCGGAACTTGGCCATCGGCACCCCGCTGCCCGTTTCGCCGTAGGTCACCTCCGTCGCGACAATGCCGACGATCGTCACCTGCATCTCGTTCACAGCGCACTCTCCGTTCTCGCCGATGCATCGTACGGAATCGACCGGCGCGCGTTGAGAGTGTGCTTCGCGGGAAATCCCCGCCAGGGAGTTCTGAAATCCTGTGGACAACTCGATGCCTCGGAAAACCGACGTCACTCGCAGGGGTGAATTTCGGCCTTTCGGCACCCCTTCGCGCCCATCTCATCGCGGCCATGACAACAAACCGACTGCTCGTCGCCCCCAACCGACACGCCCCGGAACAGCGCCGGCCGACCGTCCGCGCACGTCATCCGACCGGAGGAAGCCGAATACGGCCCCCCACCCGCACCGGTGACGACACATTCTCCGTGCCGAATCCATAACGGGTGGGGCGGCAGCCCCGTAACGACTGCACAACGTCCGGCTCGGAACACTCCCAGACCGCTGCACTCACGGCGTTCACCTGCGATTATCGGACCGCTCCACCGAACCGACACACCAACGGCGGTGTCGTCACACTCGGCCGAGGAACTGGGCACCCTTATCCTGTCCCCGACAGGGCGAGGGCCCACCGACCCCCACCCCCACCCTCACGGTACGGGGCCGGACACGCGCGCCCCCAGCGCTCGTCGCCCGACCCGGCCACGGTCACGCCCGCCCGGGCGCAGCCCGTCCCGCCCCCATAGCTCAGCGGATAGAGCACCCGCCTTCTAAGCGGTAGGTCGCAGGTTCGAATCCTGCTGGGGGCACCACCTCGCCATTCCCGCAGGCCGCCAGGCCGGCGGCCGCATTGCCCGGCCGCCACGGGCTCCCGGAAATCCCGTCCGCACGCCGCCCGATTGCCCGTACCCACCGCACCTAACCCGTGACTATCCGTGTCATGGCCACTGCGATAACCGGCCGATCCGGATGACCGCCACTACGGACCGGATGCGGGAGAAGACCCGAACAACCGAAATTCCGGGCGAATCACGCCCCGGGGACGATCCGCCCCACCGACCCGGCCGGGAACCGCTCGGTCGCGAACCCGGCCGGCCGCCCGGCCCGTGATCGCGAACCCGGCCGGCCGCTCGGCCGGTGGCGGCGAGCCTGCCGGCGGTGGCGAGTCAGCCGGCGGTGGCGAGCCCGGCCAGGTAGGCGTCCAGCAGAGCGGTCTGCCGCTCGGGCGGGAACTCCGCCGGGGCGAACAGCACCTGCACCACCAGGCCGAGCGCGAAGGCCTGCGCGCCGGTCGCGAGCGCGGCGGCGTCGGCCCCGGCCGGGAGCTCCCCGAGCCGCTGAGCGTCCGCGACGTGCACCGCGAGGGCCTCGCGCGAGCGGGCGTAGCGACCCGCGTGCGCGGCCGCGAGCGCGGGGTCCGACAGGGCGACGTCCCAGGAGCCGACCCAGATCCGGTTGCCGGCCACCGCCGCCCCGTCCAGCGGCAGGACGTCGAGCAGCGCGGCCCGCAGCCGGGCCAGTCCGGGGGGCGGCGGCGGGGTGCCGTCGGCGGGGGCGGTGCGCCGGGGCCGGGAGCCGGAGCGCCGGTCGAGCTCGTCCAGCGCGTGGCTCAGCAGGGCCCGTTTGTTGGGGAAGTAGTGCGTCAACAGGCCGGTGGAGGCGCCCAGTTCGGTGGCCACGGCACGCAGGGTCAGCCCTTCGAAGCCGCGACTGGAGAGCACCCGCCACACGCCCTCGGACACTTCCAGGCGGCGGGCGTCATGGTCTCCACGGGCCGGTGTCATGGGGGTCATCGTACATACCAAACGTTTGTTATGTATGGTTCCCAGCACACCGCGCATCCCGTGAACCGTGCATCCCGTGAAAGGCCAGCCCATGTTTGCCGTACCGCTCGCCGAGAACGCCGAACTGCGCCCGCTGGAGCCGTGGCAGGCGACCGAGTTCCTGGCCCACATCGACCGCGCCCGCGCCCACACCGACCCGTGGATCCCCTGGGCCACCCGCTCCACCGACCTCGACTCCGCCCGCGCCACCCTCCAGCGCTACGCCGACCAGCAGGCCGCCGACAGCGGCCGGATCTACGGTATCTGGCGGGACGGCACGCTGGTCGGCGGCGTGATGTTCGTGAGCTTCAACGCCCAGAGCGGCGTCTGCGAGATCGGCGCCTGGACCGAGCCCGCCGGCGAGGGCGGCGGACTGATCACCGCCGGCGTCCGGCGGCTGCTCGACTACGCCTTCACCACCCGCGGCCTGCACCGCGCCGAGTGGTGGTGCTCCGCCGGCAACGCCCGCAGCCGGGCCGTCGCCGAGCGGGTCGGCATGACCCTGGACGGCACCCTGCGCGAGTGGTACCCGCACAACGGGGTCCGCCACGACAAGCAGATCTGGTCGATCCTGGCCCCGGAGTGGACGCCCGGGGCCTGACCGGACGCGGCGGGGTCCGGTGGACACCCCCGTGTCCCACCGGACCCCGCCGCTCCCCGGGCCGTCGCCCCCGGGCCCCAGCCCCTCAGGCCGCTCAGGCCCCTCAGGCCGCCAGCACCGGCGGCTCCGCCGCCGCCACCGTCCTGGGCACCCGCAGCGCGAGCAGCAGGACCAGCACCAGCAGGCCGCCGGCCGACAGGAACACCACGTCGACCGCGTCCGTGAAGCTGCGCAGCGCGTGCTCGCGGGCCGCGCCGCCGAGCGTCCGGACGGCGCCGAGCGGCAGGCCGGGCTCGCCGTCCGCGAAGGCCCGGGCCAGCACGGTGCCGAAGAGCGCCGCGCCGAGCGCACTGCCGAGGGTCTGGAAGAAGCGGATCCCGGTGGTCGCGACGCCGAGCTGGTGCCGGGGGACGGACTCCTGCACCACCGCGACCAGCTGGCCGATCAGCTGGCCCATCCCGAAGCCCAGCAGGACGAGTTCGCCGCAGACCGCCCAGAGCCCGGTGGTCGGGCCGCTGAGGCCGAGCAGGAGCAGGGCGATCGCCGCACAGCCCGCGCCGGCCACCAGGAAGGTGCGCTCCGCATGGCCGCGGGCGGTGAGCCGGCCGGCCAGCAGGCCGACCGCCGTCATCCCGCCCGCCATCGGGATCAGGTAGAGGCTGGCCGAGGTGGGGTCGATGCCGCGGGCGATCTGCAGGTAGAGCATCACGTAGACGATCGAGCCGGTCATGCCCATCCCGACCAGGCCCTGGATCGCGAAGCCGAGGCGCACCACGCTGATCCGGAACAGCGACAGCGGCAGCACCGGCTCGGCGGCGGTGGCCTGGCGCCACACGAAGAGGCCGAGCGCGGCCAGGGTGGCGGCGACGAGCCCGAGGATCACCGGGGAGGTCCAGGCGTAGTCCTTGCCGCCCCACTCGGTGACCAGCAGCAGCCCGGTCGCGAAGGCGGCGGCGAGGGCCGCACCGAGGAAGTCCAGGCTGCGGCGGCCGGCCGCCGGCGGCAGCTTGATCACCAGGGCGGTGCCGACCAGGACGAGCAGGCCGAGCGGCAGGTTGATGTAGAAGATCCAGCGCCAGCTGAGGTGGTCGGTGAACAGCGCCCCGATCAGCGGGCCGACCGCCATGCCGATGCCCGCGACGACCCCGCCCATCGCGCCGCCCTTGCCGCTGCCGCGCTCGGCCGGGTCCTTGAGGTGGGCGATGACCACCATGGTGACGCTCATCAGCCCGCCGCCGCCGATGCCCTGGACGGCCCGGAAGGCGATCAGCTGGCCCATCGACTGCGCGAACCCGCAGAGCGCCGAGCCGACCAGGAAGGTGCCGACCGCGCCGAGCAGCACGCGCTTGGCGCCGTACAGGTCGCAGAGCTTGCCGTAGAGCGGCAGCAGCGCGGTCGCGGCGAGAGCGAACGAGCTGATCAGCCAGGGCAGTCGGTCGATGCCGTGGACGGGGTCGAGCTCCCGGACGATCGGCACGGTGGCCGCGGACACGATGTTCATGTCGAGCACGGCCAGCACGATCGTGACCAGGCAGAGCAGCATGCCCAGGTTGCGCTGGGCCGGTGTCATCAGGGCAGCGGGTGCCATCGGTAAGTCCCCCCAGGGTCGGTGGAGTTCGGGCCGGGCCGGTGCGGCCGGCGGCACGTCCTCACCATGGCAGTTTTTTTATACCTGGTCAATTCTTAAGCTCGGCTCAATCTTTATCCTGGTCGATCTTTGATCCTGGTACAGTCGAACCATGGCGACGCACACCGGCTTCAGCCCCGACGACGACCGCGACCTCGACGCCCTTCCGCTGCGCGAGCGCAAGAAGATCCAGACCGGCATCCGGATCTGGCGCACCGCCATCGGGCTGTTCGCCGAGCGGGACTTCGACCAGGTCTCGGTGGCCGAGATCGCGGCCGCCGCCGAGGTGTCCAAGATGACCGTCTTCAACTACTTCCCCACCAAGGAAGACCTGGTCATGGCCCCCATGGAGCAGCACCTCGACGAGCCGGCCCGGGTGGTCCGCGAACGCGCCCCCGGCACCTCGGCGGTGGCGGCGCTGCGCGAGCAGTACCTCGCCGCGCTGGAGCAGCACGACCCGGCCACCGGGTTGAGCGACGAACCGCTCGTGCTCGACGTGGTCCGGCTGATCCACCGCACACCGGCCCTGGCGATGCGCGCCACCGCCGGCTTCGGCCGGCACGCGCAGGGCCTGCTGACCACCGAACTCCTCGCCCAGGACCCGGCCCACGACGAGCTCACCGCACAGATCGCCGCCGCCCAACTGCTCGCCGCCCGACTGGCCCTGACCACCGAGAACCAGCGCCGGATGCTGGCCGGCGAACGCGCCACGGCCGCCCTGCCCGCCGCCCTCGACCGGGCCGCGCGCGCCTTCGCCCTGGTCGAGGGCGGCCTCGGAGACTACTGCGCCGTCGCCTCCTGAGAGAGTGGGCGCACCACGACCGCCCGGAGGTGCGCATGGACCAGCCGCTGCTCACGCGGGACCGCTCCGCCCTGCCAGCCCACGCCGAGGGCCTGCACGCGTACGTCGGCGAGGACGGCGTCGCCGTCCTGGAGTTCGCCCGACCGCACCGGCGCAACGCGGTGACCCTGGAGATCTGGCAGGCGCTGCCGAAGGTGCTGCTGCGCCTCGCCGAGCAGCCGGGGGTGCGCGCCCTGCTGGTCACCGGCGCCGGCGGCACCTTCAGCGCGGGCGCGGACATCGCCGAACTCGCCGAGGTGTACGGCGATCCGGAGTGCGCGGACGCCTACCACGCGGTCAACGTCGCCGCCGAGGAGGCGCTGGCGGCCTTCCCGCACCCGACCGTCGCCGTGGTGCAGGGCGCCTGCGTGGGCGGCGGCTGCCAGCTGGCCGTCGCGTGCGACCTGCGGTTCGTCGCCGAGGACGCCCGGCTGGGGATCACCCCGGCCAAGCTCGGCGTGGTCTACCCGGCGGTACCGACCGTGCGGCTGGCCCGGCTGGTCGGCCCGGCCCGCGCCAAGTACCTGCTGTTCTCCGGCGAGTTGGTGACGGGCCGCGACGCGCTGCCGCTGGGCCTGGCGGAGCGCGTCCTGCCGGGTGCCGAACTGGACGCCGCGGCACTGGAGTTCGCCCGGCTGCTGACCCGGCGCTCGGCCCAGACCATCGGCGCGGTGAAGGCCGCGCTGGCCGTCCCGGCGGAGCGGGCGGCACAGGCGCTGGCGCCCTGGGAGCGCCGTTCCCGGGAGACCTCGGACGTGTCCGAGGGGCTGGCCGCTTTCCTGGAGGGCCGCCCGGCGCGGTTCTGACCGGGGCCGGGCGCCGGGTCCGGACGTCGACTCCGACCGGGACCGGGCCCCGGGTCCGGGCACCGGCCGCGAGGACGGGCTCGCGTACGATCATCCGATCGGTGCCGGGCCGTCCCGACACCCCCGCCCTGACGCCCCCGTCACGCCGACCCGTCACGCCGATCCCTCGCACCGCCCCTTCACGCCGACCCCTTTGCGCACCCGGAGCACACACCCCGATGACCACCGAGGCCACGACCGCCCCCACCAGCCGGACGATCTGGGCCCGCCGGGTCACCGACGGCGTCGAGCCGAAGAACGTCATCATCGCGATGCTCCCGCTGATGGGCGTCATCCGCTACGGCTGGACGGGCCTCGGCTGGGCGGCCTTCGCGGCCCTGTTCGCGGCCGTCATCCCGACCATGTTCATCCAGCGCGGCATCCGCAAGGGCACCCTGGAGGACCGCCACGTCGGCCATCGGCAGCGCCGGCTGACCGTCATCCCGTTCATCATGGGCTCGGTCGCGACCAGCTTCGCCGTGATGCTCTGGCTGGACGCCCCGGCCGACCTGACCGCGATGGTGCTGGCGATGTTCGCCTCGCTGGTCCCGATCCTGGTGATCACCGTCTGGTGGAAGGTCTCCGTGCACACCGCCGTCGCCGCCGGCGCGGTGGTCTGCCTCGGGATCGCGCTCGGCCCGCTGTGGCTGCTGCTCGCCCCGCTGGTCGCGGCGATCGGCTGGTCCCGGGTGGTGCTGCGGGACCACACCACCGCGCAGACCATCGTCGGCGCGGCGGTGGGCGCGCTCACCGCCGGACTCGCCTTCTGGGCGGCCCGGTAGCCCGACGGGCCGCCGGCCCGACAGCCCGGTAGCCCAGCGGGCTCAGCAGGCTCGACGGACCCAGCGGGCTCAGCGGATCGGCATCCCCGAGATCGCCCGCGCGATCACCAGCCGCTGGATCTCGCTGGTCCCCTCGAAGATCGAGTAGATCGCGCTGTCCCGGTGCATCCGCTCCACCGGGTACTCCCGGGTGAAGCCGTTGCCGCCGAGGATCTGCATCGCCTGCGCGGTGACCCACTTGGCCGTCTCGCCCGCGTACAGCTTGGACATCGAGCCCTCGGCCGCGGTGAACGGCTGGTTGTTGGCCGCCATCCAGGAGGCCCGCCACACCAGCAGGCGGGAGGCGTCGATCCGGGTCTTCATGTCGGCGAGCTGGAAGGCCACGCCCTGGTTGTCGATGATCGGGCGGCCGAACTGCTCGCGGGTCCTCGCGTAGTCCAGCGCCACCTCGTACGCGGCCCGGGCGATGCCGATCGCCTGCGCGCCGACGGCCGGCCGGGAGGCCTCGAAGGTGGCCATCGCCGCGTTGCCCCTGCCCCCCGGGCGCTTGACCCCCTCGCGGGCCCGGGCCAGCCGCTCGTCCAGCTTCTCCTTGCCGCCGAGCAGGCAACTGCCGGGCACCCGGACGTCGTCCAGCACCACCTCGGCGGTGTGCGAGGCGCGGATGCCGTGCTTCTTGAACTTCTGGCCCTGGCTCAGTCCGGGGGTGCCCGGCGGGACGACGAAGGAGGCCTGGCCCTTCGCCCCCAGCTCCGGGTCGACGGTGGCGACGACGACGTGGACGGCGGCGATCCCGCCGTTGGTGGCCCAGGTCTTGGTGCCGTTGAGCACCCACTCGTCCTTGGCCCCGTCGTACACCGCCCGGGTGCGCAGCGCGGAGACGTCGGAGCCGGCGTCGGGCTCGGAGGAGCAGAACGCGGCCACCTTGAGGTCGTCCGGGGTGCCGAACATCTGCGGGGTCCAGGTGCCGATCTGCTCGTCGGTGCCGTTGGCGAGCACCGCGACGGCGGCCAGCGTGGTGCCGACGATGGACAGCCCGATGCCCGCGTCGCCCCAGAACAGCTCCTCCATGGCGATCGGGATGCCGACGCCGGAGGGGTCGAAGTACTGCTGGGCGTAGAAGTCCAGCGAGTAGATGCCCAGCTTGGCGGCCTCCTGGATGATCGGCCAGGGGGTCTCCTCGCGCTCGTCCCACTCGGCCGCGGCGGGGCGGACGACGTCGGCGGCGAAGCCGTGCAGCCAGTCGCGTACGGCGAGCTGGTCCGCGCCCGGGTCCAGCGAGAACGTGCTGCTCATGGTGCTTGCCTCCGAAGAAGGGGTACGGCCGACCAGGGGGGTTACCTCGGGTAACATCGTCGGAGTCTGCTACTGATTGGTAACTGGTGTCAACGCCCGGTCAGACCCCGACCCCGAGGAGCAGCACATGTCCCGAGAGCCCCGCCGCGAGCAGCTGCTCAACGCCGCCGACCGGGTCATCCAGCGGGACGGCCCGACCGCCAGCATGAACGCCATCGCCGCCGAGGCCGGCATCACCAAACCGATCCTCTACCGCCACTTCGGCGACCGGAACGGCCTGATCACAGCCCTCACCGAGCGCCACACCGGCGGCCTGCTGGCCGCCGTCCGGGCCGCCCTCGCCGCACCGCTGGAGCGCCGCGACCGGGTCGAACACGTCCTGGACACCTACCTGGCCGGGATCGAGGCCCGCCCGCAGGTCTACCGGCTGCTCACCCACCCCGAACCGGGCGACCCGAGCGGCGCCGGCACCGCGCTCGCCCCCGCGCTGCGGCAGATCGCCGCAGAGATCACCCGGGCCGTGCAGAGCCAGGTCGACCTCGGCGCGGACCGCGAGCTGCTCGCCGAGGCCTGGGGTCGGGGCATCACCGGCATGGTGCTGGCGGCCGGCGACTGGTGGCTGGAGACCAGACCCTGCTCACGCACCCGCATGGTGCAGGCGCTCGCCGACCTGCTCTGGGGCCGCCTGGCCGCCGCCGCGGACCTGCCCACCCCCGCCACCCCGGCCCCGACCCCGGCCTCGACCCCGGACGCCGACTGAACTCCCCTTCCGTGCAGGGCCCTTGTGCGACACGTGGCACCGCGGGCATCATCGGGCCCCCACCCCCGCGCCGTACGAGGTCCCGATGCGCCTGCGCCGCACCGCCGCCGCCCTGTTGCTCGCCGCCACCACGGCCCTCACCGCGGCCCCCGCCACCCCCGCCGCCGCGCACACCGGCCCGCCCGCGCGGTTCCCCGCCGCGACGGCCACCGGCCCCGACGGCCGCACCGCCTTCACCGACGCCCAGGGCCGCCGCCTCCAACTGCGCGGCTTCAACCTCGACAAGTACGCCGAGACCACCGAGGCCGACCTCAAGTCCCTGGCCGCACAGGGCTTCACCCTGATCCGGGTGGCGGTCTCCTGGAACAGGCTGGAGCCCGTCCGCGGCCGCCTCGACCCGGCCGAACTGCACCGGCTGCGCCAACTCCTCGGCTGGGCCGACCGGTACGGCCTGCTCGCCCTGATCGACCTGCACCAGGACGTCTACGGGCCGGCGTTCGGCGGCGGCGACCGCGGCATCCCGCCCTGGGCCACCCGGGACGACGGCCTGCCGTTCACCCCCGACCCGAACGACTGGTTCGCTGGCTACTTCCAGCCCGCCGTCCAGGCCGCCTTCCGCCACCTCTACGACGACCCCGACCTGCGCGCCTGGCAGGCCGACTTCTACACCCGGCTCGCCCTCGAACTGCGCGGCCACCGCTCGCTGCTGGGCTACGACCTGTTCAACGAGCCGTTCGGCCCGGTGGACGGCGACCCGAGCGACCCGGCCGTGCTCGCCGCCGCCTCCGCCGCCCTCGAACAGGGCCGGCTCGCCGACATGTACCGCCGCCTGATCGCCGCCGTGCGCCGGGTCGACCATCGCGCCTGGCTGTTCGTCGAACCCACCGTCCTGGTCGGCCAGGGCGTGCCCACCCGGCTGCCCGGCTTCGACGACCCGCGCCCCGGCCCGCCCCGGCTCGGCTACGCACCGCACTTCTACGACACCGCGGTCGAGAACGGCGCCGACTGGGACCCGGCCGACGGCTTCGTCGAGCGCTACACCGCCGCCGTCACCGCCTACCCCGCCGCCCACCGCCTGCCCGTCCTGGTCGGCGAATGGGGCCCGCCCGACTCCCGCAGGCCGGGCAACACCCTGCTGGTCCGCCGGCAGGTCGCCGCGATGGACGGCTTCGCCGAGGGCTGGACCATGTGGTACTGGTGCCGCGGCACCGGCGGCTACTGCGCGCTCGACCCGGCCGGGCGCCCCGCCCCCGGCGACGAGCCCGCCTTCGGCCCGTACCCGGCGGCCGTCGCCGGGACGGACGTGCGCACCGACGCCGCCACCGTCCGCTGGAGCGCCGACGGCACCCGGCACGGCAGCGAACTCGTCCTGCCCCCGGCGGCGTTCCCGCACGGCGCCGAGGTCACCGTCACCCCCGCCGCCGCCCGCGTCGACGTCGAGCAGCCGGCCGGCGGGCGGGCCGGCACCGTCCGGATCCGCCTCCCGCACGCCCGCCCGGGCACCCCGGTGACGGTCACGGTCACACCGCGCTGACCGCCACCGGGGCCGCCCGGGAGGCGCCTAGAGCAGGCCCCGCCGCGCCAGCAGCGGACCGGTCTCCGGCGCCCGGCCGACCACCGCGCGGAAGGACTCCAGCGGGTCCCGGCCGTAGCCGCGCGCCAGCAGCTCGCGCCGGAACAGCTCGCCGCTCTCCCGCACCGCGCGCCCGTTGCCCTCGAACCACTGCACGGTGTCGGCGTCCAGCACCTCCGACCAGATGTACGCGTAGTACCCGGCGCTGTAGCCGCTGGCGAAGACGTGCTGGAAGTACGCCGTCCGGTAGCGCGGCGGGATCGCCGGCACCGCGATCCCGGCCTCCGCCAGCGCCCGTGCCTCGAACTCCTCGGCGTCCGCGATCTCCCGGCCCTGCGGCACGGTGTGCCAGGCCCAGTCCAGCAGCGTCGCCGCGAGGTACTCCACCGTCCGGAAGCCCTCCCCGAAGCCCTCGGCCGCCACCATCCGCTCGACCAGATCGGCCGGCAGCGGCTCCCCGGTCACGTGGTGGCGCGCGTAGTTGGCCAGCACCTCCGGCCGGACCATCCACATCTCGTTGACCTGCGAGGGGAACTCGACGAAGTCCCGGGGCACCGAGGTGCCCGCGAACAGCGGGTACCGCACGTCCGAGAACAAGCCGTGCAGCGCGTGCCCGAACTCGTGGAAGAGCGTGCGCACCTCGTCCCAGGCCAGCAGCACCGGCTCGCCCGGCGCCGGGCGGGCGATGTTCAGGTTGTTGAGCACCACCGGCCGCCGACCGGTCAGCCCCGACTGGCTCACCAGCTCGTCCATCCAGGCACCGCCGCGCTTGGACGCCCGGGCGTGGAAGTCGCCGATGAACAGGCCCAGCGAACCGCCGTCCTCCTCGAACACCTCGAAGACCCGCGCGTCCGGGTGGTGGGCCGTCAGGTCCGGCCGCTCGGTGAAGGTCAGCCCGTACGCCAGCCCCGCCGCGAAGAACACGCCGTCCCGGAGCACCCGCTCCAGCTCGAAGTACGGGCGCAGCACCGCCGCGTCCACCTGGTAGGAGCTCTGCCGGACCTTCTCCGAGTAGTACGCCCAGTCGTGCGCGGCGATCTCCTCGATCCCGTCCGCCGCCGCCAGCTTGGCCAGCTCGGCGGCCTCCCGGCGGGCATTGGCCACCGCCGGACCCACCAGCCGGGCCAGCAGCCCGGACACCGCCTCCACCGTGCCCGCGGTCTCGTCCTCCACCACGTACGCGGCGTGGCTCGGGTGCCCCAGCAGCGCGGCCCGCTCGGCGCGCAGCCCGGCCATCCTGATCGCCAGCGGGCCGTTGGCCGCCAGGCCCCGGTCGAGCGAGGCCGCCAGCAGCCGCTCGCGCACCGACCGGTCGGTCAGCCGGGCCAGTTCGGGCTGGCCGGAGGTGCTCTTCAGGGACAGCGCGAACCGGCCCTCGTACCCGAGCACCCGGGCGTTCTCCGCAGCGGCGGCGACCTCGTCCGCGGACAGCCCGTCCAGTTCCTCGGCCGCGTCCACGACCAGCGCGGCGGCCTTGGTGGCGGCGTTGACGTTCTGCTGGAACGTCGTGCCGAGCGCGGCGAGTTCGGCGTTCAGCTCGCGCAGCCGGGCCTGCTCGGCCTCGCCCAGCCGGGCGCCGGAGCGGACGAAACGGGTGTGCCGGGTCTCCAGCAGCCGCAACGACTCCGCGTCCAGACCCAGCTCGGCGCGGCGCCCGTACAGCTCCTCGATCCGCGCGAACAGGGCGCGGTCCAGGTGGATCGCGTCGTGGTGCGCGGCCAGCAGCGGGCTCACCTCGGTCTCCACCTCGTCGACCAGCTCGCTGGTGTCCGAGGCCGACTGGTTGCGGAACACCGCGTCCACCCGGCGCAGCAGCTCCCCGGAACGCTCCAGGGCGACCAGGGTGTTGTCCGGCGTCGGCGGCCGCGGATCCGCGGTGATCGCCGCGATCTCGGCCAGCTGCTCCGCCATCCCGCGCTCGTACGCGGGCAGGAAGTGCTCCGGCCGGATCTCGGCGAAGGGCGGCAGTTCGTAGACCAGGGGGCTGGGCTTGAAGAACGGGTTCTCGGTCATTTCGCCGACCCTACGCGGTGTCACCCACCCTGCCTATGCGCCCCCGCCCCCGTTGTCGTACCCACCCGTTAACGTCGAGCCCGGACACCCGAACGACCGCACACCCGTGCCCGTACCCGCACGCCAGAACAGCGCGCCGGAGAGGAGACGCCCCCGTGGCACCCAGGACGGCCCTCGCCCCCGACCCGCACGGCCCCGGCGGCCGGCTCCAGCCGCTCGACGACGCCGGCACCCCGCTCGGCCCGCCCGAGAAGGTCCCCGACCTCGCCGCCGCCGTCGCCGCCCGGGAGGCCGCCGGAAGCGATGTGCCGGGGCCCCGCTGGGTGTGGGCCGCCACCGACAGCGCCTACGCGCCGCTGCTGCCCCGGCTGCCCGACCGGCTCGCCCGCTGCCACGACCTGCGCCTGGTCGAGGCCCTGCTGCTGGCGCACGAGGGCCGGTTCGGCGCGCCGCGCTCGCTCGGCGCCGCCTGGTCCCGGCTGCGCGGCCTGCCCGTCCCGGACGACCTGCCCGAGCCCGGCTCCGCCGAGGCCGACGACGGGCAGGACACCCTGTTCGCGCCCGACCGGCTGCAACTGCCGCCCGGCGCGGACCCGCTGACCGCCGTCGTCGCCGTCCACGCCGAGCAGCAGCGCCGGATCGCCGCGATCGCCGACCCGGCCGCCCGGCACCGGTTCCGGCTGCTGGTCGCCGCCGAGTCCGCCGGCGCGCTGGTCGCCGCCGAGATGGCGCACGACGGGCTGCCCTGGCGCGCCGACGTCCACGACCAGCTGCTCACCGAACTCCTCGGCCCCCGCCCGACCGTCCCCGGCGCCCAGCCGAGACTGCTCGCCGACCTCGCCGCCGAACTCCAACAGGCCCTCGGCGGGCGCCCCTTCAACCCCGACTCGCACACCCAGGTGCTGCGCGCCTTCGCCGAGAACGGCATCCAGCTCGGCTCCACCCGCTCCTGGGAGCTCAAGGGCGTCACCCACCCGGCCGCCGCGCTGCTGATCCGCTACAAGGAGCTGTCCCGCATCCACGCCGCGCACGGCTGGGCCTGGCAGGACGCCTGGGCCCGCGGCGGCCGGTTCCGGCCCGAGTACGTGGTCGGCGGCGTGGTCTCCGGGCGCTGGGCCAGCCGCGGCGGCGGCGCGCTGCAGATCCCGCGCATCCTGCGCCGCGCCGTCGTCGCCGACCCGGGCTGGCTGCTGGTCGTCGCCGACGCCGCCCAACTGGAGCCCCGGGTGCTCGCCGCCCTCTCCCAGGACGCCGGGCTGGCCCGCACCGCCGCCGGCGGCGACCTGTACGAGGCGCTGGCCGCCAACGCCTTCCAGGGCGACCGCGACAAGGCCAAGCTCGGCCTGCTCGGCGCCATGTACGGGCAGACCAGCGGCGACATCGGCCCGCTGCTGAACACCCTGCGCCACCGCTACCCCGCCGCGATGGGCTACGTCGAGGCCGCCGCCCGCACCGGCGAGGACGGCGGGGTGGTCGCCTCCCGGCTGGGCCGGGTCTGCCCGCCCGCCTCCGCCGAGTTCCTCGACCTCACCGAGTCCCCCGACACGGCCGGCGAGGCCGGCGGCCGGCAGGCCCGCGCCCGCGGCCGCTTCACCCGCAACTTCGTCATCCAGGCCAGCGCCGCCGACTGGGCGCTCGCCCTGCTCGCCGCCCTGCGCCGCCGGCTGGGCGAGCTTCCGGTGGCCGGCCCGGCGGAGCGCCCGCACCTGGTGTTCTTCCAGCACGACGAGGTGATCGTGCACACCCCGGCCAACCTCGCCGACGAGGTGGCCGCCGCGGTCGCCGAGGCGGCCGACGAGGCCCGCCGCCTGGTGTTCGGCGACACCCCGGTCCGCTTCCCGCTCACCACGGCGGTGGTGGACTGCTACGCCGACGCCAAGTAGCCGCCCCGGCGTCACGGCCGCGGCATCACCGCTGTGGCCTTCACGACCGCGGCCTCACCACAACGGCTTCACCATGACGGCCACACCACGACGGCCTCACAGCTGCGGCCTCACAGCTTCCGGAACGAGCGGGCCTCCTCGGCCGCCGCGACCACCTCCGCCAGCGCCGCCCCGGTCGAGGCGGTGACGGCGGCCGCCACCGCGCCCTCCACGAACGGCGCATCCACCAGCCGCACGCCCGGGCGCGGCTCGTCCTCCAGCACCGTGACGGCGGTGAGCACCGAGCTGCCGAGGTCCGGCAGCACGACCACGCCCGCCCCGCCGTCCGCCTCGGCGACGGCCCGCGCGATCAGGTCGTAGCTGGTGCCGAGCCCGCCGTCCTCCGTCCCCGCCGCGCACACCACCTGCACGCCGCCCGAGGCGAGTTCGGCGAGCAGCTCGCGCAGCCCGGCGGCCAGTCGGGCGCTGTGCGAGACCAGGACGATTCCCACGTGTTCGCTCATGCGACCGACCCTACGACCGACCCCGCGGCCGACGCCGCTACTCCGGGAGAGTGACTCGAATCCCGCGTGTCGCACCCCGTGCCCGCCGCCCCCGTCTGGCGTAGCGTCGGGGCAGCAGCGTCCACGGCCGACGACCCGCACAAGGGAGCGAAGAGCGTTGAAGAAGCTGATCAACACCCCGGAGAGCGTCCTGGAGGACGCGTTGGCCGGAGTGGCCGCCGCCCACCCCGAGCTGACGGTGGACATCCCCAACCGGGTGATCACCCGGGCCACCCGCCCGGCCGGGCCCAAGGTCGCGGTGATCTCCGGCGGCGGCTCCGGCCACGAGCCGCTGCACGGCGGCTTCGTCGGCCCCGGCATGCTGGACGCCGCCTGTCCCGGCGAGGTCTTCACCTCCCCGGTACCGGACCAGATGCTGGCCGCCGCCAAGGCCGTGGAGAGCGGCGCCGGCGTCGTCTTCATCGTGAAGAACTACACCGGCGACGTGATGAACTTCGAGCTCGCCGCCGAACTCGCCGCCGAGGAGGGCCTCGCGGTCCGCACCGTCCTGATCGATGACGACGTCGCGGTCGAGGACTCCACCTGGACGGCCGGCCGCCGCGGCACCGGGGCGACCGTCCTGGTCGAGAAGGCCACCGGAGCGCTGGCCGAACGCGGCGCCCCGCTCGACGAGGTGGCCGCCCTGGGCGAGCGGGTCAACGCCGCCTCCCGCTCCTTCGCCATCGCACTCACCGCGGCCACCACCCCGGCCGCCGGCAAGCCCGGCTTCGACCTGCCCGAGGACGAGATCGAGGTCGGCGTCGGCATCCACGGCGAGCCCGGCCGCCGCCGCGAGAAGCTGCGCCCGGCCCGCGCGCTGGCCGCCGAGGTGGTCGACACCGTCCTCGCCGACCACCACCTGGCCCCGGGTGACGAGGTGATCGCCCTGCTCAACGGCCTCGGCGCGACCCCCCTGCTGGAGCTGTACATCGCCTACGGCGAGGTCGCCGCCCGGCTCGCCGAGCGCGGCATCACGGTGGCCCGCAGCCTGGTCGGCAACTACGTCACCAGCCTGGACATGGCGGGCTTCTCGCTCACCCTCACCAAGGTCGACCCGCAGCTGCTGGAGCTGTGGGACGCGCCCGTCGACACCCCCGCCCTCAAGCGGGCCTGAGCCGGGAGACGTCATGGAATTCGACACCCCCCTCGCCGAGGCCTGGGTCCGCGCGATCGCCGCGGCCGTCGAGAAGGAGCAGGACCGGCTCACCGAGCTGGACTCGGCGATCGGCGACGGCGACCACGGCAGCAACCTCCGGCGCGGCTTCTCCGCCGCCCTGGCAGCCCTCGACGGCCTCCAGCCGGCCGGCCCGGGCGCCGTGCTCACCAAGGTGGGCAGCACGCTGATCTCCAAGGTCGGCGGCGCCTCCGGCCCGCTCTACGGCAAGGCCTTCCGCGCCATCGGCGCCGCCCTGCCCGATCCCGCCCCGCCCGGCTCCGCCGACCCCGTCGGCCCGGCCGCCGTCGCCGAGGCACTGGCGGCCGGCCTGGACGCCGTCCGCGCCCTCGGCAAGGCCGTGCCCGGGGACAAGACCATCGTCGACGCCTACACCCCGGCAGTCGCCGCCTTCCGTGCCGCGGCCGGCGCCGGGGCCGCCCTCCCCGAGGCGGCGTCGGCGGCCGCCGACGCCGCCGACCAGGGCGCCCGCGACACCGTCCCCCTCCAGGCCCGCAAGGGCCGCGCCTCCTACCTCGGCGAGCGCAGCATCGGCCACCAGGACCCGGGCGCCACCTCCACCGCCCTGCTCTTCCGCGCCCTCGCCGACGTCACCGCATCCTGAGAGACCCTCTCTCCTCGCGCGGGCGCCCGCGCGAGGAGAGAGGGTCTCTGGCCCTCAGCCGTCCGGCCCTCAGCCGCCTGGCCGTCAGCCGTCCGTCCTGGTGATCAGCAGCAGCAGGGCGTCGTCCCGCAGTTCCCCGCCCGTGTGCGCGAGCAGGTCCGCGTACACCCGCCCCACCGCCGCCTCCAGATCCCCTTCCGACCGTGTGGCGCCCCGCACCAGCGGCCCGACCCGCTCCGCCAGCGGGTAGAACTCCCCGCTCTTGCGGTGCCGCGCCTCGACCACCCCGTCCGTGCAGAGCACCAGGACGTCCTCCGCCCCGAACGGCTGGTCCCAGCTGGCCGGTTCGCCGGTCGCCAGCCGTCCGAGACCGAGCGGCACCCAGGGGTCGGGGGCGTCCAGCACGTGCGCCCGCCCGTCGCCGTCGACCCGGATCGGCGGAACGTGCCCGTACTGCAGCAGTTCCATCACCCCGGGCGTGCGGAACTCCGCGAACAGCGCGGTGGTGAACTCCCCGTCCGGGACGTGCCGCTCGACGCTGGCCTCGATCCGCGCCGCGACGCCCCGCAGCCCGGCCTCGTCGTACGCGGCCTCCCGGAACGCGCCCAGCACCACGGCCGCGGTCTGCACGGCGGAGAGCCCCTTGCCCCGGACGTCCCCGACCGCGACCCGGGTGCCGTGCGGTGTCTCCAGCACCGAGTACAGGTCCCCGCCGATCCGTGAGGCGTCGGCCGCCGACACGTACCGGACGGCCAGCCGCAGCGGCCCGACGGCCGGCCCGGGCAGCCGCAGCAGGGCCCGCTGGGCGGCCTCGGCGACGGAGCTGACGGCCGCGAAGGCCGCCGCGCGCCGCATCCGGATCTTGGCGACCCAGGCGGAGAAGACCGTCAGCACGGCGTAGCTGACCATCGCACCGTAAAGGAAGCGTGCGTCGTTGATGTTGTCGACCTGGTCGTAGTGGCTGAGCCCGAAGACCGCGAGCAGACCGAGCGCGCAGACGGCGAGCAGTTCGCCCGGTCTGAGGGTGAGCGCGGCGGCGGCCGGGACGACGGTCATCAGCGGTGCCAGGTAGCGGTCCTTGCCGGAGAGGAGGTCAGCGAGTGCGACCAGGAGCACGGCGAGCAGCGCCGGGCTGGCGCGCCGCCAGAACGGCACGTCCTGGAGGTCGGCGGCCAGCAGGGCGCCGCGCCGCCGGTCCGGCGGCAGCCCGGCGGCGCTGGGGGCCGAGGGGGACTGGGCACGGCGGGTCGGGAACACATACCGAACATAAGGGACGTTCGCGGCGCCCACCCGCCCGCCTACCGCGTTTCCGTCCACCGCGTCCGCCGACCCGCCGCACGAGCGCCCCGATCGCCCCCAAATGCCCCATTTGTCATACAGTTCGACCAAAGCGGCTACCCCGAGGAGGCCCCGTCCGGTGTCCGGCTACCGCAACACCCCCCGCATCTCCGACGCCCCGGCCCGCACGACGGCCACGTCCGACCACTGGCTGAAGGTCTTCGCCGTCGGCCTGCTGCTCTGGGGCGCCACCGTCGTCGTCACGTTCCTCACCGGGAACAGCAACCTCGTCCCGACGATCGTGCTGCTCGGCAGCTTCCTGGTCCCGGCCACCCTGGTGATCTGGGCCTACGAGCGCTACGCCGGCGACCTCGGCCCGGACCGGCTCTTCGCCTGCTTCGGCATCGGCGGCATCATCGGCGTCCTGGGCGCCTCGGTGCTGGAGAGCTACCTGGTCTCGCCCTCGGCCTGGATGTACGTCACCGTCGGCCTGATCGAGGAGGCGGCCAAGCTGGCCGCCCTGGTCATGGTGAGCCGCCGACTGCGGGTCAGCGGGCTGCGGCACGGGCTGGTGCTCGGCGCCACCGTCGGCGCGGGGTTCGCCGCGTTCGAGAGCGCCGGGTACGCGTTCAACGCCGTGCTGAGCATCCAGGGACTCTCGCTCGAGGACCTGGTCGAGACGGAGATCCTGCGCGGGGTGCTCGCGCCGGTCGGCCACATCCTGTGGACGGCGATCATCGGCGGGGTGCTGTTCAGCGAGCGCCGCGGCGGGCGGTTCCGCTTCACCACCCCGGTCGTCGTCACCTACCTGGGCGTATCGGTGCTGCACGCGCTCTGGGACAGCACGAGCGGCATCGCCGTCTGGCTGGTCGCCAAGACCACCGCGAGCTCCTGGCAGCGCGCGCTGTTCGAGCTCGGCCACATGCCCGATCCCACCAGCGAGCAGGTGCACCTGTACACCCTCTACGACACGGCCGGACTGCTCGTGGTCTCCTTGGGCGGGCTGCTCTGGCTGCGGCTGCTGATCCGGCGCGAGCGCGCGCCGATCCCGGCTCAGCTCCCGGCCTCCCCGGCCTGAGGCGGTCCGGCGCATACGCTCGACCGGCGCACGCGTCCGTGACGCGCGCCACTTCACCCGCCCCTCCCGGAAATACCCCTGAGGGGTATGGTGTTGTCAGAGTAGAGCCCGGGCCGACGCCCGGGGCGCCACACCTCCCGGAGGCCCGGATGTCCAGCACCACCACCTACACCGTGACCGGCATGAGCTGCGGCCACTGCGAGAAGGCGATCAGCGAGGAACTCTCCGCCCTCACCGGCGTCACCGAGGTCGCCGCCGACTCCAAGGCCGGCACCGTGACGGTCTCCTCCCTCGCCCCGCTGGACGACGACCAGGTCCGCAGCGCCGTCGACGAGGCCGGCTACGAACTGGTCGGCCGCAGCGCCTAGGCCTCCCTGCACACCCGGTACGGCGGGGCCCGGGCAGCGGACCCCGCCGTACACCCCCACCGAGGAGCTGCCGAGGAGCCGATCCGCATGAGCGAGCGAAGCGAACTGGTCACCACCGCCCCCGGCGTCCAGGGCACCCCCGGGGTCCGGGACCGGGTCGAGCTGTCGATCGGCGGTATGACCTGCGCCTCCTGCGCGACCCGGATCGAGAAGAAGCTCAACCGGATGGACGGCGTCGAAGCCACCGTCAACCTCGCCACCGAGAAGGCCCGGGTCGACTACGGCCCCGGGGTGACGGTCGAGGACCTGATCGCCACCGTCGAGCGCACCGGCTACACCGCCGAGCTCCCGCCGCCCCCGGCCCCCGCCCTCCCGACCGGCGCCGACGCCGACGTCAGTAGCGGTGCCGGTACCGACACCGCCGACCCGCTGTACGACCGACTGCTGATCAGCGCCGTCCTCAGCGTCCCGGTGGTCATGCTGTCGATGATCCCGGCCCTCCAGTTCGCCAACTGGCAGTGGCTCGCCTTCGCCCTCACCGGCCCGGTCGTGGTCTACGGCGGCCTGCCGTTCCACCGCGCCGCCTGGACCAACCTCAAGCACGGCGCCGCGACCATGGACACCCTGGTCTCGCTCGGCACCCTGGCCGCCTTCGGCTGGTCCTTCTGGGCACTGTTCTGGGGCCACGCGGGCCTGCCCGGCATGCACCACGACTTCTCACTGGCGATCGGCGACACCGACGCCTCGTCCACCCTCTACCTGGAGACGGCCGCCGCCGTCACCGTGCTGATCCTGCTCGGCCGCCACCTGGAGGCCCGCTCCAAGCGCCGGGCCGGGGCCGCCCTGCGCGCCCTGCTCGACCTCGGCGCCAAGGACGTCACCGTGCTGCGCGGCGGGGCCGAGGTCCGGATCCCGGTCGGCGGCCTGGCCGTGGGCGACCGGTTCGTGGTCCGGCCGGGCGAGAAGATCGCCACCGACGGCACGGTGGTCGAGGGCGGATCGGCGGTGGACGCCTCGATGCTCACCGGCGAATCCGTACCGGTCGAGGTCTCCGTCAGCGACCAGGTCACCGGCGCCACCGTCAACGCCGGCGGCCGGCTGGTCGTCGAGGCCACCCGGATCGGCGCGGACACCCAGCTGTCCCGGATGGCCCGACTGGTCGAAGAGGCCCAGAACGGCAAGGCCGCCGCCCAGCGCCTCGCCGACCGGATCTCCGCCGTCTTCGTCCCGGTCGTCATCCTGCTCGCGCTCGCCACCCTGGTCGGCTGGCTCCTGGCCGCCGACAGCCCCACCGAGGCGTTCACCGCCGCCGTGGCCGTGCTGATCATCGCCTGCCCGTGCGCCCTGGGCCTGGCCACCCCGACCGCGCTGCTGGTCGGCACCGGCCGCGGCGCCCAGCTGGGCATCCTGATCAAGGGCCCCGAAGTACTGGAGTCCACCCGCAAGGTCGACACCGTCGTCCTGGACAAGACCGGCACCGTCACCACCGGCCGGATGACCCTGCTCGCCGTGCACACCGCCGAGGGCGTCGGCGAGACCGAGGCGCTGCGCCTGGCCGGCGCCCTGGAGCACGCCTCCGAGCACCCGATCGCCGCCGCGATCGCCACCGCCGCCGCGGAGCGGACCGGCGCGCTGCCGCCGGTCGAGGACTTCCGCAACCTCCCCGGAAGGGGCGTGCAGGGCGTCGTCGAGGGCCGGGCGGTGGTGGCCGGGCGCGAGGCCCTGCTCGCCGACCGGGCCCAGCACCTGCCGCCCGTCCTGGCCCGAGCCAAGGCCGCGGCCGAGGCGGCCGGGCGGACCGCGATCGCGGTGGGCTGGGACGGCGAGGCCCGGGCCGTCCTGGAGGTCGCGGACGAGGTCAAGCCGACCAGCGCCGAGGCGATCGCCCGGCTGCGCGCGCTGGGCCTGCGTCCGGTGCTGCTGACCGGCGACAACCGGGCGGTCGCCGAGGCCGTCGCGGCCGAGGTCGGCATCGCCCCGGCGGACGTGGTCGCCGAGGTGCTGCCCGAGGACAAGGTCGCCACCGTCAAGCGGCTCCAGGCCGAGGGCAGGGTCGTGGCGATGGTCGGCGACGGCGTCAACGACGCGGCCGCCCTCGCCCAGGCCGACCTGGGCCTGGCGATGGGCACCGGCACCGACGCCGCGATCGAGGCCGGCGACCTCACCCTGGTCCGCGGCGACCTGCGCTCGGCGGCCGACGCCATCCGGCTCTCCCGCCGCACGCTCGGCACCATCAAGGGCAACCTGTGCTGGGCCTTCGGCTACAACGTGGCAGCGATCCCGCTGGCCGCCGCCGGGCTGCTCAACCCGATGATCGCGGGGGCCGCGATGGCCTTCTCCTCGGTCTTCGTGGTCACCAACAGCCTGCGCCTGCGCCGCTTCCAGCCCGCCTGACCCGCCCACGCGACGCGGAAGGGCCCGGACCGCCCGGTCCGGACCCTTCCCAGCGCCAACGCGCCAACGCGCCAACGCGCCAACGCGTCAGCGCCCGAGCAGCTCGCCGCCGTTGCAGTGCAGGATCTCGCCGGTGATGAACCCGGCCTCGGGCGAGGCCAGGAAGTAGACCGCGGCCGCGACCTCACCGGTCTCCCCGATCCGGCCCAGCAGGGTGCGGGCCGCCCGGCGGGAGACCTCGGCCTCGTCCAGCCGGGGGCCGAAGAACTCGGTGCCGGCCACCGTCCCGGGCGCGACGATGTTGGCGGTGATCCCGGAGGTACCCAACTGGGCGGCCAGGAAGTGGTTCCAGGCGTGCAGCGAGGCCTTCGCCGCGCCGAACGAGCCGGCCCCGCGCAGGGCGGCGATCGAGCTGATGGTGACCACCCGGCCGGCTCCGGGGGTGAGCCGGTCCCGGATCGACTCGGTGAGCAGCACCACGGTCAGCACGTTGCGCTCGAAGTCACCGCGCCAGCGGGCCAGCAGGGCGTGCGGCCCGGCGCCGATCACGGTCTCCCGGCTGCCGGCGTTGTTGACCAGGACGTCGATCCGCTCGGGCAGTTCGGCGAGCGCGGCCTCGACGGCATCGGGGTCGGCGAGATCGCACACCAGCGGGGTGACGTTCGGCCCGAGGTCCGCCGCGGCCTTCTCCAGGACCGCGCGGCGGCGGCCCACGATCACGACCCGTTCGCCCGCCTCGGCGAACCGCCGCGCGACTTCGTACCCGATTCCCGTGCCACCGCCGGTGACAACGACGTTCCTGGCCATCTGCGCACTCCCTCCCCAGCTCCGCCGCCACGCTGCGAGGGTGCGGGACGGTCCGTACCGGAATGCCACGATTCCTATCACGCTCGGTTGCCGTGACTGCGGGGAGGGTGACGTCGCGCGCGCGGGAACGTGTGATATGGGCTCGGCACGACGTGCACACGGAGCGTGGCGAGAGGCAGCTCACACCCCCCGGGCGTAACTTCTCGCACCCTGATACGTCTTAGGTTGGTAGTGCGGCAGTTTTCCGATGGGCGGAGACGCGACGAACGGCAATGCGTCCCCGCGCTTCCACCGACTGCCGCCGACGGGGCTCCGGCGGGCCCCGGGACGGTCGTCGACCTTGACGGCCTTCGCGCACGACGCCGGGGTTGCGGCGGGTCAGGGACGCTTTGAGCGGCCGTCCCCGGCTTCGGCCCGGCCCCGGAGTCGTGCGCCGTACGGTTCCGTCCCCGCGCGGGCGCCCACCCGGGCCCACCGCACGGGGACGCGGGAGGGGGGGGGGGGGGGGGGGGGGGGGGGGGGGCTCTGGGGGGGGGGGGGGGGGGGGGGGGGGCGGGCGGTTTTTTTTTTCTCGGATCTTGTGGAAAGGGGGGGC
>NZ_JBWKEQ010000045.1:0-5580 GCF_056435365.1 Kitasatospora sp. NPDC043949 | reverse complement strand
CTCCCCCCCCCCATACGTCCCTCCTCCCCTCTTCCCCCCCCCCCCCCCCCCCCCCCCCCCCCCCCCCCCCCCACACCCCCACACCCCCCCCCCCCCCCCCCCCCCCCCCCCCCCCTTCCGGGTGCAGCGTCAGCGGTCGCCGAGGGCGACGTAGTCGCGGATCTCGGCGCCGGTGTAGATCTGGCGCGGACGGCCGATCCGGCTGGTCGGGTCGTTGATCATCTCGTGCCAGTGGGCGATCCAGCCCGGCAGCCGGCCGAGGGCGAACAGCACGGTGAACATGCTGGTCGGGAAGCCCATGGCGCGGTAGATCAGGCCGGTGTAGAAGTCCACGTTCGGGTAGAGCTTGCGCGAGATGAAGAAGTCGTCCTTGAGGGCGTGCTCCTCCAGCTTGAGCGCGATGTTCAGCAGCTCGTCGTTCTTGCCGAGCTGGCCGAGGACCTCGTGCGCGAGCAGCTTGACCTGCGCGGCGCGCGGGTCGAAGGCCTTGTAGACGCGGTGGCCGAAGCCCATCAGCTTGACGCCGGCTTCCTTGTTCTTCACCTTCGTGATGAACGCGTCGACGTCGCCGCCGTCCTTCTGGATGCTCTCCAGCATCTCCAGCACGGCCTGGTTGGCGCCGCCGTGCAGCGGGCCCCAGAGCGCCGAGATGCCCGCCGAGATCGAGGCGAACAGGTTGGCGTGGCTGGAGCCGACCAGGCGCACGGTGGAGGTCGAGCAGTTCTGCTCGTGGTCCGCGTGCAGGATGAGCAGCTTGTCCAGGGCGTTGACGATCACCGGGTTGAGCTCGTAGTCCTCGGCGGGGACGGCGAAGGTCATCCGCAGGAGGTTCTCGACGTAGCTCAGGTCGTTGCGCGGGTAGACGAAGGGCTGGCCCATCGCCTTCTTGTACGCGTAGGCGGCGATCGTCGGCAGCTTGGCGAGCAGGCGGACGGTCGACAGGTGGCGCTGGCCGGCGTCGAACGGGTTGTGGCTCTCCGGGTAGAACGTGGAGAGCGCGCCGACCACCGAGGACAGCATGGCCATCGGGTGGGCGTCCCGCGGGAAGCCCTGGAAGAAGCGCTTGACGTCCTCGTGCAGCAGGGTGTGCTGGGTGATCTCGCGGTTGAACTCGGCCAGCTGGACCGCGTTGGGCAGCTCACCGTTGATCAGGAGGTACGCGGTCTCGATGAAGCCGCCCTGCCCTGCGAGCTGCTCGATCGGGTAGCCGCGGTACCGCAGGATGCCGTTGTCACCGTCCACGAAGGTGATCGCGGACTTGTACGCGGCGGTGTTACCGAAGCCGTTGTCCAGGGTGACCAGGCCGGTCTGCGGGAGCAGCTTCGAGATGTCGAAGCCGGCGTTGCCCGCAGTGCTCTCGACGACGGGGTACTCGTACTCGCCGTCCTGGTACCGCAGTACTACCGAGTTGTCGCTCACGTCTTCCTCACCGACGAAATGAATCCTCTTCCAAGGTGCCCTGACTGTCTCTACCATCCCCCATCTGGAGGACAGCCGCGCACCCGGGGTGGCCCGAAAGGGCCCGCCCCTACAAAACCTGCTGCCGCAGCCGGTACGAACCGGACAAGATCGGCACCACCCTAGGCTCTGCCGTAAATCTCTTCACGTCAAGAGAACATTAGAGGCAACCATCCTGTTGGATAATCATCCAGTTGCCAGTCGATGATCGAGCGCCGCATGCCGTCGACCTGCACTGACGGTTCGCACGGCCTGGGCGATCGCCTTCCGTGACCCCACCAGTACCACCAGTTTCCTGGCCCTGGTCACAGCGGTGTAGAGCAGGTTTCGCTGGAGCATCATCCAAGCGGACATGGTGACCGGAATCACCACGACCGGGTACTCGCTGCCCTGCGAGCGGTGGATCGTGACCGCGTACGCGTGGGCCAGCTCGTCCAGTTCGTCGAAGTCGTACGGCACCTCCTCGTCCTCGTCGGTGAGCACCGTCAACCGCTGGTCGTCCACGCTGAGGGCGGTCACCACTCCCACTGTGCCGTTGAAGACCCCGTTGCGCCCCTTGTCGTAGTTGTTGCGCACCTGCGTGACCTTGTCCCCCACCCGGAACGTGCGCCCGCCGAACCGCCGCTCCGCCAGCCCCTCCCGGGCCGGCGTCACCGCCCCCTGGAGCAGCGTGTTCAGGTTCCCCGCCCCGGCCGGACCCCGGTGCATCGGCGCCAGCACCTGGACGTCCCGCCGCGGGTCGAAGCCGAACCGCTGCGGGATCCGCCGCGCCACCACGTCCACCGTCAGGCCGGCCGCCAGCTCCGCGTCGTCCTCCGCGAACAGGAAGAAGTCCGGCAGACCGTCCGTCAGCGGCGGCCTCCCCTCGTTGATCCGGTGCGCGTTCGTCACCACCCCCGACTGCTGGGCCTGCCGGAAGATCCTGGTCAGCCGCACCGACGGGATCGGGCCGCCCTCCGCCAGCAGGTCCCGCAACACCTCGCCGGCGCCCACCGACGGCAGCTGGTCCACGTCCCCCACGAACAACAGGTGCGCCCCCGGCGGCACCGCCTTGACCAGCTTGTTCGCCAGGATCAGATCCAGCATCGAGGCCTCGTCCACCACCACCAGATCGGCGTCCAGCGGCCGGTCCCGGTCGTACGCGGCGTCCCCGCCCGGTTTCAGCTCCAGCAGCCGGTGCACCGTCGAGGCCTCCGCCCCGGTCAGCTCCGCCAGCCGCTTCGCCGCCCGCCCGGTCGGCGCCGCCAGCACCACCTTCGCCCGCTTGGCCAGCGCCAGCGTCACGATCGACTTCACCGTGAACGACTTGCCGCAGCCCGGACCACCCGTCAGCACCGCGACCCGCTCGGTCAGCGCCAGCCGCACCGCTTGCTCCTGCTCCGGCGCGAGATCGGCCCCGGTGCGCTTCGCCAGCCACTCCAGCGCCACCGGCCAGTCCACCCCGCCGAACCACGGCATCCGGTCGGAATCCGAACGCAGCAACCGCAGCAGCTGGTTGGCCAGCGAGATCTCCGCCCGGTGGAACGGCACCAGGTACACCGCGGTGATCGCCTCGCCCGCCTCCCCCGGCACCGACTCCCGCACCACCCCCTCCGCCGCGACCAGCTCCGCCAGGCAGTCGATCACCAGGCCCACGTCCACCTGCAGCAGCTTCACGCCGTCCGCGATCAGCCGCTCCTCCGGCAGGTAGCAGTGCCCCTGGTCGCTGCTCTGCGACAGCGCGTACTGCAACCCCGCCTTCACCCGCTCCGGGCTGTCGTGCGGGATCCCCACCGCCTGGGCGATCCGGTCCGCCGTCAGGAAGCCGATCCCCCACACGTCCGACGCCAGCCGGTACGGCTCGTTCCTCACCACTCCGATCGAGGCGTCGCCGTACTGCTTGTAGATCCGCACCGCGAGCGAGGTCGACACCCCGACCCCCTGGAGGAAGACCATCACCTCCTTGATGGCCTTCTGCTCCTCCCAGGCCGCCGCGATCTTCTTCGTCCGCTTCGGCCCCAGCCCCGGCACCTCGATCAGCCGGCCCGGCTCGTTCTCGATCACCTCCAGGGTGTCCACCCCGAAGCGCTCCACGATCCGCTCGGCGAACCGCGGCCCGATCCCCTTGATCAGCCCCGAACCCAGGTACCGCTGGATGCCCTGCACCGTCGCCGGCAGCACCGTCGTGTAGTTCTCCACCGTGAACTGCCGCCCGTACTGCGGATGCGAGCCCCACCGCCCGTGCAGCCGCAGCGACTCCCCCACCTGGGCTCCCAGCAGCGCGCCCACCACCGTCAGCAGGTCGTTCCCGCCCCGACCGGTGTCCACCCGGGCCACCGTGTAACCGGTGTCCTCGTTGGCGTACGTGATCCGCTCCAGCACGCCCTCGACCTGCGCGAGCTGGCGCGGCGCCTCCTGCCCCGACTGCGCCTGCCTGGCCACCGGAACCCCCTTCGACCGGTACGGGTGGACCTTTCGTTACGCACCGTACCGCCCGGCCACGACAAGCCCGCACCCGCGCCGGACCACCCCCGCGGCGGGACCGCCTCCGGGCCCCTGCCGAGCAGCGCCCCGCCGTGCAGCGCCCCCGCCGAGGTGCCAGGCTGGGACGGGCAGGGGGGCACGATCGCGCCCGTACGGGCCCCGTCCGAGGAGCAGTGCCCATGCTCAACACCTCCTTCCGCCCCGGCTCCCCCGACTGGCTCGACCTGGGCAGTCCCGACACCCGGGCTTCCGTCGACTTCTACACCGCCCTGTTCGGCTGGACCTTCGACCCGGCCGGCCCCGAAGCCGGCGGGTACGGCTTCTTCCAGCTCGACGGCCGGACGGTCGCCGCCCTCGGGCCGCTCGCCGAGGAGGGCTCCCTGCCCGCCTGGACGCTGTACTTCGCCACCCTCGACGCCGACCGCACCACCGAACTCGTCGAACAGGCCGGCGGGCACGTCCGGTTCACCCCCTTCGACGTCTTCACCGCGGGCCGGATGGCCGGCTACACCGACCCGACCGGCGCCGAGTTCGCCGTCTGGCAGCCGCACGACACCCACGGCCTGGAGGTCGTCAACGAGGAGGGCAGCCTCTGCTGGGCCGAGTGCTACAGCGTCGACGCCGAACGCGCCAAGACCTTCTACCGGACCGTCTTCAGCTGGCAGGAACAGGACGTGCCGCTCGAAGGCACCTCCTACACCGTCCTCACCCCCGCCGGCGCCGGCAGCGACGACGCCCACGGCGGCATCATGCAGCTCGGCCCCGAACAGACCGCCCGCGGCACCACCTCGCACTGGCTCCCCTACTTCGAGGTTCCCAACGTGGACGCCAGCCTCGCCATCGCCGACAAGCTCGGGGCCACCGTGCGGATCCCCGCCATGGACGTCCACGGCGTGGGCCGCCTCGCCCAGTTCCACGACCCGCACGGCGCCGTCTTCGCCGTCATCACCAGTGCCAAGCCCGGGGAGTGACGGCAAATCACCCCCGAGAAGGGGCCTGAGGGGGCTCTACGGGCAGTGGCGGCGGAGGTGCGGGGAAACAGGGCGCGCCTATCCTCTGATCATGACTGACCTGACGATCCGCCGGGCCACCGCAGAGGACCTGCCGGCGCTAGTGGCCATGCTCGCCGACGACGCCCTGGGTGCCACCCGCGAGAGCCCCGACGACCTCACCCCGTACCGTGCCGCCTTCGCCCGCGTCGACGGCGACCCGCACCAGCACCTGGTCGCCGCCGAGCGCGCCGGCCGGACCGTCGGCACCCTGCAGCTGACCGTGATCCCCGGCATCTCCCGGAAGGGCTCCACCCGGACCGTCATCGAGGCCGTCCGCATCCACGCCGACGAGCGGGGCAGCGGCCTCGGCACCGAACTGATCCAGTGGGCGATCGAGCGTTCCCGCGAACTCGGCGCCGACCTCGTCCAGCTCACCTCCGACGCGACCCGCACCGACGCCCACCGCTTCTACGAGAAGCTCGGCTTCGTCCCGTCGCACGTCGGATTCAAGCTCCAGCTCTGAGGCCTTGAAGTTCCAAAGCCGCGGAAACGCAAAAAGACCCCCTCCCGTCCGGGAGGGGGTCTTTTCGGAATAATTGTTCGGCGGCGTCCTACTCTCCCACAGGGTCCCCCCTGCAGTACCATCGGCGCTGTAAGGCTTAGCTTC
>NZ_JBWKEQ010000044.1:26731-66157 GCF_056435365.1 Kitasatospora sp. NPDC043949 | reverse complement strand
CCCCCCCCCCCCTCCCCCCCCCCCCCCCCCCCCCCCCCCCCCCCCCCCCCCCCCCCCCCCCCCCCCCCCCCCCCCCCCCCCCCCCCCCCCCCCCCGCCTCCGTACTGCGGCTCGAACGAGCGTCGAGCGGTGCTGCCTAGCTGAACGAGTCGCCGCAGGCGCAGGAGCCGGTGGCGTTCGGGTTGTCGATCGTGAAGCCCTGCTTCTCGATGGTGTCGACGAAGTCGACGGTGGCGCCGCCCAGGTACGGGGCGCTCATCCGGTCGGTGACGACCTTGACACCGTCGAAGTCCTTGAGCACGTCGCCGTCGAGCGAGCGCTCGTCGAAGAACAGCTGGTAACGCAGGCCGGAGCAGCCACCGGGCTGGACGGCGACGCGAAGTGCGAGGTCGTCGCGGCCCTCCTGCTCCAGCAGGCCCTTGACCTTGGCCGCGGCGGCATCGGTAAGGAGGATGCCACTCTCGACGGTGGTCTCGTCCTGGACGGTCATCTGCTTTCTCCCGGTCTTTGACGACGGTTTGCCCCCAGTGCCAACCAACGGCCGTCCGGATTCATTTCCCGAACGGCGATTGTCTTCGTCGGCTTGCTGGTGGCGGAATTTCCGTGGGCCGGGTGTGCCACCCGCGTCCCCTACGCTCCCCATGCTCGCACAACCCGGGAGGGTGGGTCACCGCCCGAGCCGCGGAATCCGGGGAACCCGCCCCGGGCCGGGCCCGCGGACGCCAGGATGGTGGCCATGATCCTGCGCCAGGTCAGGGACACCGCCGCCGACGCGGAGGCCGTCCAGGAGCTCTCCCTCGCCGCGTTCGCCGATCCGGCCCTGCCCGGTCCGGCGCCCGCACGGACCCCGCTGCAGCTCGCCCGGACCAGACATCTGGCCCGCACCGATCCGGAGGGCTGCTGGCTGGCGGAGAGCGGCGGGGAGCCGGTCGGCGCGGTGCTGTCGATGCGCCGGGAGGGCCTGTGGGCGCCGTCGCTGTTCGCGGTCCGGCCGCAGGCGCAGGGCAAGGGCGTCGGGCGGCTGCTGCTGGAACGGGCGGCGGCACACTCGCGGGGCTGCCTGCGCGGGATGGTCTGCGCGTCGGCGTCCCCGGCGGCGGCCCGCCGCTACCGGCTGGCCGGGTTCACCCTGCACCCGGCGATGCGGCTGACCGGGCGGGTGGACCGGGCCGGGCTGCTCGACCCGGGGGACATCCCGGTGCACCGGGGCGGCGCCGTCCACCGGCACCTGCTGGACTCGGTGGACCGGCGGCTGCGCGGGTCCGCGCACGGCCCGGACCACGAGCTGATGCTGGGCCACTTCGAGGAACTGCTGATCGCCGACGCGCTGGCCGGCAGCGGCTACTGCTACCGGGACGGCGGCGAGGTGAAGCTGCTGGCGGCCACCACCAAGCGGATCGCCGCCCGGCTGCTGCGCGAGGCGCTGGCCCGGGTGCCGGACGGGGTCGAGGCGCGCGTGGAGTTCCTGACCGCCGAGCAGGAGTGGGCGCTGGACGTCGGCCTGGAGGTGGGGCTGACCCCGCGGAGCCGGGGCTTCGTCGGGCTGCGCGGGATGCGGCCGCCGGCGCCGTACCTGCCGAGCGGCGCCTTCCTCTGAACCACGGGACGACGGAACGACTGGACGACTGGACGACGGGCCCCCCGCCGGCTGCCTGCTCCGGCGGGGGCCACGGGTCACCGGGGGCCGATCAGGCCATGGTGTCCAGGATCTCCCGGACCATGTCCATCGTCGTGCCCGGGTGCAGGAAGGCGAAGCGGGCGACCGTCTCGCCGTCCCAGCCGGTGGGGGTGACGAAGCCGATCTGGTCCGCGAGCAGCTGCTGCGACCAGCGGTAGTAGTCCTCGTTGGTCCAGCCCTTGCGCTTGAAGCAGACGGCCGAGAGCTGCGGGTCGAACAGCAGCTCCAGGTGGTCGGTGTCGCGGATGAGCTGGGCGGTGTCCCGGGCGAGCGTGAGGCCGGCCTCGATGGCGTCGGTGTAGGCCTGGGTGCCGTGGACGGCGAGGGAGAACCACAGCGGCAGGCCGCGGGCGCGCCGGGTGAGGTGGTAGGCGTAGTCGGTGGGGTTCCACTCGTCGCCCTCGGTGTGCAGGACGTCGAGGTAGGAGGCGTCCTGGGTGTGCACGGCCCGGGCGAGCTGCGGGTTGCGGTAGATCAGCGCGGCGCAGTCGAAGGGGGCGAACAGCCACTTGTGCGGGTCGACGACGAAGGAGTCGGCGTGCTCGATGCCGTTGTAGCGCTCGCGCACCGAGGGGGCGAACAGGCCCGCGCCGCCGTAGGCGCCGTCGACGTGGAACCAGAGGTCCCGCTCGCGGGCGACCTCGGCCAGGCCCTTGAGGTCGTCGACGATGCCCTCGTTGGTCGTCCCGGCCGTGCCCACGACCGCGATGACGGTCTCCGGGTTCGGGTCGGCGGCCAGCGCGGCGCGCAGCGCCTCGCCGGTGAACCGGCGGTTCACGGTGGGGACCTTGAAGGCCTCGACGCCGATGATGTTGAAGGTGTTCTTGACCGAGGAGTGGACCTGGTCGGCGACGGCGATCCGCAGCCGCGCCTCCGGCCCGACGCCAAGCTTGCGGCGGGCGGTGTCGCGGGCGACGACGAGGGCGGAGAGGTTGCCCGCGGAGCCGCCGGAGACGAAGGTGCCGCCGGCCGAGGCGGGCAGGCCGGCGCGGTCGGCGATCAGGCGCAGCACCTGGTTCTCGGCGGCGATCGCGCCGGCCGCCTCCAGCCAGGAGATGCCCTGCAGGGACGCGCAGGAGACCACCATGTCGAAGAGCAGCGCGGCCTTGGTCGGGGCGCACGGGATGAACGACAGGTAGCGCGGGCTGTCGGCGGAGATCACCGCGCGGGACAGCTCGTGGTCGTAGAGCTTGAGCACGTCGGCGGGGGCGTTGCCGTCCGCGTTCAGCAGACCGGCCAGCTGGGCGCGCAGGTGCTCGCCGTCACCGGGGTGGTCGAGCGGGACGGGGTCGTACTGCAGCCGGTCCCGCATGTAGTCGAAAACCAGGTCGACCAGTTCGTTGTCGGGCCGGTGCATGCGGTCGGGGGCTGCGGACACGGCTGTCCCTCTCGGCTGTGGGGTGTCGGGGGATGCCCGGTCGGCGGGGCGGTTCACCGCGTGGACCGGACGTGATCAGCGTAGGCAGCGGGAGGGGTTCGCCGCGCGTCGGAACCCGGCTGGTCAGGCAGCTTTCGGGCGTCTTCGGGCCGGTCCGCGCAGGATTCCTGCGCACCGGCCGGAGGGGGCCGGACGGGGGCCGGCGGGCTAGGGCGCGCCCTAGCCGATGAGCTGGGAGAGGACGACCGAGGAGCGGCTGCGCTGGACGCCGGGCTCGCGGCGGATGCGCTCGATGACGGCCTCCAGGTGCCGCATGTCGGCGGCGCGCAGGTGGACCAGGGCGTCCGGGTCGCCGGTGACCGTCCAGGCGGCGACCACCTCGGGGAACTGGCGCAGGCTGGCGAGGATCTCCTCGGGGGCGGTCCGCTCGCGGCAGTAGACCTCGACGAAGGCCTCGGTCTGCCAGCCGAGCACCGACGGGTCGAGCACCACGGTGAAGCCCCGCACCACGCCGCGCGCCCGCAGCCGGTCGATCCGGCGGCGCACGGCGGTGGCGGAGAGGTTGACCTGGAGGCCGATCTCGGCGTACGAGGCGCGGCCGTCGCGGCCGAGCCGGGCGAGCAGGAGCCGGTCGGTCTCGTCCAGGTCGGTCCCGACCACCTCGTGCGCTCGGCTGCTGGTCATCGGTGCGGGGCTCCACGGGTCGTACGGGTCGGTTGCGGCCTCGGGCGGCGGGCCCTCGGACGGAGGGCGGTAGGGGCGGCTGCCGAAACGGTTCGCCAACCATTCTGGCGGATGTCAGGAGCGAGTTCACCGCTGGCAGATGACGGCCGGTGGTCCGTCGGTGGTCCGCCGCCGGTCGGC
This sequence comes from Kitasatospora sp. NPDC043949, assembly GCF_056435365.1. Taxonomy (NCBI): domain Bacteria; kingdom Bacillati; phylum Actinomycetota; class Actinomycetes; order Kitasatosporales; family Streptomycetaceae; genus Kitasatospora; species Kitasatospora sp. NPDC043949. The sequence goes on along the minus strand of NZ_JBWKEQ010000044.1, from coordinate 62,237 downwards.
AGCCGGTCCGCCGTCAGTCCGCCGTCAGTCGGCCAGCAGGACGATCTTGCCCCGGGTGCGGCCCTCGGCGCTGAGCGCCTGGGCGGAGGCCGCCTGGGAGAGCGGGAAGGTGGAGGCGACGGTGACGGTCAGCCGGCCGTCGTCGGCCAGCGCAGCCAGTTCGGCGAGGTCCGCGGCGTCCGGGCGGACCCAGACGTAGTGGCCGCCGAGGGCCTTCACCCCGAAGTCGGTGATCGAGGCGATCCGGCTCTGGTCCGCCACCAGGCTCGCCGAGAGCGGGACGGCGCCGTGGCCGACCAGGTCGAGGGCCGCGTCGATCCCGCCCGGGGCGAGCGCCCGGACCCGGTCGGCCAGGCCCTCGCCGTAGAGCACCGGCTCGGCGCCGAGGCCGCGCAGGTAGTCGTGGTTGCGCTCGCCCGCGGTGCCGATCACCCGGGCTCCGAGGGCCCGGGCGATCTGGACGGCCAGGTGCCCGACCCCGCCGGCCGCGGCGTGCACCAGCAGGGTCTCCCCCGCCCGCAGCCGCAGTGCCTTGAGGCTCTGCAGCGCGGTGAGCCCGGCCAGCGGCAGGCCGCCGGCCTGGGCCCAGTCCAGTGCGGCCGGCTTGCGGGCGAGGGTGCGGACCGGGGCGGAGACGAGTTCGGCGTAGGTGCCGTGCTCGACGGTGTCCTTGCGGACGTAGCCGTAGACCTCGTCGCCGGGCGCGAACTCGGTGACGCCGCCGCCGACGGCGCGGACCACGCCGGCCAGGTCCCAGCCCATGACGAGCGGGAAGTGCGCGTCCAGCAGGCCGTCCAGGGCGCCGTCCCGGATCTTCCAGTCCACCGGGTTCACCCCGGCCGCCCGCATCCGCACCAGGACCGAGTCCGGACCGACCTTGGGGTCGGGCAGGTCGGTGTACTCGACGACTTCGGGGCCGCCGTAGCGGTTGATCGCGATTGCCTTCATGGCCTCAGCCATACCCGGGCCCGGCCGGATATCGATTCGGCCACGCGAGGACCACCCCAAAACGGTCATCCGGTTCCGCCAGGGTCCGATTCGGCGAGCGGTTCTCGTCACATCGACAGGATGGCCATCGTCACTCTGACACCAACCGGTTATCATAGATAGCGTCAGATAGACGAAAAGGCTTCAGGCTTGATCGGCCGCACAGAAGGGCACCCGCCCGTGACCACCACCATCACCGAGACCCACGGCGTCGACCCCACTCCGACGCCGCTCGCTCTGCTGCTGCTCGGCCGCGAGGCCGACCCGAACAGCGAGCGCGGCGTCGAGTGCCCCGGCGACCTCCCCCCGGCCTCCGACCCGAACCTCGTCGAGCGCGCCCGCGCCGCCAAGGCCGCGCTCGGTGACCGCGTCTTCATCCTCGGACACCACTACCAGCGCGACGAGGTGATCGAGTTCGCCGACGTCACCGGCGACTCCTTCAAGCTCGCGCGGGACGCGGCGGCCCGCCCGGAGGCCGAGTACATCGTCTTCTGCGGCGTGCACTTCATGGCCGAGTCCGCCGACATCCTGACCGGCGACGCCCAGCAGGTCGTCCTCCCGGACCTCGCGGCCGGCTGCTCGATGGCCGACATGGCCACCGCCGAGCAGGTCGCCGAGTGCTGGGACGTGCTGACCGACGCCGGCATAGCCGACGTCACCGTCCCGGTCTCGTACATGAACTCCTCCGCCGACATCAAGGCCTTCACCGGCAAGCACGGCGGCACCATCTGCACCTCCTCCAACGCCGAACGCGCCCTGGAGTGGGCCTTCGAGCAGGGCCAGAAGGTCCTGTTCCTGCCCGACCAGCACCTCGGCCGCAACACCGCGGTGCGCGATCTGGGCCTCTCGCTGGACGACTGCGTCCTGTACAACCCGCACAAGCCGAACGGCGGCCTGACCGCCGAGCAGCTGCGGGACGCCAAGATGATCCTGTGGCGCGGCCACTGCTCGGTGCACGGCCGGTTCAGCGTGGACTCGGTGAACGACGTGCGCGAGCGGATCCCCGGCGTCACCGTGCTGGTGCACCCCGAGTGCAAGCACGAGGTCGTCTCGGCCGCCGACATGGTGGGCTCGACCGAGTACATCATCAAGGCGCTGGACGCCGCCGAGCCCGGCTCCAAGTGGGCCATCGGCACCGAGCTGAACCTGGTCCGCCGCCTGGCCAAGGCCCACCCGGACAAGGAGATCGTCTTCCTGGACCGGACGGTCTGCTTCTGCTCCACCATGAACCGGATCGACCTGCCGCACCTCGTCTGGGCGCTGGAGTCGCTGGTCGAGGGCCGGGTGCCGAACGTGATCACCGTCGACCCGGAGACCGAGAAGTACGCCAAGGCGGCGCTGGACCGGATGCTGGCCCTGCCGTAGCCGGCCCGGCCGCCGGGACACGACGAAGGGCGGGTCCCCTCCCACCGGAGGGGACCCGCCCTTTCGTCTGGCACCGGCCGCGGCGGCTACTCGGGGTAGCCCGGGATCACACCCTCGCCGTCGGCCATCAACATCTCGCGGACCTCGTCGATCGTCGCCTCGGCGCTCGGCAGGATCAGCTCGGACGGCGCCAGTGAATCCAGCGGCACCGGAGTGCCGAACTGCTTCACCGCGTCCAGCAGCTTGCCGTAGGCCCGACGGAAGTGCTCCTCGTCCCCCGACTCCACTGCGGTGACGAGCTCGGCGTCGAGCTCGTTGAGCAGGTTCAGGTGGGACTCGCCCACCTCGTACTGCCCCTCACCCATGACCCTCATGATCATGCCGTGCGTCTCCCTGGTTCGTGGGATGGAGCTCAGATCACTTGTTGTAGTTGATGCGCGGGGTGTCCTGCTGCGGCTGGGCCTGCGGCTGCTGCGAATTGCCCTGCTCGATCGCGGCCGGACCGGAGGACGGGCCCCCCAGCTCGGCCTTCATCCGGGCCAGCTCCAGCTCGACGTCGGTGCCGCCGGCCACCCGCTCCAGCTCGGCCTCGATGTCGTCCTTGCGGCCGAGACCGCTGGAGTCGTCGAGCGCACCGGACGCCAGCAGCTCGTCGATCGCACCGGCCCGGGCCTGCATCTGGGCCGTCTTGTCCTCGGCCCGCTGGATGGCCAGGCCGACGTCGCCCATCTCCTCCGAGATCCCGGAGAAGGACTCGGCGATGCGGGTCTGCGCCTGAGCGGCGGTGTAGGTGGCCTTGATGGTCTCCTTCTTGGTGCGGAAGGCGTCCACCTTGGCCTGCAGCCGCTGGGAGGCGAGCGTGAGCTTCTCCTCCTCGCCCTGGAGGGCCTGGTACTGCGTCTCCAGGTCGGTGATCTGGGACTGCATGTTGGCCCGGCGGGTCAGCGCCTCGCGCGCGAGGTCCTCGCGGCCCAGGGACAGCGCCTTGCGGCCCTGGTCCTCGTACTTCGCCGACTGCTGCTGGAGCTGGGTCAGCTGGAGTTCCAGGCGCTTGCGCGAGGTCGCGACGTCCGCGACGCCACGCCGTACCTTCTGCAGCAGTTCGAGCTGCTTCTGGTAGGAGTAGTCGAGCGTCTCTCGGGGATCCTCCGCCCGGTCCAAGGCCTTGTTCGCCTTGGAGCGGAAGATCAACCCCATACGCTTCATGATTCCGTCGCTCATGGGCCTCGGGTGCCCCCTTCTCCGGCCTGCGGTCTCTATCTCGATACCAGACACGACGAGTGTATGTGCAGCGAGCCCGTCGCCGCAGTGCACCTGCCTGCTACAAGACTGCTACAGCGACCAGCGGAGTTCCTCCTCCCCCGGGTGGATCCGCCTCTCATCCCCTCCATAGTCCATCCGATTGATCCCCTACGGGAAGGGGCCGGGAAACCCCGGCGGGCGCCGACCTCGCGGATTGATACGCGTTTGGGTCCGAGGGGACCCCGAGAAGCCGCCCGGCACCCCGTACGCTGGTGGTGTGTTCCGACGCCGTTCAGATGATGCAGCCGCCTCCGCCACCGTGCTGGAGAAGCCGGACGAGACCCGCCACCCCCAGGCCAAGAAGGGCCGGCCAACGCCCAAGCGCAGTGAGGCCGAGGCCAACCGGCGCACCCGGGTGACGGTGCCCAAGGACCGCAAGGAGGCCGCCCGCCAGGCCCGCGAGCGGATGCGCTCCGAGCGCGAGAAGCAGCGCACCGCGCTGCTGGAGGGCGACGAGCGCCACCTGCCGGCCCGTGACAAGGGCCCGGTGCGCAAGTTCGCCCGCGACTACGTGGACGCCCGCTGGTCGCTCGCCGAGTTCTTCCTGCCCGCCGCCGTGGTCATCCTGGTGCTGAGCATCATCAAGGTGCCCGCCATCCAGCTGCTGTCCACGCTGCTGTTCCTGCTGTTCTTCGTGCTGGTGATCCTGGACTTCGTCCGCCTCGGCTTCGGTCTGCGCAAGCAGTTCGCCGAGCGCTTCGCCGGCCAGAACACCCGCGGCGCGGTCGCCTACGGCCTGATGCGCATCCTGCAGATGCGCCGGCTGCGACTGCCCAAGCCGCAGGTGCGGCGCGGAGAGAAGCCCTGACCGCCGAACCGGTGGACTCCGGCTGGGCCCCCCCTTCCTGGGAGGGGCCCGGCCTGTACGCGTTGCCGGGGCAGGGGGACGGCGGCCACGACCGGATCGGCCAGGAGCGCCGGCTGCCCTCGCGCAGCGGCTCCTTCGCCGGCGGTACCGGCGCCTGGCTGGACCGGCTCGGCGGACTGCGCAACTTCGTCCGCCAGGAACTGGTCTCCCGGCAGCTCGCCGAGCAGCTGGCCGGCCGCACCGCGCAGCGCGTCCTCGACATCGGCTGCGGCCAGGGCACCCAGGCGCTGCGCCTGGCCCGGGCCGGCCACTACGTCACCGGCATCGACTCCGACCCGGTCGCGCTCGGCGTCGCCCAGGGGGCGCTCGCCGAGGAACCGCCGGAGGTTGCCGGCCGGCTGCAACTGCTCAGCGGCGACGCCCACCAGTGCGGGCGCTGGTTCGGCCCGCGCAGCTTCGACGTGGTGCTCTGCCACGGCGTCCTGATGTACCTGCCCGCCCCCGACCCGATGATCGCCTCGCTGGCCCGGCTGCTGGCCCCGGGCGGGCTGCTCTCGCTGCTGGTCCGCAACCGCGACGCGCTCGCCCTGCGGCCCGCCGCCGCCGGGGACTGGCGGGCCGCCCTGCACGCCTTCGAGAGCGACCGGTACTACAACCGGCTCGGGCTGGCCGCCCGCGCCGACCGCCTCGCCGACCTCACCGTCACCCTCTCCGAGGTGTCGGTGCCGCTGAAGCACTGGTACGGCGTACGGGTCTTCACCGACAACGCGCCCGACGACGCGACCCCGCCGGTGGACGGGCGGCAGCTCGCCCAGCTGCTGGAGGCCGAGGACCGGGCCGGCCGCACCGACCCGTACCGGCAGGTCGCCGCGCTGCTGCACGTGGTCGGCGCCAAGTAGCGGCCCCGCGACGGCGGTTACGCCTCGTGCAGGCTCATCGAGTAGATCACCCGGTCGTCGTCCAGCAGGACCGCCGTGTCGATGCCGTCCTCGGCGAGCTGCTTCCAGGACTCCCCGATCCAGGTCTCGGCGTCCCCCTGACCGGCGAACTCCTCCTGAGCGCCCTCCGGCACCACCGCGGTGCCGTCCGCCTTCTCGTACCGCCACGTCCAGACCATGCCCGGCTCCTCCCACCGACGACGCTGCCTGCGTGCTGCGCACCTTAGCCTGCCCGGCCCGATCTTCCGTATGCCTGGCCGGACGGTCCGGATGCCCGGTCGGGCAGGATGGGCGGCATGGCGATCCACCACCCGCTCCCCCGCACGCTGCTGCTCGGCGGCGCCCGCTCCGGCAAGTCCACCCGGGCCGAGCAGCTGCTCGCCGACCACCCGGACGTCCTGTACGTGGCCACCGGCGGCGCCCGGGACGGCGACGCCGAGTGGGCCCAGCGGGTCGCGCTGCACCGCGAGCGGCGGCCGGCGAGCTGGCGCACCGCCGAGACCTGCGACCTGGAGGCCGTGCTGGCCGACCGGACCGACCCGGCGCCGGTGCTGGTCGACTGCCTGGCGCTGTGGCTGACCGCCGTGATGGACGAGTGCGGCGCCTGGGACGACGCGGTCTGGGCTACGGGTGGGGAGGCCGCCGTCCAACGGCGCTGCGAGGCCCTGGCGCGGGCCTGGGCGGCCACCGGGCGCACGGCCGTCGCGGTCAGCAACGAGGTCGGGATGGGCGTCGTCCCGGCGACCGCCGCCGGCCGGCGCTTCCGCGACACCCTGGGCCGGCTGAACATGGCCGTGGCGGACGCCTCCGAGCGTGTGCTGCTGGTCGTGGCCGGGCAGGTTCTGACCGTCAAGCCAGCCGCCGCCTGAACATCTGCGGCGTGTAGCCTTCCGGACGATGGACACGACCGTGGATCTCGATACGTTCTCCTCGCTCGTCGAGCGCCCCGACGAGAGCGCCCGACGGGCCGCCGAGGAACGCTGGCAGGAGGCCGGCCGGCCGCGCGGCGGGCTCGGCAAGCTGGAGGAGCTGGGCAGCTGGCTGTCGTCCGTACAGGGGCGATCCCCCGTGCGGCCGGTGTCGGCCCCCAAGGTGCTGCTGTTCGCCGCCGACCACGGCGTGGCCGCGCTCGGGGTGTCCCGGCTGCCCGCCAAGGGCGGCACCGCCGCGCGGGTGCGCGCCGTCCTGGACGGCACCGCGCCGGTCACCCGGCTGGCCCGGCGCTACGGCGCCGAGGTGCGGGTCGTCGACGTCGCGGTGGACGCCGACCCCGCCGACTTCCCGGACGACGTGGTCACCCACCGGATCCGGCGCGGCTCCGGCCGGATCGACGTCGAGGACGCGCTCACCCCCGAGGAGACCGCGCGGGCCTTCCGGGCCGGCATGGCCGTCGCCGACGAGGAGGCCGACGCCGGCACCGACCTGGTGCTGCTCGGCGACCTCGGCGTCGGCGCCACCACCGTCGCCGCCGTCCTGGTCGGCGCGCTGTGCGGAACGGACGCGGCCGCCGTCACCGGGCGCGGCTCGGGCGTCGACGACCGGGTCTGGATGGTCAAGTGCGCCACCATCCGCGACTCCCTGCGGCGGGCCCGGCCCGTCCTCGGCGACCAGCTGGCGCTGCTCGGCGCCACCGGCGGGGCCGACTTCGCGGCGATCACCGGCTTCCTGCTCCAGGCCGCGGCGCGACGGCTCCCGGTGGTGCTGGACGGCGTCGTCTCGGCGGCCTGCGCGCTGGTCGCGCAGCGGATCGCCTTCCGGGCGCCGGAGTGGTGGCGGGCCGGGCAGTCGAGCGGCGAGCCCGCCCAGGCCAAGGCCTACGACCGCCTCACCCTGACGCCGTTGCAGGACCAGGGGATCACCATGGGCGAGGGCCTCGGCGCGCTGCTGGCCCTACCTCTGCTCCAGGCCGCGGGCGACGCGCTCGCGGACGAGGCCCCGCGGCCGTTCGTGCCGTCGGCGCCGAAGGAGCAGCCGAAGCTGCCGTCGGCGGCGGACCTGCTGCGGCGGCTGTAGGAACCCGCAGCAACCCGTGGCACCAGGATCATGGGCGCCCCGTCCGGCACATCGGACGGGGCGCTTCCGTTCGGAGGGAAACACGTCGTGCAGGGCGCCAGTTGGGCCGAGGGGCTCCGGTTCGGGTTCGGGACGCTGTCCGTGCTGCGGGTGCGGGTGGAGCGGTGGGACCGGGCCGCGGCGGCGCGGGCGATGACGGCGGCCCCGGTGGTGGGGCTGGTGCTCGGCGCGGCGGGCGCCGGGGCGGGGGCGCTGGTGGCCTGGCGGGCCGGCGGGCTGCTCGGGGCGGTGGCGGCGGTGGGGGTGCTGGCCGCGCTCACCCGGGGGCTGCACCTGGACGGTCTGGCGGACGTGGCCGACGGCCTGGGCAGCGGGAAACCGGCCGAGGACGCGCTGCGCATCATGAAGCAGTCCGACATCGGCCCGTTCGGCGTCCTGACCCTCGTTCTCGTGCTGCTGGCCCAGATCGCGGCGCTGGCCGGACAGTTCGCCGAGTCGACCACGCGCGGCGCGCTCGCGGTGCTGGCGTCGGCGGTGACCGCGCGGTGCGCGCTCGCCTGGGGCTGCCTGCGGTCGGTGCCGGCCGCCCGGCCGGGCGGCCTGGGCGCGATGGTGGCGGGCACCGTGGCACCCGCCGGAGCGGTCGCGGGGACGGCCGCCGCAGCGCTCGCCCTGGCCGCACTCGGACTGTTTGACGGATCGTCAATCCTCCGCCTCCCCCTGTCCGTTGTGCTCGGCGTCGGCTGCGCCCAGCTGCTGCTCCGGCGCTGCGTACGGCGGTTCGACGGAATCACCGGGGACGTGCTCGGCGCGATGGCGGAAACCGCCGCGACCGCCTCGCTGTTCGCCCTGGCGTTGCTCGGCTGATACCGGGCGGCGCGTGATCCCACCATGCGGACTACCATGCGGGGAGCACCGCAGCCCTGCACCGTCGCAGGTCCTGCCCGCCCGGCGTGACCCGAGGAGCCGGGGCCTCTGGTGTGCGTGGCCGCGACCTGCGCGGGTGCGCGCGCCAGGGGGCCCGGACCCGGAGCGTGCCGGGCGGTCCGGCCTGCGACGGCGGGTTGCGCCGGTGCGGCAGCCTCGCCGCAACCGGCCGTGGACCGCGAAAGAACAGGACGCATTACGTGACTGCATTGTCTGTGAGCACCTCCTCCGCCGCCTCGCTGCGCGCGGACGCCCTGGTGGTCGGTGTCGCCAAGGGCCCCAAGGGCATCGTGCTGGCCCCCGGCTCCGAGGCCGTGAACGAGGCGTTCGAGGGCAAGCTGACCGAGGTCCTCAGCACCCTGGGCGCGACCGGCGCCGAGGGCGAGGCCGTCAAGGTGCCCTCCCCCGCCGGCCTGAAGGCCGCGCTCGTGCTCGCGGTCGGCCTCGGCGAGGCCGCCGAGGCCGGCTACCAGCTGGAGGCGCTGCGCCGCGCCGCTGGTGTCGCCGCCCGCACCCTGGCCGGCGCCAAGAAGGCCGCGCTGGCCCTGCCGACCGAGTCCGCGGACGAGGTCGAGGCCGTCGCGCTGGGCGGCCTGCTCGGCTCGTACGCCTTCGGCACCTACAAGGCCGACGGCAGCGGCAAGGAGCCGGTCGGCGAGCTGGTCGTGCTGGCCCCCCGCAAGGGCAGCAAGGACGCCAAGGCGGCCGTGGAGCGCGCCGCCGCGGTCGGCGAGGAGATGAACCGGGCCCGTGACCTGGTCAACACCGCGCCGAACGACCTGAACCCGAAGAGCTTCGCCGCGATCGCCCAGGCGGCCGGCAAGGAGCACGGCCTCAAGGTCGAGGTGCTGGACGAGAAGGCGCTGCTCAAGGGCGGCTTCGGCGGCCTGCTGGGCGTCGGCAACGGCTCGGCCAACCCGCCGCGGCTGGTGAAGGTGGCCTACACCCACCCGAAGGCGAAGGCCACGCTGGCCTTCATCGGCAAGGGCATCACCTACGACTCGGGCGGCATCTCGCTGAAGCCGGCCGGCCACAACGAGACCATGAAGTGCGACATGGCCGGCGCCGCCGCCGTGTTCGCCGCCGTGGTGGCCGCCAAGCGCCTGGGCCTGGCCGTCAACGTGACCGGCTGGCTGGCGCTGGCCGAGAACATGCCGTCCGGCTCCGCCACCCGCCCCGGCGACGTGCTGCGCATGTACGGCGGCAAGACCGTCGAGGTGCTGAACACCGACGCCGAGGGCCGTCTGGTGCTGGCCGACGCGATCGTGCGCGCCGGCGAGGAGAACCCGGACGTCATCGTCGACGTGGCGACCCTGACCGGCGCCATGGTGCTGGCCCTGGGCAACCGCACCTTCGGTGTGATGTCCAACAACGACGAGCTGCGCGAGACCCTGCACACCGTCTCGGGCGAGGTCGGCGAGCAGTCCTGGCCGATGCCGCTGCCGGCCGAGCTGCGCAAGGGCATGACCGAGTCGACCATCGCCGACCTGGCGAACATGGGCGAGCGGATGGGCGGCGGCCTGGTGGCCGGCCTGTTCCTGAAGGAGTTCGTGGCCGAGGGCATCGACTGGGCGCACCTGGACATCGCCGGCCCGGCGTTCCACGAGAGCGCGCCGTTCGGCTACACCCCGAAGGGCGGCACCGCGAGCGCGGTGCGCACCCTGGTCCGGTTCGCCGAGCAGACCGCGGCGGGCAACAAGGCCTGATCAGGCACCGAGTCGACGGGGGTCCGGCGCGCGTGCGCCGGGCCCCCGTCGGCGTTCGCGCGCCGGCGCCGGTTACCCGCGAGTAGGCCGGGACCCCGCCCCGCACCTCTGTTCGCTGCGGGCGAAACTTTGTTCCACCCTGCGGAAGACATGGCGCCGCAGGGCTGCGCCGACGCCCGTCCGGCGGCTGTCAACCCCGCGTTGAGCTGCAATGATGCCCTTCCGTCGGGGGTATTCCCGCCCCGGTGACCGCTCTGTGGGACACCCCTGGGGTGGACCCGGACATCAGCCACCGCGAACAAGTGCGAAGATGTATTTCCGGCACGACTGGGCGCCTCACAAAGGCTTCCGACCCACCGGACCGCGACCGGCCCGGCGACCCACCCCATTGCATGGAGGACGTGACGTGGCGAACGACGCCAGCACCGTTTTCGACGTAGTCATTCTCGGAGGCGGAAGCGGCGGTTACGCCGCGGCGCTCCGCGCCGCTCAGCTGGGCCTGAGCGTCGCCCTGGTCGAGAAGGGGGAGCTGGGCGGCACCTGCCTGCACCGCGGCTGCATCCCGACCAAGGCTCTGCTGCACGCCGCCGAGATCGCGGACGAGACGAAGGAGGCCGCCGAGTTCGGCGTTCTGGCCACCTTCCAGGGCATCGACATCAACGGCGTCCACAAGTACAAGGACGACGTCATCGCTGGCCTGTACAAGGGCCTCCAGGGCCTGGTCGCCTCCCGCAAGGTCACCTTCATCCAGGGCGCGGGCAAGCTCTCCTCGCAGACCTCGGTGGACGTCAACGGCCAGCGCATCGAGGGCCGCCACATCGTCCTGGCCACCGGCTCCGTGCCGCGCTCGATCCCGGGCCTGGAGATCGACGGCAACCGCGTGATCTCCTCGGACCACGCCCTCAAGCTCGACCGCATCCCGAAGTCGGCCGTCATCCTCGGCGGCGGCGTGATCGGCGTCGAGTTCGCCTCGGTCTGGAAGTCCTTCGGCGTCGAGGTCACCATCGTCGAGGCGCTGCCGCACCTCGTCCCGCTGGAGGACGAGAACTCCTCCAAGCTGCTGGAGCGCGCGTTCCGCAAGCGCGGCATCAAGTTCGAGCTGAAGGCCCGCTTCTCGGGCGTCGAGTACACCGAGGCCGGTGTCCGCGTCTCCACCGAGAACGGCAAGCAGATCGACGCCGACCTGCTGCTCGTCGCCATCGGCCGCGGCCCGGTCTCGTCCGGCCTCGGCTACGAGGAGAACGGCGTCGCGATGGACCGCGGCTACGTCCTGGTCGACGAGTACATGCGCACCAACGTGCCCACCATCTCGGCCGTCGGCGACCTCGCCCCGACCCTGCAGCTGGCCCACGTCGGCTTCGCCGAGGGCATCCTGGTCGCCGAGCGCCTGGCCGGCCTCAAGCCGGTGCCGATCGACTACGACGGCGTCCCGCGCGTGACCTACTCCAACCCCGAGGTGGCCTCCGTCGGCATCTCCGAGGCCAAGGCCGTCGAGCTGTACGGCAAGGAGAAGGTCGTCACCCTCAAGTACAACCTGGCCGGCAACGGCAAGAGCAAGATCCTGAAGACCGCCGGCGAGATCAAGCTCGTCCAGGTCAAGGACGGCGCCGTGGTCGGCGTCCACATGGTCGGCGCCCGCATGGGCGAGCAGGTCGGCGAAGCTCAGCTGATCTACAACTGGGAGGCCCTGCCGGCCGAGGTCGCGCAGCTCATCCACGCGCACCCGACCCAGTCCGAGGCCCTGGGCGAGGCGCACCTGGCGCTGGCCGGCAAGCCGCTGCACGCGCACGACTGATCACGCCACCACCCCCCATTTCCAGTACGCAAGACTTGATAGGAGTCGCTGAAACCATGGCGGTCTCAGTAACACTGCCCGCGCTGGGCGAGAGCGTTTCCGAGGGCACCGTCACCCGTTGGCTGAAGGCCGAGGGTGAGCGTGTCGAGGTCGACGAGCCGCTGCTCGAGGTGTCGACCGACAAGGTCGACACCGAGATCCCGTCGCCGGCCTCCGGCATCCTGGCCTCGATCAAGGTCGGCGAGGACGAGACCGTCGACGTCGGCGCCGAGCTGGCGATCATCGACGACGGCTCCGGTGCCCCGGTCGCCGCTGCGGCCCCGGTCGCCGAGGCCGCGCCCGTCGCCGCCCCGGCCCCGGTCGTGGAGGCGCCCGCCGCCCCCGCCCCGGTCGCCGCTGCCGCCCCGGCGGCTCCGGCTGCCGCTCCGGCTGCCGACGCCACCCCGGTCCTGCTGCCCGCGCTGGGCGAGTCGGTCACCGAGGGCACCGTCACCCGTTGGCTGAAGGCCGAGGGCGAGACGGTCGAGGTCGACGAGCCGCTGCTCGAGGTCTCCACCGACAAGGTCGACACCGAGATCCCGTCGCCGATCGCCGGTGTCGTGGTGAAGATCCTGGTCGGCGAGGACGAGACCGCCGAGGTCGGCGCCCAGCTCGCGCTGATCGGTGCCGCGGGTGCCGTCGCCGCCGCCCCGGCCCCGGTCGCCGCCCCGGCCCCCGTGGCTGCCCCGGCTCCGGTCGCCGCTCCGGCTCCGGTGGCCGCTCCGGCTGCCCCGGCCCCCGTCGCTCCGGCCGCGCCGGCTCCGGTCGCCGCCGCGCCGGCCCCGGTGGCCCCGGCCGCGCCCGCTCCGGTCGCCGCTCCGGCTCCCGTCGCCCCGGCCGCGCCGGCTGCCCCGGTGGCCGACGCCGGTGACGCCTACGTCACCCCGCTGGTGCGCAAGCTCGCCGCCGAGCACGGTGTCGAGCTGTCCTCCGTCGCCGGTACCGGCGTCGGCGGCCGCATCCGCAAGCAGGACGTCGTCGCCGCCGCGGAGGCCGCCAAGGCCGCCCCGGCCCCGGTCGCCGCCGCCGCTCCGGCCGCTGCGCCGAAGGCCGCCGCCGCGCCGTCCGCCCTGCGCGGCCAGACGGTCAAGATGACCCGCATGCGCAAGGTCATCGGCGACAACATGCTGAAGGCCCTGCACGAGCAGGCCCAGCTGACCAGCGTGGTCGAGGTGGACGTCACCAAGATCATGTCGCTGCGCGGCAAGGCCAAGGAGGGCTTCCTCGCCCGCGAGGGCGTCAAGCTGTCCCCGATGCCGTTCTTCGTCAAGGCCGCCGCCCAGGCGCTGAAGACCCACGCGGTCGTCAACGCCCGGATCAACGAGGCCGAGGGCACCATCACCTACTTCGACACCGAGAACATCGGTATCGCGGTGGACTCCGAGAAGGGTCTGATGACCCCGGTCATCAAGGGTGCGGGCGACCTCAACATCGCCGGCATCTCGAAGAAGACCGCCGAGCTGGCCGCCAAGGTCCGCGACAGCAAGATCACCCCGGACGAGCTGTCCGGCGCCACCTTCACCATCAGCAACACCGGCTCGCGCGGTGCGCTGTTCGACACCGTGATCGTGCCGCCGAACCAGGTCGCCATCCTGGGCATCGGTGCCACCGTCAAGCGCCCGGTGGTCATCGAGGCCGACGGCGGCACCGCCATCGGCATCCGTGACATGACCTACCTGTCGCTCTCCTACGACCACCGCCTGGTGGACGGCGCCGACGCCGCCCGCTACCTGGTCGCGGTCAAGGAGATCCTGGAGGCCGGCGAGTTCGAGGTCGAGCTCGGCCTGTAAGGCTCTGCCGGTCCGCGGTTTCGGCTGCACGGAGCCCCGCGTCGTCCCTGGACGGCGCGGGGCTCCGCCGTTGCCCGGGCCCGCCTGCTGTCCGCCTGCTTCCGGCCGCGTCCGGTTGTCTCGGGCCGCGCCTGGCTGCGTCGAACATCACCAGCGTTTCGCCGGGCCATGGCATGCGCGGGGGCTTGCGAACGGGGATGCTGGAGCGGTGATGGACGAGACCGACTTCTGGCAGATGATCGACGAGACCCGGGAGGACGCCGACGGCGATCCGGACGAGCAGGCCGACCGGCTGGTGGAACGGCTGGTCCAGCTGACCCCGGACGACGTCATCGACTTCGCCCGGCTGTTCGAGGCCCGGTTCCAGCGGGCCTACCGCCACGACCTCTGGGGCGCCGCCTACCTGCTGCTGGACGGCGCCTCCGACGACACCTTCGACTACTTCCGCTGCTGGCTGATCGGCCAGGGCCGGGACGTCTTCGAGGGCGCCCTGTTCGAGCCTGACGACCTGGCGGACCTGCTGCCCGAGTTCGACGAGGAGGAGGACGGCGAGGCCGAGGACCTCGGCTACGCCGCCGACGAGGCGTACGAGCAGCTGACCGGACTTCCGCTGCCCGAGGTGGGCGGGCGGCAGTCCGGCCGACCGGCCGGGGCCGCGCTGGACTTCGACGACCCGGACGTCATGGCGAAACGGTTTCCCAAGCTCTGGGAGCGCTACGGGGATTAGGACGCGTCAGACACGCCCACGGCATGAGCGGGGCCGGACGCGTCAGGCGGTGCTGCCGCCGCCGGACGTGCCGTCCTGCTTGACGCCCTTGAGGATCTGGTCCAGCACGGACGCGTCCGGCGCGCTCGGGGTGTCGTCCACCCCGCCCTCGAACACCACGAAGCCGCCGCCCTTGGCCGGGACGGCCGCCAGCAGGACGTAGCCCTGGGTGCCGTCCGCGGTGCGGATGTGCCAGCGCACGGCGTAGCCGGACACGCCCGCGACGGTCGTGTAGCCGGAGCCGGAGTCGGTGTGCGAGCTGATCCCGGTGAAGATCTGGCCGGCGTACGCGGGCATCGTGGCCTCGGCGGCCGTCTTGGCGGTGACGCCCTGGACGGTGTCCTTCTCGACCGAGAACTGGCCGCGGATGCAGGAGCTGCCGTCCGGGCAGGTGTAGCGGCCGGTGCCCAGGTAGACCGTGGAGTGCGGGGAGTTGGGCGCCACGTCCCAGCCGTCGAACACCGGGACGGTGATCGCGTGCTGGGCGTCCGGGACGGTGCTCCTGACGGTCGGCGCCGGCTTGGGCGCGGGCGTCGGGGCGGACGTGCCCACCGTGGGGCTCGGGGCGGGGCCGCTCCGGGTGATGGTGACCGTCGGGTTCGGGGCCGGGTCGGCCTGCGGGGAGCCGCCACTGAGCACGATCCCGGCGACGATCCCGCCCACGGCGAGGACGGCGACCGCGATGCCGACGACCAGGCCGGGCCTCATCCGGCGGGGCGCCGGCTGCTGCGGCGGGTAGCCCGGCGCCGGGTAGCCGTAGCCCGCGCCCTGGGCGGGGTAGCCGTCCTGGGCCGGGTAGTAGCCGTCCTGGCCCGGGTAGCCGTAGCCCGGGGCGGGGGCGCTGCCCGGGTAGCCGGGGGCGTCCTGCGGACCGCCGTAGCCGTACCCGGGCTGCCGGCCGGGGGGCTGCCAGCCCTGGGTGGGGGCGTCGGCGAGGTGGCCGACGCCGCCCTGGAGCGGGCGCAGCTCGCTGGTCCAGGCGTTGCCGTCCCACCAGCGCTCGTGACCGGGGGTGCCGTCCGCACCGGGGACCGGGTACCACCCGGGGGGCGTCGAGTTGCTCACGGCCGTACGGTACCCGGCGGGGTGCTGGTCCAGACAGAGCGGATCGGTCACGACTCTGCACCACCCGCCACATCTGACCACTCGTCAGATGTGGCGGCCGGCAAGGCCGGTCGGGCGGGTCAGTCCGCCAGGCGGCGGGCCATCCAGATGTCGTCCACGTAGGACCCGTCGATCAGGAACTCCTCCGCCAGCGAGCCCTCGACGACGAAGCCGCAGCCCTCGTAGAGGCGGCGGGCCGGGGCGTTCCAGCCGAGCACCCGCAGGGTCAGCTTGCGCGCGCCCGCGGCCCGGGCGGCCTCGCAAGCCGCCTCGACCAGGCGCCGGCCGACACCCCGGCCGCGGGCCGTGCCGTCGACGACCAGGCCCTGGATCTGCCGGACGTGCCGGTTGCTGGCCAGCGGGGTCGGCGGGACCTGGCGGACGTAGCCGACCACCCGGCCGTCCAGGAGGGCGACCAGGTACTGCTCCGGGGTGTGCCGTTCGTCGAAGACGCCGTCCTCCTCGGGCGGCTGCGGGGAGACGTCGGCCAGCGGGGACCAGGCGGCACGGTTGAGAACGGCGAGTTCGCCCTCGTCCTCGGGTTGAGCTGGGCGGATGATCAGATTGTCCTCGTGCATGCGCGTCATGCTAATGAGGCGCATGCCGACATGACAGGGCTTGAGGAACTGGGAGGATGGACGCATGCGCATCGCTGTCACGGGCTCCACGGGATTGATCGGTTCGGCTCTCGTCCGCTCCCTGCTGGCGGACGGCCACGAGGTGGTCCGGCTGGTCCGGCGCCGCTCCAGGACGGGCCCGCAGCCCGACGGCAGCACGGCCATCGGCTGGAACCCGCTGCTCGGCCAGGTCGAGCAGGACGGACTGGCCGGGGTCGAGGCGGTCGTGCACCTGGCCGGCGCCGGGGTCGGCGACCACCGCTGGACGGACGCCTACAAGCGGGAGATCCGGGAGAGCCGGGCACTCGGCACCGAGACGCTGGCCGTCGCGCTGGCCGCGCTCAAGGAGCCGCCCCGGGTGCTGGTCAGCGCCTCCGCCGTCGGCTGGTACGGGCAGACCGGCGACCGGGTGATCGACGAGGACTCCCCCGCCGGCGACGACTTCCTGGCCGAGGTCTGCGTCGAGTGGGAGGCGGCCGCGCGGCCGGCCGAGCTGGCCGGCATCCGGGTCGTCCACCCGCGCACCGGGATGGTGCTGTCCGCGGCCGGCGGGGCCGGCGCGCGGCTGTTCCCGCTGTTCAAGCTGGGGCTGGGCGGGCGGCTCGGCGACGGACGGCAGTACTGGAGCTTCATCTCACTGGCCGACCAGGTCGCCGCGCTGCGGTTCCTGATCGACCGGGACGACCTCTCCGGCGCCGTCAACCTCACCGCGCCCGACCCCGTCACCAACGCCGAGCTGACGGCGGCGCTCGGGCGGGTGCTCCGGCGGCCGACCCCGTTCCCGGTGCCGGAGGCGGTGCTCAAGGTGGTGCTCGGCGAGCTGGCGGTCGAGGTGGTCGGCAGCCACCGGGTGGTGCCGCGGCGGCTGCTGGACGCGGGCTTCCGCTTCGCGCACCCGGACGTGGACGCGGCGGTGCGCGCGGCGCTGTGAGTGGCGCTGTGAGTGGCGGTGCGCGCGGCGCTGTGAGTGGCGCCGGGATGGTGCGCACGGTGCTGTGAGTGACGCTGGGGGCGACCGGCGCCGCGGAGCCCTGCCGTCCGCCGCGGGGCTCCGGTGCGGGCTCCGCCGCAGGGCTCCGGTACGTCCCGCTGCGTACGGTGGCTACGGCATTCGCCCTGGCCAGGGGCATATGCCGGGCGGAGATCGGGTGGGGGTCGGACGGGGCTCCGCGAGGGGGCGCATGGGAGCACACACCAGGCGCGTCGCACGCCCCCGGTGACCGTGCGCGCCCGCCGACCCCGGAACCCGGCCCCAACGGCGCACTGTCCGTGACCGCGCTCCCGCCCGGTGCCGCACGCCCCCTCTCGCCCCTTGGATCGAGCCCGATGCGCTTGTCTGATGCTCACACTGACTGGGCATCACACCGTCGGACCGTGTCCCGGCACCCCGCTGCCTGCGTCGGCCGGAGCCCCGGGACCAGGGAGGGAGCACGCCAGTGCCCACATACGACTTCACCCGCCGCGCCCGCCGCCCGTCCGACCCTGACGTCATCGTCATCGGCGCCGGACTCGCCGGCCTGGCCGCCGCACGCACGCTCACCGGCCGCGGCCTCACCGTGCAGATCCTTGAGGCCACGGAGCGGATCGGCGGCCGGATGGCCACCCGCGAACTGGACGGATTCCGGCTCGACGACGGCAGCCACCTGCTGAACACCGCCTTCCCCGAACTCCGCCGCGTCCTCGACCTCGACCGCCTCGACCTGCGCCCACTCGCGGCCGGAGTCCTCGTGCACAGCGGCGGCCGGCGCTACCGCACCGGGGACCCGCAGCTCACCACCGCCCGGCAGGCCGCCACCCGCGCCCCACTCGGCAGCCCGCTGGACAAGGCCCGGCTCGGCAGCTGGCTCGGCCGGCTCGCCACCACCCCCGCCAGCCGCCTCAAGGCCCGCCCGGAGACCACCACCGCCCGCGCGCTGGCCGGCCACGGGCTCGCCCCGCGCACCCTCGACGGCTTCCTACGGCCACTGCTCAGCGCGCTGCTCAGCGACCCCGCCCTCGGCACCAGCAGCCGGATCGCCGACCTGGTCCTGCGCTCCTACGCGCGCGGGCGGCTCTGTCTGCCCGCCGGCGGGATCGCGGCCGTGCCGGCCCAGCTGGCCACCACCCTGCCCGCCGGCACCGTACGCACCGGGGTTCAGGTCACCTCGATCGCCGCCGACGGCGTGGAGACCGCCACCCACGGGAGGATCGGCGCCCAGGCCGTCGTCCTCGCCACCGACGCCCGCTCCGCCGCCGAACTGCTGCCCGGGCTACGGCTGCCGGACTTCCACCCCGTCACCACCTTCTACCACGCGGCCGACCGCACCCCGCTGGGTGAGGCCGTCCTGCTGCTCGACGGCGACCGGCCCGGCGGGCAGCCGCCGCTGGTCTCGCACTCCCTGGTGCTCAGCGAACTGCACCCCTCGTACGCCCCTGCCGGGCAGGCACTGATCGCCACCACCGTGCTCGGGCGGCGCTCCTTCGACTCGGGTGGCCCGGCCGGGCTGGAACCGGCGGTCCGGGCCCGGCTCGCCGAGCTGTACGGCGCCTCGACCACCGGCTGGCAGTTCCTGAACGTGCGGCACGTCCCGGACGCGCTGCCCGCGATGCCGCCGCCGCACAACCCCCGGCGCCCGGTGCGGATGCTGGCCGGGCTGTACGTCGCCGGGGATCACCGGGACACCAGCACCGTGCAGGGCGCGCTGGTCTCCGGGCGGCGGGCGGCGCAGGCGGTGCTGCGCGACCTCGGCGTCCCGACCAACGCCCGGGAGGCCGAGGCGGCGGCCTGAGCCTGGCGGGGTTGGCCTGCGGGCTCCCGGCCCGGCTCCCGGTCCGGCGGGCTCCGGGTCTGGCTCCGGGGACACGCTGACGACCTGCCGGTGGGTGACGGAGCGGCGACATGCCAGGATGCCGACATGACCGCTCATCGGATGATTTACACCGTACGGCCGGTTGCGCGGTGAGCGCCGCCGTCCAGCCGGTGGCCCTGATCCTGATCCCCGCCGCGGCCGTCGCCGCGCCGCTGCTCGCCGACCGCCTGCTGCGGTGGATCGCCGTCCCGACCGTCGTGTTCGAGATCCTGCTCGGCGTCCTGATCGGCCCCGACGTCCTGAACTGGGCGCACGTCGACGACCTGGTCAACGCGCTCTCCCAGTTCGGCCTGGCCATGCTGATGTTCCTGGCCGGGTACGAGATCGACTTCGCCAAGCTGCGCGGCGGCCCGCTGAAACGGGCGGGCACCGCGTGGCTGGTCACGCTCGTGGCGGCGCTCGGCGTGGGCGTGCTGGTCAACCGGGACCCGCTGAACGGCGCCTTCGCCGGGCTCGCGCTCACCACCACCGCCCTCGGAACCATCCTGCCGATCCTCCGCGACTCCGGCGAACTCCCCACCCCCTTCGGATCGTTGGTGATGGCCACCGGGGCGGTCGGCGAGTTCGGGCCGATCATCGCGATCGCCATCCTGCTCAGCGGCAACTCCCCGGTCCGGACGGCCGTCATCCTCGGCGCCTTCGCGGTGATCACCGCCGTCGCGGTCCTCGGCGCACGCCGCCCCCGGCCCGGCTGGGCCACCCGGCTCATCGAGCGCACCCTGCGTACCTCCGGGCAGTTCGCGGTCCGGGCGGTGATCCTGGTGCTCGCCGTCATGGTGGCCGCCGCGATCTGGCTCGACCTGGACATGCTGCTCGGCGCCTTCACCGCCGGGATCGTCTCCCGGCTGCTGCTCTCCGACATCCGCCGGGCCGAGGAGGAGGTGATCGAGGCCAAGCTGGAGAGCATCGGCTTCGGTTTCCTGGTGCCGGTGTTCTTCGTGGTCAGCGGGATGAACTTCGACCTGTCCGCCCTGCTGGACGACCCCGGCACGATACTGCTCGTCCCGGTGTTCCTGCTGCTGCTCCTGGCCGTGCGCGGGCTGCCCGCCGGGCTGCTCGCCCCGGCCGGACTCGGCCGACGGGACCGCACGGCGCTCGGGCTCTACGGCGCGACGGCGCTGCCGCTGGTCGTGGTGATCACCACCATCGAGGTGGACGACGGTCACCTGCCGTCCTCGACGGCCGCCGCGCTGGTCGGCGCCGGCTTGCTCTCGGTGCTGGTGTTCCCGCTGGTGGCGCAGCGGGTGCGCGGCGGCGTCCGGCCGCCCGCACCGGAGGCCGGGCAGCCGCGCGTCCGGGCCGAGAGCTGGTGAGCCGCTTCGCCCCCGCCCGTCGCCGAGGCGGTCCTACCCGCCGCCGGGGCACTCGGAGCCGGAGCCGGTGCCGGGCGGACGAGCCCTTCGGCCCGGGGCGGACCCGGGCCGGACGGGTTTCCAGGGCCGCCGGGGCTCGCCCGACCGGCCCCTCTTCGACAGGTCCTCAGATCACGCCGGCCTGGCGGGCCGTCTCCTCGAAGGCGCGGGCCACCGGGCTGCCCCGGTAGGGGGTGAGGCGGCGGTGGAAGTCCCGGACGTACTCCAGCGAGCGGGCCGAACGCATCTCCCCCGCCGCCCGCAGCGCGTCGGTGGCCATGGTGCAGGCCTCGTCGAGGTCCCCCATGCCGAGCCGGGCGGTGGCCAGCACCAGCCGGCAGAAGATCCGGCTGCGCGCGTAGGCGGGTGAGCGCAGCCGCAGCGACTTCTCGGCGTGCTGCGCGGAGGTGCGCCACTGCTGGAGGTCGCGGTAGCAGTGGGCGAACTCGTCGGAGAGCTGGGCCTCGTCGAAGTACCGCGCCCAGGAGGGCAGTTCGTCGCCGACCCGAGCCGCGGCCAGCGCCCGCTCGGAGCGCACCAGGGCGGTGGTGCAGGCCCGGACGTCGCCCAGCAGGCCGTGCCCGCGCGCCTCGGCGGCGTGCATCAGCGACTGGACCACCGGCGGAACGGCGGTGCCCACGCCCTGCTGGGCGACCCTGGCCAGTTGGACGGCCTCCCGGCCGTGGCCCAGGTGGACGGCCTGCTGACTCATCGTCACCAGGACGTACCCGCCGAGCGCGCGGTCCCCGGCGGCCTGGGACAGGCGCAGCGCCTGGACGAAGTAGCGCTGGGCGAGGCCGTGCGCGGCGATGTCGAAGGACGTCCAGCCGGCCAGCCTGGTCAGGTCGGCGACGGCGCCGAACAGCGCCCGGCCGATCTGCTCGCCGTAGCGGCCGCGCAGCATCGGCTCGGCCTCGCTCTCCAGGTAGCGGACCAGCGCCTGCCGGGCGTGCCCGCCGCCGTAGGCGTGATCGAGCGCCCGGAAGAGGTCGCCGACGGCGCGGATGGCGGCGATGTCGCCGCGGCCGACCCGCAGGGCGGGGCGCGACTCGCGGGCCGGTTCGGTGTACGGCGGCTCGACGGCGGTCGGCGGGCGCCGGCTCTGGGTGGGCACCCGGCCGATGGTGGGCCCGGCGGGGCCGGCCGCGCCCGGCACGGGGCGCATGCCGGGGGCCCCGTGGTGGGCCTGGCCGCGCGCCGGGCTCGGAGGGGGAGCGCCGGGCGCGGGGGGCACGCTCTGGGCGGGCGCGGCGGACGCTGCGGATGCTGCCGTCACGGCGGATGCCGCGGTGCCGGCGGTACCGGCAGTGGCGGCGGGCGGACCGGTGGGCGGACCGGTGGCGACATCGGGGCGGGCCATCGTCGAGCCGTCCCGGGCGACGCGCTCGTCCGTGCGGCCGATCAGCCAGTCCCGGCTGGGGACGACCAGGCCCGCCGGGGTGAAGGCGATCCGGCGCAGTTCGGACTGCGGGCCGTTGTCCTTGCGCCACATGCTCGCCACGATGTCCACCGCCTCCTGCGGGGTCTCGGCGAACTCCAGGCCCGCGTACACCGGGGCGCAGGCGTCCAGGCCGAGGTCCTGGGCGGTGAGGCGGCGGCCGAGGCGGCGGGTGAAGACCTCGGCGATCAGCGCGGGGGTGGCGCCGCGGGGCTGCTGGCCGCGCAGCCAGCGGGTGACCGAGGTCTTGTCGTAGCGCAGGTCGAGGCCGTGTTCCAGGCCGAGCTGGTCGACCCGGCGGGCCAGGCCCGCGTGCGAGAAGCCGGCTTCCTCGATGAGCGCGGCGAGTTGGCCGTTCTGCGGGGCCGGGCCGGAGTGCCCGGAGTGGCCGCCGACCGGCCCGGGGGCGGGGACGGCGGGTTCGTGCCGGTCGGTTGTGGCCTGCGCGGGCAGCCGCAGTTCGTCGGCGGTCGGGGCGTCGGCGGTCAGGGCGTCGGGGGCGTCCGGCAGGGTCCGGCCGACCGGGCCTCGGTGGTGGCCGAGCGGGTCGAGCGGTCCGTACGCCGGGCTGTCGGTTGCAGGCCGTTGGGGCATGTCAGTCAACACCTCTCGGACGTCGCACCGGGCTCTACCAGCACTTCGGCTGCCTGGGGCGGCGCCCCCTGTCGGGAATCGGCGTGAATGTAGCGAGCATTCGGGCGCTATGGGTGGATCTGACCGAGCAATCCTCCGAACGGGTGAAGCAACCGCGCCCATTGTGGGGAAGCGCGGTCGGCGCGGGTTTGGCCTTCCGCGGTCGAACCGTCGATCGGCCTTCGTGGCGGTGAACACCACAACCCACCGGGCTGCTGTGGTGGACCACCACATGGGAGCCGGGCCCCCGGATTTCCTAGCGTTCTCGGCCATGGACACCACTACAGCCCGCCCGCTCGACGGCCGGACGGCCCTGGTCACCGGGGCCGCCTCGGGCATCGGCCGGGCCTGCGCCGAGGCCTTCGCCGAGGCCGGCGCCCGGGTCTACGTCGTCGACCTCGCGGCCGGACCGGCCCGGGAGCTCGCCGAGCGGATCGGCGGCCGCGCCGTCGTCGCGGACCTCGCCGACCCGGAGGCCGTGGAGGCCCTGCCGGCCGACGCCGACATCGTGGTCAACAACGCCGGCCTCCAACACGTCGCGCCCGTCCACGAGTTCCCGCCCGACCGCTTCACCCTCATCCAACGCGTCATGGTCGAGGCGCCGTTCCGCATCCTGCGCCGCACTCTCCCGCACATGTACGAGCAGGAGTGGGGCCGGGTGGTCAACATCTCCTCCGTCCACGGCCTGCGGGCCAGCGCCTTCAAGTCCGCCTACGTCACCGCCAAGCACGCGTTGGAGGGCCTCAGCAAGACCGTCGCCCTGGAGGGTGCCCCCTACGGCGTCACCAGCAACTGCATCAACCCGGGCTACGTCCGAACTCCCCTGGTGGAGAAGCAGATCGCGAGCCAGGCGCTCGCCCACGGCATCCGCGAGGACGAGGTCGTCGAGCAGATCATGCTCGAACGCACGGCCGTCAAGCGCCTCATCGAGCCCGAGGAGATCGCCCAACTCGCCCTCTGGCTCTGCTCCCCGCCCGCCTCCTACATCACCGGCGCCAGCCTCCCCGTCGACGGCGGCTGGACGGCGCACTGAGCGGCGGCACCTGGCCGTCCTCCCCAGGCTGACCCCCGGGACTATGTGGGCGGCCCACATAGTCCCGGGGAACGCGCCTCCCTACCTTGTGGCGACGTCCCTTGGGGCGGCGCCCCTCGGGACGACACTCCTCGGGGCGACGTCCCTGGGGCGACATCCCCCCCCCGGCCCGGAAGTGGTGACCATGAACGCCTCCGCACCAGCCACGGCAGCCACCCGCTCACTCCCTCGGGTCGTGGCCGCCAGTCTCATCGGGACCAC
This sequence comes from Kitasatospora sp. NPDC043949, assembly GCF_056435365.1. Lineage (NCBI taxonomy): Bacteria > Bacillati > Actinomycetota > Actinomycetes > Kitasatosporales > Streptomycetaceae > Kitasatospora > Kitasatospora sp. NPDC043949. The sequence goes on along the minus strand of NZ_JBWKEQ010000044.1, from coordinate 38,514 downwards.
CATCGAGTGGTACGACTACTTCTTGTACGGAACAGCGGCCGCGCTGGTGTTCAACAAGCTGTTCTTCCCGAACACCGATCCGCTGACGGGGACGCTGCTGTCCTTCCTCACCTACGCGATCGGGTTCGCCGCGCGACCGATCGGGGCGCTGGTGTTCGGGCACTTCGGGGACCGGGTCGGGCGGAAGAAGCTGCTCGTCGTCAGCCTGCTGCTGATGGGCGGGTCGACCACGCTGATCGGGGTGCTGCCCACCTACAGCTCCATCGGGGCGGCGGCGCCGGTGCTGTTGACGGTGCTGCGCCTGGTGCAGGGCTTCGCGCTCGGTGGGGAGTGGGGCGGGGCGGTGCTGCTGGTGTCGGAGCACGGGGACCAGCGGCGGCGCGGGTTCTGGGCGTCGTGGCCGCAGGGCGGGGCGCCGGCCGGGAACCTGCTGGCGGCGGGGGTGCTGTCGCTGCTGACGGCGGTGCTGTCGGAGGACGCGTTCCTGTCGTGGGGGTGGCGGGTGCCGTTCCTGCTGTCGGCGGTGCTGGTCGGGGTCGGGCTGTGGATCCGGCTGGCGGTGGACGAGTCGCCGCTGTTCAAGCAGGCGCTGGCGGCCCAGCAGCAGCGGAGGACCGCCGAACAGCCTCCGCTGGTGGCGGTGTTGCGCAACCACTGGCGGGAGGTGCTGGTGGCGATGGGCGCGCGGATGGCGGAGAACATCTCGTACTACGTGATGACCACCTTTGTGCTGACGTACGCCGTCACCCACGCGCACTTCTCCAAGCAGACCGCGCTGAACGCCGTACTGATCGGCTCCGCGATCCAGTTCGCGCTGATCCCGCTGTTCGGAGCACTGTCCGACCGGGTCGGACGCAAGCCGGTGTACCTGGTGGGCGCGGTCGGGGTGGGCGTCTGGGCGTTCGTCTTCTTCGGGCTGGTGGACACCAGGTCGTTCGGACAGCTGGTGGTCGCGGTGACGGTCGGGCTGGTCTTCCACAGCGCGATGTACGCACCGCAGGCGGCGTTCTTCTCCGAGCTGTTCGCCACCCGGATGCGCTACTCGGGCGCCTCGATCGGGGCCCAGTTCGCCTCGGTGGCCGCCGGCGCGCCCGCGCCGCTGATCGCGACCGCGCTGCTCAAGGACTACGGCAACGCCACCCCGATCTCGGTGTACGTGGCGATCGCGGCGGCGATCACCGTGCTGGCGGTGCTGTGCGGGCGGGAGACCAGGGGCAGCGACCTGGCGGACGTCGAGGCGGCGGTGGAGGCGGAGGCCGCCGCCGTGGCGGCCAAGCCCGCCACCGCCTGACGGCGGAGCCGCTACGATCGCGCTTCCGCCGGACCCGACGCCGATTGGCGGCACGCACCATGAACCACCCTCACGAAAGCGCCGCGCCCGCGCTGCGGCGGCTGCTCGACCTGCTCGCCTCCGGTGCCGCCACCGAGGACTTCGCCGACGTGCTGGCCGACGCCCGCCGCCGCGGGGCGCCGGCCGCCGTCCTCGCCGAGATCGACGACGCCACCTGGCAGGCCCTGCGGGTGCACCGCACGCTGCGTCAACACCGGCGCCGGGAGGCGGAGTTGACCGCACTGTTCGACACCGCCGGGGACCTCGCGGCCTCCCGGGAGCTGGACACCGTGCTCCAGGCGATCGTCCGCCGCGCCCGGATGCTGCTCGGCACCGACACCGCGTACCTGACCCTGCCGGACGAGGCCGCGGGCGACACCTACATGCGGGTCACCGACGGCTCCGTCTCCGTCCTGTTCCAGACCCTGCGGCTCAGTCTCGGCCACGGCCTGGGCGGCCTGGTCGCGCAGACCGCCCGCCCGTACGCCACCCCCGACTACCGCACCGACGAACGGTTCCACCACACCGGCACGATCGACGCGGGCGTGCTCGACGAGGGCCTGGTGGCGATCATCGGGGTGCCGCTGCTGCTCGGCGGCGAGGTCATCGGGGTACTGTTCGCCGCCGACCGCTCGCCCCGCGCCTTCTCCCCCGACGAGGTGGCACTGCTGTGCACACTGGCCGCGCACGCCGCGATCGCCCTGGACACCGCCAAGTCGCTGGCCGACACCCGGGCCGCGCTCGCCGAACTGAACAGCGCCAACGAACTGGTCCGCGCCCACTCGGCCGCCGTCCAGCGCGCCGAGCAGGCCCACGACCGGCTCACCGACCTGGTGCTGCGCGGCGCCGAGGTTCCGGACGTCGCCGCCGCCGTCGCGGCCCTGCTGGGCGGCGAGATAGCGGTCCTCGACGCCGAGGGCGAGCCGCTGGCCGGGCGGTCCGCACCCGCCGGCGAACTGGCGGAGGCGGTCGCCGCGTCCCGGGCCGAGGGGCGGTCCGTCCGGCACGGCGAGCTGTGGGTGTGCGCGGTGCTGGCCGGGCACGACGCCCTCGGCACCCTGGTACTGCGCGGACGCCCCGGCCTCGACGACGCGGACCGGCGGCTGTTCGAACGGGCCAGCGTGGTGACCGCGCTGCTCCTGCTGCTGCGCCGCTCGGTGGCCGAGACCGAGAACAGGGTCCGCGGCGAACTGCTCACCGACCTGCTGACCGCCCCCGACCGCGATCCGGCCGGGCTCACCGCGCGCGGCCGCCGGCTCGGCGTCGACCTCGCCCGCCCGCACCTGGTCCTGGTCGCCGAACCGGCCGAACCCGCCGGGCCCCCCGTCCCCGACCGCGGCCGGCTGGCCGGCGCCGCCCGGCGGTACCTGTTCGGCTCCCGGGGCGTCAGCGCCGAGCACGGCGAGGCGGTGGTGCTGCTGGTGCCGGAGGCCGGCGACCCGGAGGAGGCCGCGCGGCAGGCCGCCGAGCGGCTGGCCCGGCTGGCCGGGTTCCCGGTCACCGTCGGCGCCGGCCGTCCGGCCGCCGGCCCGCCCGCGCTGGCCGCCTCGTACGCCGAGGGCCTGCGCTGCGTCCGGGCGCTGCGGGTGCTCGGCCGCGCCGGGGAGGGCGCCTCGGCCCGCGCGCTGGGCTTCCTCGGGGTGCTGCTCGGCGACGGGCACGACGTGGACGGCTTCGTCGGCTCGGCGCTCGGCCCGCTGCTCGCCTACGACGCCCGGCGCGGCACCGAACTGGTCCGCACCCTGCGCGCCTACTTCGACTGCGGCGGCAGCCTCACCCGCGCCAAGGACGAACTGCACGTCCACGTGAACACCGTCGTCCAACGGCTGGACCGGGTCGAGGCGCTGCTCGGCCCGGGCTGGAACCACCCCGAGCGCTCGCTCGAACTCCAGCTGGCGCTGCGGCTGCAACTGCTCGCGGGGGGCTGAACGGTCCTCGCCGGGGGCTGATCGACCTCCTTGCGGAGGGCTGATCGGCCCTTGCGGGCGCGGCCCGTGCGGGTGCCCGAACGTCCCGTACGGGCGGCTGAACCGTCCGTACGGGCGTGGGCGTACAGTGGCGAGGTTGGTCTCGAACGCCTGGCAAGGAGCGGCAGCGGTGAGCGAGAACGTGCGTTTCGTTCGAATGGGGACAGGCGAGGGCGCCATCGCCTACCAGGAGGCCTGGGAGGAGCAGCAGCGCCTGCACGCGCTGCGAGTCGCGGACGAGATCCCCGACACCGTGCTGCTGCTGGAGCACCAGCCCGTCTACACGATGGGCAAGCGCACCAATCCCGCCGACCTGCCGCTGGACGGCACCCCGGTGGTCGAGGTCAACCGGGGCGGAGAGATCACCTGGCACGGCCCCGGCCAGCTGGTCGGCTACCCCATCGTCAAGCTGCCCGACCCGATCGACGTGGTCGCCTACGTCCGCCGGCTGGAGGAGGCGCTGATCCGCGCCTGCGCCGGGTTCGGCGTCGGAACCACCCGGGTCGAGGGCCGCAGCGGCGTCTGGGTGCTGGGCGAGTCCATCCCGGACGCCGTGGTGGACCCGGCGCAGGTGGTGGACATCGGCAAGCTGACCCTGCGGATGGGCCTGCCGCTGGGCATCGACCCGCGGCTGGCCGGCCCCGAGTACGCGCCGTCCAACGCCGGCCAGCGCGGCGACGACCGCAAGCTCGCCGCGATCGGCGTCCGGGTCGCCCGCGGGGTCACCATGCACGGCTTCGCGCTCAACTGCGACCCCGACATGACCTGGTTCGACCGGATCGTGCCGTGCGGCATCCGGGACGCCGGCGTCGCCTCGCTCGCCGGTGAGCTGGGGCGCGACTTCACCGTCGGCGAGGCGCTGCCGATGGTCGAGCGGCACCTGGCGGACGTGTTCGCGGAGCTGCCCGAACCCGCGCTCACCCGCTGACCCGGGCCCGGGCCCTCACCCGGGTCCTCATCCGAGTCCGCCCTCGGGCCCGTCCTCGGGTCCTGCTCCGGATTCTTCCCCGTGTCCTGTTCCGGGTTCTCCCCCGGGAATCTACCGGCCAGTAGCTCTGTTGCCCTGCGATTGCGGGGCAACAGGCCGCGCAAAGGCCTTACAACCACAGGCGTACCCTGGGGGTACCCCGTCTAGTTCTAGGAGTCGCACGTGTCCGCTGTCGCGCCCGACGGCAGGAAGCTGCTCCGCCTGGAGGTCCGCAACAGCGAGACCCCCATCGAGCGGAAGCCCGAGTGGATCAAGACCCGCGCGAAGATGGGGCCGGAGTACAACGCCCTCCAGTCGCTGGTGAAGAAGGAGGGGCTGCACACCGTCTGCCAGGAAGCCGGCTGCCCCAACATCTTCGAGTGCTGGGAGGACCGCGAGGCGACCTTCCTCATCGGCGGCGACCAGTGCACCCGCCGCTGCGACTTCTGCCAGATCGACACCGGCAAGCCCGCCGAGTTCGACCGGGACGAGCCGCGCCGGGTCGCCGAGTCCATCGTCACGATGGACCTCAACTACGCCACCATCACCGGCGTCGCCCGCGACGACCTGCCGGACGGCGGCGCCTGGCTGTACGCCGAGACCGTACGCCAGGTGCACGCGCTGACCGCCGACCGCGAGAGCGGCCGCACCGGCGTCGAGCTGCTGATCCCCGACTTCAACGCGGTGCCCGAGCAACTGGCCGAGGTCTTCTCCTCCCGCCCCGAGGTGCTCGCGCACAACGTCGAGACGGTGCCGCGGATCTTCAAGCGGATCCGCCCGGCCTTCCGCTACGAGCGCTCGCTCGACGTCATCACCCAGGCCCGCGCGGCCGGGCTGGTCACCAAGTCCAACCTGATCCTCGGCATGGGCGAGACCCGCGAGGAGGTCAGCCAGGCACTGGCCGACCTCGTCGGCGCCGGCTGCGAGCTGATCACCATCACCCAGTACCTGCGCCCCTCGCTGCGCCACCACCCGGTGGAGCGCTGGGTCAAGCCGCACGAGTTCGTCGAGCTCCAGCAGGAGGCCGAGGAGCTGGGCTTCGCCGGGGTCATGTCGGGCCCGCTGGTGCGCTCCTCCTACCGGGCCGGGCGACTGTACCGGCAGGCGCTGGAGCGGCGCGCGCAGGCCGCGGTCTGATCCGGCTGGGTCGGTTGGGGCAGCGGGGTCGGCTGATCCTGCCGATCCTGCTGATCCGGTGCTTTTGAGCCACCCGCATGCGGACGAAGGGCGGAGCCTCGGCTCCGCCCTTGTGGTTTTCACCGCGCTTTGACTGCCTGGTCACCGCCTGGTAACACGGGATGGTGACGATGGACTCGTTGCGATCGTTCGATTCTTCTCAGCCACGAGGGGAGCTGTTCGGCATGCGGATGCGCATCCGGTCGGTGGGGGTCGCGCTGCGGCTCGCCGAGAGCGTCCTGCTGGCGGGTGGCCAGCAGCAGGCCCGGCGCAACGCCTGGGCGGCGGTCTGCGAGAACCGCCAGTACGCGGCGGACCGCCGCCACGACGCGCGGGCGGCGACGACGTCACCGCCACGACGGTGACGTCCCCGACGGTTCTCTACAGTTCTCCACGGTTCTCGACGGCGACGTTCTCGACGGCGACGTTCTCGACGGCGACGTTCTCGACGCGACCGCGCCGGGGGCCGTTCGCCGTGGCAGACGGTCGCTGTGTGCGACGACACAGGGCACACGAGTCACGGATCGAGGCGAACGGGTACCCGGGCTTGGTTATCCCGTACCCGTGCCACGTACCATGAGCGTTATGGCGAGGGAAACATCCGAGAACCCCGGGCGACTGAAGCAGATCCGCCTGGCGTACACCATGACCAAGAAGGTCGACACCAAGATCGGCCTGATCATCGCCGGCGTCGGCCTGCTGACCTTCGGCGTGTTCCTCGCCATCGGCTTCGCAATCGACCACCCGATCTACCTGGGCATCCTGGGCTTCATCGTGGCCTTCCTGGCCATGGCGATCGTCTTCGGGCGCCGGGCCGAACGCGCGGCGTTCGGACAGATGGAAGGGCAGCCGGGCGCCGTTGCGGCGGTGCTGAACAACATCCGACGCGGCTGGAGCTCCAACTCCACCCCGGTCGCGGTCACCCGCAACCAGGACGCGGTCTACCGCGCGGTAGGCCGGGCCGGAATCGCGCTGATCGGCGAAGGCAACCCGAACCGGGTGCGCCAGCTGCTGGCCTCCGAGAAGAAGAAGATGGCCCGGGTCGTCGGCGACGTGCCGGTGCACGACATCGTGGTGGGTACCGGCGAGGGCGAGATCCCGCTCAAGAAGCTGCAGATCCACCTGATGCGACTGCCCCGCGCCATCACCGCGTCCCAGGTCACCGAGACCAACGACCGTCTGCGCGCCCTGGGCGACCTGCTCTCCAAGGCGCCGATCCCCAAGGGCCCGATGCCCAAGGGTGCCCGGATGCCCAAGGGCGGCCAGGCCCGCTGACGCTCCCCCGACCACAACACTGAACGGCCCCGCCGCGGAGATCCCGCAGCGGGGCCGTTCAGTGTTGTGCGGCAAGGTCGTCCGGCCCTGGATCCGGACCGGGTCAGGGCCTCGACAGATCCCGACTAGATCCGGACCTCGACGGTGCCGACCGCCTTGTCGTGCAGACCGCGGGTGTCACGGTCCCAGACCAGCGGCGGCACCACCAGGCAGAGCAGCAAGGTGCGCAGCAGCACCTGCGGGATGGTCGCGCGGCCGCCGTCCAGGCGGATCACCCGGAGGCCGAACAGCCGCTTGCCGACGGTCGTCCCGGTGGTGGCGAGCAGCACCGCCGCGACCAGGAAGTAGAGCGGGCTGGTCCACAGGTTCGCCTCGGCCGGGCTGCCCTTGCCGATCAGCCCGTAGGCGATCAGCGCGACCAGCCAGCCGTCCACGAACAGGGCGCCGATCCGGCGGCCGGGGCCCGCGATCGAGCCGGGGCCCTCCTTGGGCAGGCCGAGGCGCTCGCCGCGGAAGCCGAAGTCGGCCCCCATCTTCTCGGCGGCCGCCTTCGGGCCGTCGATCCACGATCCCAACGCTTCTCTGGTGTCCACGAATCCACACTAACCGGGCGACCCGTCCGGACCGCCACCGGCTCCCCCGAACGCCACGGGCGGGTGAATCGTGCCGCCGGAGCTTTCCAAGTGGTCCAGACCACTTGTGGAGAGCCGAGCCTGACGGCGGTACGTTTTGCCCCGTCCCGTACATCTTTGCCACCCGATCGGCGGGCGTGGTTAACATTTATGAAACGACCGGGTCACCGGCCGGAAACGGCCCGTTCCTAGGGTGAGCCACATTCGCACGCCGAGGAGGATGGATGTTCAACAACGCCGCCGAAGTGAAGCAGTTCATTCAGGACAACGACGTGAAGTTCGTCGATGTCCGCTTCTGCGATCTGCCTGGCGTCATGCAGCACTTCTCCGTACCTGCGGCGACCTTCGACCCGTCCGAGATCCTGATGTTCGACGGCTCGTCGATCCGCGGCTTCCAGGCCATCCACGAGTCCGACATGGCCCTGGTCCCGGACCTCGCCACGGCTCGGCTCGACCCCTTCCGGGTCGAGAAGCACCTCAACATCAACTTCTTCATCCAGGACCCGGTCACCGGCGAGGCCTACAGCCGCGACCCGCGCAACGTCGCCAAGAAGGCCGAGGCCTACCTCGCCTCCTCCGGCATCGCCGACACCGCGTTCTTCGGGCCCGAGGCCGAGTTCTACGTCTTCGACTCGGTCCGCTTCGAGACCAGCGCCAACGCGTCCTTCTACCACATCGACTCGGAGGCCGGCGCCTGGAACTCCGGCGCCGCCGAGGGCGACGTCCGCGGCTACAAGGTCAAGTACAAGGGCGGCTACTTCCCCACCCCGCCGGTGGACCACTTCGCCGACCTGCGGGCCGAGATGTCGCTCGAACTGGCCAAGTCCGGCCTCGAGGTCGAGCGCCAGCACCACGAGGTCGGCACGGCCGGCCAGGCCGAGATCAACTACAAGTTCAACACCCTGCTGCACGCCGCCGACGACCTGATGCTGTTCAAGTACATCATCAAGAACGTCGCCTGGCGCAACGGCAAGACGGCCACCTTCATGCCCAAGCCGATCTTCGGCGACAACGGCTCGGGCATGCACGTCCACCAGTCGCTGTGGACCGAGGGCTCGCCGCTCTTCTACGACGAGCAGGGCTACGCCGGCCTCTCCGACACCGCCCGCTACTACATCGGCGGCCTGCTCCGGCACGCCCCCTCGCTGCTGGCCTTCACCAACCCGTCGGTGAACTCCTACCACCGCCTGGTCCCGGGCTTCGAGGCGCCGGTCAACCTCGTCTACTCCCAGCGCAACCGCTCGGCCGCGATCCGCATCCCGATCACCGGCTCCAACGCCAAGGCCAAGCGCATCGAGTTCCGCGCGCCCGACCCCTCCTCCAACCCGTACCTGGCCTTCGCCGCCATGCTGATGGCCGGCCTCGACGGCATCCGCAACAAGATCGAGCCGCTGGAGCCCGTCGACAAGGACCTCTACGAGCTGGCCCCCGAGGAGCACGCCAACGTCCCGCAGGTACCCGCCTCCCTCCCGGCCGTCCTCGACGCCCTGGAAGCCGACCACGAGTACCTGCTCGCCGGCAACGTCTTCACCCCGGACCTGATCGAGACCTGGATCGACTTCAAGCGCACCAACGAGATCGCCCCCATCGCCCTCCGCCCCCACCCGCACGAGTTCGAGCTGTACTACGACCTCTAAAGGCTCTCCGACCTGCGGAAACGCAGTTCGATCTCTTATCGTTTCCGCAGGTCAGCACTCCGCTGACCTGCGGAAACGCGTTCGACTGGCTCGTGTCGATAGACCCTGGGGCTCGCGATGTGAAATGGGAGTGCGCTGAGTTCGATCTCGACATAGGACCTCTCACTGGCCTGAACCGCTACAAAGCACTCTTGACCACGTGACGATGGGTAGTCGTCGGCTGTGCGCCGTTGTCCCGGCTGCTGCGCGCTCGGCCGGGGTCTCCCAGCCGAGCGCTTTTGCGAAGCCGCAATCAAGTTCCTCAGCGTCCGTCACCAGGCGTCCCGAGCCGACCATCTGTGTCCCAGAGACTCCACCTGCGCGCCAGACCGCACGCGTCGGGTCAACCGACACTCTGCGGCCCGTCGGCGCACCAACTCCAACCGGCCCGATCCGCCTCAGCTCGCGAACCCCGGAGGAGACGAAGGAGAAGACGAAGACGGACTGCCGGGGGCTGCTCCGCTGCCTCTAGACGAATGAGTCCGATGTGATCAGTGATCGAATGCGATCAGCGATCGGGTGACTGGTGGGCCGATCCGATTGTTGTGCCAGATACCGGCGGCCATCGCCAGGATGCGCTGGGCGACCCGGATCGCGACGCCCTCGAGGGTCCGGCCGCCGTGTTGTTCCGGGTCGAGCTGCCCTTTGAGGGTGTCGTTGACCGACTCGATCAGCTGGCGGACCTTCTTGAGCATCGGTTCGCCGTGGCGCTTCTTCTCGCGCTTGAGCGAGGGCCACAGCAACTCGATGCGGAGTTCGGCGAGCTCCTTCTCGAACGTCCTCGAGGCGAATCCCTTGTCGGAGATGAGCAGGATGCCCTCGCGCCGGGCTACCAGGGCGGCGTCGACTTCGAGCATCGCGGCCAGGACCTCGCGCTCGCCGATCTTCGGGTTGGCCAGCGCCCACATGACCGGCATGCCCGTCGGCGTGCAGACCAGGTACAGGCGCAGGCCCCAGAAGAAGCGGGAGTCGGAGGCGCAGTAGCCGTAGCCCGCCGAGCCCGCCAGGTTCGAGCTCTGGACGGTCGGGCGCGACATGCCGCACGGCACCGGGGTGGAGTCGGTGATCCACACCGTGTCCGTCCAGAAGTCGCTGTCCGCCGCCAGCTCTCGGATCATGCGCTTGACCAGTGGCAACGCCGAGCGCAGGCACTTGTTGTACCCGGACTGCTGCGGCAGGTACGGGAACAGGTCCGCCAGGCGCGTGCGGGCGAAACGCGGCCAGCGCGCCTCCGAATGGAAGCCCGGCAAGCCCTGGGCCACCGACAGGCAGACGAGTTCGGAGTCGCTGAGCAAGGGAGGCCGTCCCATCCATCGCGTTCCTCCGATCTCGTCGTCGATCTTCACGTACAGTGCGGTCAAGAGGGTCTCAAGGTCTGTCGTCACAAACGGATCATTGAGGCCCTCACCCCTTTTACGGGGCCGAACTCGGGACTTACTCGTCTAGACGGTGGAGGCTGCCTCCAAGTCGGCCTGCTACGCGCCGCCTTACCGAGAACAGGGGATCAGCGCCCGCGACTGCCACCGAGCTCTGCCGGTCGTGGCGACTACGCTGCCGCTGCTAAGCCGCTTTGGCGCCGATGCGGCGATGTGGCATCGGTTCGGCGGCCTGGCTGGCGCACTCTCGTGGCGCCGCTCCTACCCCGCCCTTACCCTTCGGCCGGAGCGAACCGCTGACCTGCGCTGGCGAGTTTCGTCTGGCAGGGTGGTGAGTTGTGTTCCCAGGGAACTGATGAGGTTGTCCGCTCTGGCCCCGCTGATGCCGGTGAGTTCTGGTGTCCACGGCGGCCTGACCATCAAGATCGACCTCCTGGGCATCGCCCTGCCGGCACACTCACGACTTCGCAACGGCCCTGCCGTTCACGCACCCTCTGATCAGCTGGTTTGCCTACCTTCCACCCCTGTCAATCAACGGGCAGGCTGCATCCCTATGGAAGACAACCTGGCCAGCCCATTTCAAAAGAGACCTGATCGTTACAAAGCAAAGTGCCGAAATGGCCACTTTGCCCGATCTGGACGTGCTCTAATCGATGAGGATTTCTTCCGGGGGGTTGAAATGGCGGCATCTGCCGCAGGGGGCTTTGGCGGGACTCTGCCGCCATGTACGGACATGTTCTCCCCAAGGGATTAATCTGTCCATTTCCATGGACTGCGAAGCATATCCGCACACCATGAAGGGGGAAACATCATGGCAATATCGCGATCTCTTCGTACGACCCTTGCCGGAACCGCGGCCGCGTTGGCGATCGGAGTTCTCTCGGCTCCCGCTGCACACGCGAACGGCGCGGATAACCACCAGAGCCCGGACGCGTGCAACGCCCAAACCGAGAGCCGTTTCAATTTCACTCTCTGGTACAACTCCTCATATTCCGGGTCACACCGGAACTTCGGGTCCGGTGTCAACAACTTCGCCGATGAGCCGTACGGAGGCGATGACCCGCACACCAATCCGGAGCCCCTCTCCTTCTGCCCCGACCAGGGCAACGGATCCGGCCAGGGGGTAAAGAACAATGCCGCCTCCGCGCAGAACCGCGATACCCGGTACAACGCTGTCATCTTCTTCAAAAGCTGGTGCCAGGGCGCCCGAGACACGCTCACTCCGATGTCCAGCTGGTTCCAGCTGAAGGAAACGTACAACAACAACGCCTCCTTCGACTGGCGGAGTTGACCAGCTGTTGGGGGGGGGGGGGGGGGGGGGGGGGGGGGGGGGGGGGGGGGGGGGGGGGGGGGGGGGGGGGGGGGGGGGTGGGGGAGAGGGGCA
>NZ_JBWKEQ010000044.1:0-26721 GCF_056435365.1 Kitasatospora sp. NPDC043949 | reverse complement strand
GCGCCGACGTCCCAGCCTCCCTCCTCTCCCCCCCTCCCCCCCCCCCCCCCCCCCCCCCCCCCCCCCCCCCCCCCCCCCCCCCCCCCCCCCCCCCCCACCGCGGCCCGCGTACTCAGTCATAACTTCTCGCGCATTCAAGTGAAATATCAGGAATCCATCATGCTGATTGGTCGACGAGGTTTGGCTGCGCTGGGCACCGCTCTGGCGTGGGCTTCGGCCGCCGGGTGCTCGCACGAATCGTCGCCTTCGGGGGCCCACCCAAGTTCCGCCCCCCATTCCGTTGCGCCGGCTGCAACGCAATCCCGGCCAGCAGATTTTGACCGTGCGAATCCCGCGACGTGGAAGCTTCCGTTGGAGGCATACCTCATGACCGACGACGAGCAGAGCCAGCTCGGCCGGGCCATGAGCGCGCTCACCGAAGACTGTATGCACAAGGCAGGGTATGGCAGCTGGAATCCTGCGCCGGAACTGCCCAAGATGGGACCCAAGACTCTCACCGACCTGCGGTACGGAATCCACGATGCCGCACTGGTAGGCAAGAGGGGCTACCACCCTGACGCCGCGGAGAAGGCGGCGCATGACACGGCAGTGGAGGCCGCGATCGCCGGGCGCTCCGGAGGTGCCGCAGCTGCGGCTGAAAACGGTTGTGGCCAGCAGAGCAAGCAGAAGATCGGCGATTCCCAGTCGGGTTTCCAACTCGCTGAGCAGCTTGCCAATGATGCTTTCACCAAAGCCGAGAAGGAACCGGAAGTCGCCGCGGCGTTCACGCAGTGGTCGACGTGTATGAAGGAGAGCGGCTACAACTACCGCGAGCCGCTCGACGCCGTGGACGACCCGAAGTTCGCCCGCGACGTGACCAAGGCCGAGATCGACACCGCTCTGGCCGATCTCAACTGCCGAAGCCGCACCAACGTGGCACTGGTCTGGTACGAGGCCGAGGCGCGCCTGCAGAAGGCCGCCCTGGAGAAGAATGCCCAGGCCCTGCAAGGTGGACGGGCGAAGCTGGACTCGGCGATGAAAAACGTGAACGCAGTCCTGGCCGGCAAGCGCTAGGGGCGGACGATGGCATCCAGCAGTTCTCCAGATCTCGCCGCAGTCGACGTTTCGGAACCTGATCAGGGGCCTTCGAAGCCCGGCGGTCGACGTGGCCGGTCCGGCGCTCGTCGGCGCGGGTGGCTGGCCGTCGTGATCATCGGTTCGGTTTTGGTGGGTGCGGCGGGCGCGGGGGCCGCCGCACTGCTGAAGTCACCAGCGCAGGTGGCGGCGGAGACCGCCGCGCCCGCCCCGGACACATTGACCGCCCAGGTGGAGCAGAGGGTGATCACGGACACGCTGGTCACCCGGGGAAAGGTCGCCGCGGCGTCCACCGCCGAGATTTCCGTACCGGCGTCTGCGGGGGCACCAGGCTCCCGCCCAGTGGTCACCAAGGTCAAAGTCAAAGCCGGAGATCAGATCGCCTACGGCAAGGTACTGTTCGAGATCTCCGGTCGCCCGGTGATCACCCTCGCCGGGGCGCTGCCCGCCTACCGCGACCTGCAGAACGGGGCCAAGGGCGAGGACGTCGCACAGCTCCAGAAGGCTCTGGCCGCACTCGGGTATCGCACCGCGCCGGACGTCTCCGGAGTGTTCGGGGCGGGCACGGAGCGGGCGGTGCTCGCGCTCTACAAGTCGATCGGCTACAGCCCCACCCGGGTCGCCGCAAGCGCATCTGACGACAAGGCAGGCGCTGCGAAGACCGCCCCGCCGGGCATCGGCGACAAGGGCGCCGACGGGAAGGCGACGCCAACCGGCACACCGGCCGCCCCTCCCGAGCCTCAGACCGTCGTAACTGTGCCGATGTCGGAAGTGGTGTTCCTGAACGCCCTGCCCGTGCGGGCCGACACGGTCACGGCCACCGTTGGCAAGGCCCCGAGCGACAAGTTGCTGACAGTCTCCACCGGCGACCCCATCGTGGTGGCCGAGGTGTCAGCACGGGAGAAAGCCCTGCTGAAGGCCGGTCAGCAAGCCGAGATCCTCTCCGAGGAGAGCGGGTTGAAGGTACCCGCCACGGTCCAGGCGATCACCGATGCACCGCCGGCAGGCAAAGGGGACCAACCGGGCCCGGCCGCAGGCTATCTGCTGCGGGTAACACCCACCAATCCGTTACCCGCAGAGCTCGCCGGCAAGGAAGTACGGATATCCGTCACCGCCTCCTCCTCCGACGGACCGGTCCTCGCCGTACCGTCCGCCGCCATCTCGGCCGGCGCGGACGGCCAGACCAGCGTGAGCGTGATCGGTCCCGGCGGGAACACCCGCCGTGTCCCGGTTCGCCCCGGCCCCTCAGGCGGCGGATTCGTAGCGGTCACACCCGAAGCCGGTGCGGCGCTGGCTCCCGGGGACAAGGTCGTGGTGGGTAACACCCCGTGAGCGCACCACCGGTCATCGAACTCCGCCACGCCGGGCTGACCTACCCGGGGCCGCCAGAAGTGGCCGCGCTGCGTCCGTGTGACCTGACCGTCCAGCGCGGCGAGTACATCACAATCGTCGGCCCCTCCGGAGCGGGCAAGTCCACCTTCCTCAACATCATCGGCCTCCTGGACCAACCGACCTCCGGCAGCTACCTGCTGGACGGCATCGACACCGCGGCGGTCACGGACGCCGAACGCACCGCGCTGCGCGGCATGCGCATCGGGTTCGTCTTCCAGTCCTTCCACTTGCTCTCCCACCGCACCGCCCGCGAGAACGTCGAACTGGCCATGGTCTACCGGCGGACCCCGCGCGGAACACGCAAACAGCGAGCGGAACAGGCACTTCGCCGCGTCGGCCTGGGCCACCGGCTGGACGCGCTACCCACCCGGCTCTCTGGCGGCGAGCGCCAGCGAGTCGCGATCGCCAGGGCGCTCGCGGCGGAACCGTCGCTGCTGCTGTGCGACGAACCGACCGGCAACCTCGACTCCCAGACCGCCGCCTCCGTTCTCGATCTACTCGACGGCCTGCACCACGACGGCATGACCGTTGTCGTCATCACCCACGATCTTGAGGTAGCCCGCCGCGGTCAGCGGACGATCACCATCCGCGACGGTGAGGTGCTGGCATGAAACTTCCCCGCTCCCGCATGTCATTGCGCGACCTCGTCTCCGAGGCCGTGGCCGGCATCATGCAGCGCCCGGCCCGCTCTGCGCTCACCGCCGTCGGCACGGTCCTCGGCGTCGGTGCTCTGATCGCCGTTACCGGTCTGACCAGTACAGCGGCGTCCCAGATCGACGCCCGTTTCAGCGAGCTGACCGCGACCGAGGTCACCGTCGACGATATCGCGCCCGATGTCCCCGGCCAGGCAGGCCCGGCCTTCCCCTCCGACGCAGACGCACAGGTACAGAGACTTCACGGTGTGACCGCAGCCGGCGTTTCCTGGCACGTGCGGCTTCAGCCCGGGCAGGACATCGCCAGCGGTCCGCCCGGCGCCATCTACACCACCTCCGATCGCCAGGCCCAGCTGACCGCAGCCTCCGCCGGCGCCCTGCGCGCAGCCGGGCCGACCCTCCAACAGGGACGCAGCTACGACGAGTTCCACGACCAGCACCGTGAGCACGTCGCCGTTCTCGGCGCCGCCACCGCCGCCCGTCTGGGCATCACCGACCTGCGCAACCAGCCCGCCGTGTTCATCGGCAGCTCGCCCTTCGCCGTCATCGGCATCCTCGCCGACGTCCAACGCCGACCGGACCTGCTCTCGTCTGTGATCGTCCCGCGCACCACCGCCGAGGAGTTGTGGGGGCCGCCCACCGATGACCGGGCGAAGATGCTCATCACCACCCAACTCGGCGCGGCCGCGCAGATCGCCGCGGAAGCGCCAGTCGCCCTGCGCCCCGACCACCCCGACTACCTTCGTGCCACCCCGCCACCCGACCCGCGCAGCCTGCGCTCAGGCGTGGAGAACGACCTCGGACAGCTGTTCCTGCTTCTCGCCGCCGTCTGCCTGGTGATCGGCGCGGTCGGGATCGCCAACACCACCCTGGTCGCCGTCCTGGAACGCAGCGGCGAGATCGGCCTGCGCCGTGCACTGGGTGCCAGAGCAAGGCACATCACCACCCAGTTCCTCGCCGAATCCATGGCGCTCGGCCTGCTCGGCGGCCTGGTCGGCGCATCCCTCGGCACCGTGACCATCGTCGCCGTCGCGGCCTCCAAACAGTGGACGCCTGTGCTGCACCCGGCCACCATCGCCACCGCCCCACTCCTGGGCCTGGCCACCGGGCTGCTGGCCGGGGCCTACCCCGCATGGAGAGCGTCCAGAATTCAGCCAGCTGAGGCCCTGCGGCGATAGCACGTGGGCAACTGGCCGGGGCCGCGCCCTGGCCGCGGCGGTCCGGGGGGCAGTGGGCCGTCGAGAGTTGACCGCCGCCCACGCGGCGAGGGTAGGCCGAGGTTTCACCGGCGTCAGATTTCGGGCGCATGACAGATGACAGCACGTGTGTCAACCGCCGTCATGCGTGCGGCCGTTATGCGCCGAAGTCGGCACATGACATGGGCATGGCCAACGCTATGCCTACACCTGCTACGTCAACACGAGAATCAGGGGGGTTCCATGGTCCTTCGACCACGCAAGGCCATCTTGGCGACAGCGTTCGCGCTGCTGCCGAGTTTGGCCCTCGCGACACCCGCGAGCGCCATACCCAACGCACCGACGCCGGGGCAGCAGGCCCCCGCTCCCGGCTCCCAGCCCACTTCGCCGCCGGCACCCTCCAAGGTGCTCGACCCGGACGCCTCGCTCCCCAAGGACTGGCGCAGTTCGGATGACCGGGCGGTGACGCTCTCTGGGGACAGCTCCGGCCTGCACGTCCTGGCCGCCGACAGCGGACAGGCCTACCAGTGGCGGACGGTCGCCACGCTGTCCGAGCCCGGCTTCAGCACGGACCTGTGGATTGGCAATTCCTGTGTGACCGGCTCGGGTCAGCGGGCGGTCGTGGTGTACGCACCCAGGCAGTTCGTCAACAAGCCGGAGTTGATGCAGCGCGGCGGATTCGCGGCTGTCGTCGACCTCAAGTCCGGGGCGGTGAGCAAGTTCTCCGAGACGGTATCGCTCGCGTACTTCGACCCGGGATGCGGCACGGACGAGACGGCCGTGCTCACCCAGAACGGGGATACCGATCTCGGTGCGACCCGGCTGCTGACCGTCGACGCAGCGGCCGGGAAGGTGGTGAGGACGGTAAAGGTCGACGGGCAGGTCACCTCGGCCGTACCGACCCGGGACGGTCTGGTCGGTGCGCTTGGTGCCAAGCTCAGCCGTATCGACGACGCCGGCCGTGCCAGCGAACTGGCCACCACCTCTGGAGCGGCGAGCGCCGTGCACCCGGACGTCGATGGCGGAATCGCCTTCGTCGACCACGACGGCGAATCCGCCGCGGTCAAACGCCTGGCCGACGGCCACGTCGCTACCCTCGCAGAGGGCAAATCCGGAGAGGTCGGTCTGCAGTCCGGGACCGCCGGCAAGCTGTTCGTCACCGGCAAACCCGAGAAGGTCGCAGCGCTGCCGAACACGGTGCAGGCGCTGTCCGTTCCTGTCGCTGCCGAGGTATCCACCAAGGGCGCTATCGCCGTCGATGAGGCCGTTTCGGGCGCCGTCCGCGGCCTCGCCGCGAACCCGCTCCAGGCCGCTCCCCAGGACGGCGACGCCGACGGCAAGGCCCGGGTCCAGGTTCAGGCCGAGGTGCCGGCCACCGGCAAGAAGCTGACGTTCAGCGTTGCCCCGGACAAGAACAACGCTGCACCAGGTGCTCCTGTCTCCCCCGCTCTGGGCGCCGCTCCGGCCACTCCGACCGGTGCCCAGCCCCGCGCCCTCGCCCAACCCCGCACCAACGCCGAGAACGGGAACGACACGGTCGATCAGGATCGCACCTGCTCCGTACCCCGCAACGACCCCACTCAGCAGGCCTACCAGCCGACCCCGAACCAGGTCGAGTGGGCCGTCGACATGGCGGTGCGCGGTCAGCTGACCGCCAAGTGGGTCCGCCAGGGCGGCTGGCGGGCCCAGGATGGACTGGGCACCGTCGACCCACAGGCCATGTTCCCGCTGCCCACCCTGACCGGCGCCCCAAGCGCCCACATTCCGCCGCAGGTCCTCCTCGGGATCCTCGCCCAGGAGTCCAACCTCTGGCAGGCCGAAGGCGGCGCACTGCCGGGCCAGACCGGCAACCCCCTCACCGGCGGCTTCTACGGCCACCCCACCAAGATCGACCCGAACCGCCCGCAGGACGTGTGGCAGATCAACTGGGACAAGGTCGACTGCGGGTACGGGATCGGCCAGCAGACCGACGGCATGCACGGCCCCACCGGACTGCGCACCGGCGACGTGGTCTGGCCCTACGACAAGCAGAAGGCCGTCGCGCTGGACTACACCTCCAACATCGCCGCCGCGGCCAAGACCCTGACCGAGAAGTGGAACGAGCTCCACGATCCAGGCCTGCCCAACCCGATGAAGATCAATGACGACGATCCGTCGGCCATCGAGAACTGGTTCACCGCCGCCTGGGCCTACAACTCGGGCCTCAACAAGTACAACCCCGCCGCACCGCTCACCCAATGGGGCCTCGGCTACCTCAACAATCCGGTCAACCCCATCTACCGGCCGGACCGCCTTCCGTTCCTGGACCACAACCACTATGCCGACGCCGCCCACCCCCAGTACTGGCCCTACCAGGAGAAGGTCCTCGGCTGGGCCGCCTGGCCGATCGACACCGGCCGCTCCTACGACACCAACGGCAACCTCGACAAGGGCAACACCGCCGGCTACTCGCAGGCCTGGTGGACCCAGGAGACCGACCGCACCGCGATCAAGCCCGGTTTTGAAACGTTCTGCAACATCCTCAACAACTGCGACGTCAAGAACCCCCCGCGCTGCGAGATCGACCACCTCGGCCCGAGCTGCGACCCGCCGTACTGGTTCCACAGCTCGGCCACCTGGAAAACCTGCAAGGGCGACTGCGGTCACGAGTACATGACGTACAAGACCCTGCGCATGGAACTGGGCAACGGCAACACCGGCGCCCCTGACTGCGCCGCACCGCCCGCCGGCGCACTGGTCATCGACTCGGTGTCCGGCCAGGCGCCGCCTATGCGCGACGGCTGCAGCCGGACCTGGAACAACGCCGGGACCCTCAGCTTCCGCTTCGACGCAGATCAAGCCAACCACTACGAGGCCAAGGCCGACCTGCACCAGGTCGGCGGAGGCTACGGCGCGCACTTCTGGTACGCCCACACCCGCAGCGCCGCCAACTCTGTCACCAGTGTGTCAAACGAGCTGATGGTGCCCCCGGACGCGCACGGCACCATGGCGATCACCGGAACCTGGAAGCTCAACCAGCGGTCGAACGGGTGGGCCAGGGTCTTCGTCCACCTCCCCGACACCGGATCCGAGACCCAGCAGGCGATCTACACGGTCCACATCGGGAACGGGCAGACACAGAACCGCATCCTCAACGTCGTCTCCAACAGCAACCACTGGGTCAGCCTCGGCGTCTTCGAATTCACTGACGGGAACGACTTCCAGGGGGTCGAGCTGTCCAACTACACACCAGACGGCGACGCCGTGGAGGACGTTGCATGGGATGCCGCCGCCTTCCAGCCGCTGGCCGCAAAGCCGAAGGACTTCGTCGTCCAGATGGGCGACTCCTACTCCTCCGGTGAAGGCGCCCAGCCGTACATCTATGGCACCGACATGGGCCCGTATGCCGACCAGCAGAAGCAGACCTCACCAGGCCGATCCTGGAACGCGTGCCGCCGCAGCCAGAACTCCTGGATCCGGCAAACCGCTATCCCTAGCAGGCCCGCCACCATCGGCAGCATGGCCGACATCTTCGACACCAGCCTCGATTACCACAGCACCGCTTGCTCTGGCGCCGTCACCTCGCAGATGGACACGACGGGCAGTACCGACAAGGACGGCAACCCCGTCTGGGGCATGATCGGACAACATCACGAAGTCCCGCAGCTGTCGTCCGGCTTCCTCGACACGAACACCACCCTGGTCACACTGACTGCCGGCGGAAACGACTCAGGCTTCGCTGACACCGTGCAAGGCTGCGTCATGCTCAGCTGCCCCTCGGATGCGAGCGTCAAGGGACAGATCGACAAGACCATGGGCTGGCTCAAGGGCCTGCTGCAACACATCCACGACAAGGCGCCAAACGCCAAGATCGTCCTACTCGGCTACCCCGAACTCTTCGAGGTGGGAGACATGACCGTCGGGTGCTCGGTGATGCTCGGAGACTCGGCGATCAAAGTGAACGGCTGGGCGGACTACATGAGGGACGACCAGAAGAAGCTCGCCGCCGAGCTTCAGAGCGCTGACAACCCCGTGCCCGTCACCTTCTACTCGCCGATGACCGAGTTCTACCACCATGGTGTGTGCAGCAAGACCGGCGCGGCCATCAACGACTTCGTGGCCGCACCTTCCACCAAACCCGGTGGTGACTTCTCCTGCCCTGCCTCGCCCAACCCCATGAACTGGGTGTGCGCGAGCATGGAGAGCTACCACCCGAACAACACCGGAACGAAGCTGTACGCGTCCGCCCTGGCAAGCGCGCTGATCAGCGCGCGCTATTGACCGATCCCGCCAGTCCACCCGGCCGGGGCCCGCACAGGGCCCCGGCCTTCCCGGAAAGCCCTGAATGAAACTCTTTCGTCGAGGACTGGCCATCCTCACCGTGCTCCTGGCACTGGCCGTGGCTGCCTTCGCGATCAGCGCAGCCCACCAACGCTCCCAGATCGATGACCGTCGCAAGCAGGCGACGGCAGACGCAGAAGCGAGCGCCCGCCGTTACGCCGCCAAACTCCCTCCCGCCTTCACCGCAGGACCCCAGACAATCGCATCACTCGAGGAACTCGAACGCGGCACACAGGTAACCCTCGTCACCGCAGCCAAAGAAGGCACCTCCGTCGTGGTCGACATCCAAGCCACAGCCACATACCCCGGCGGCAGAAGCGCCTCCATGACAGATGCCTGCCTTCACATCACCCTCTTCCGCACCGACGGAACCATCACAGACCAGGTCAACGCCATCCCGTGCACCCAGCTTCGCACCACGACGAACCACGGCGAAATCCTTGCCGTGGAATGAGGCACCACGCCCCTCGGCGCTGCGTTTGCTGCCGGACCTGAACCAGCAAGCGCACGCTGTCCGGAGGCCAGGGTGTCCGGACCACCTGGCACGAGCCTGCGTGCCGGGCCTGAGGCCACTCGTGACTGCCGTCCCGGTTCCGGAAGGCCGGTTCGGACCAGCGGCACTCGATCTATCCGGCACCCCCGCAGTGACCAGCGCGGACAACGGCTTCTGGCCCTGCTCACAGGCCAGATGAATCTTCGTGGTGAACCCGCCCCGCGAACGCCCCAGCCCGCGCCCCTCCAGCTCACTGCCCACACCGCCGGGCGGTTCATCTGGCCCAGCTCCGTCCCGGCGGACGCCGGTGGGCCCGGCAGATCGTGGAGTCGGTGTTCACCTCCCACGTGGACGAAGGCGCCACGACAGCAATCTCCCATATTTTCGAGATGTCCGCGGACTTGTGCGTAACGTGACAGTCAGTGGCACCAGTGACAGGCGGCGTACCCCACGCTGAGCAGCACCGGCACCCCGTGCCGCTCGGTCTCCGTGAACGCCTCCGGCCCCCACTCCCACCAGTCCACAGGGCTGTCGGCGTACTGCAACAGGTATGGGGAGGCGGCATCGGCCAGGTGGTTCACCATGTGGGCAGTATCGCAGCACCGGCTGTGGGAACCCCGAAACCGGAACGGACTGGTGGGGGTCGGTACCAGCCGGTCGATCCGTACGGCCCCGCCGCACGCACTGCGGCTGCGGAGTCGAGCGGCACAGCAATCCCCATCACCCCCTTCTTGTGCAAGTGACAATAACTGAAGTACCTTACAGAACATGCAAGATGACGTGTGGTCACCAACTCCTGTACTGCTGACGGTCGATCTCGTGATCCTGACGCTGCGGGAGTGCCGCCTGCACGTCCTCCTGGTGGAGCGGGGCGAAGATCCCTTCCGGGGCATGGCCGCCCTGCCCGGAGGATTCCTGAACCACGATGGTGAGGAGATTCTGGATGCCGCCCACCGCGAGCTGAGCGAGGAAACGGCCCTGCCCGCCGGCTGGGTGCACCTTGAACAGCTGGCCGTGTACGGGGACTCGGGCCGCGATCCGCGGGGCCGAGTCGTCTCCGTGGCCCACCTGGCGATCGCACCGGGGCTGCCCGACCCGGTCGCGGGAACGGATGCCACCGATGCCGCGTGGATTCCCGCGGAAGCCGTCCTGTCCGGCGAGGTGGCGCTCGCCTTCGACCACCGTCGAATCGCTACGGACGGGATCGAACACGCGCGCACCAAGCTCGAGTTCTCGGCGCTGGCCACGGCGTTCTGCAGGGAGGAATTCACCATCGCAGAGCTGCAACAGGTGTACGAAGCCGTCTGGGGCACCGAACTCGACACCCGCAACTTCTACCGGAAGGTCCAAGCCGCGAAGGGATTCATCGTCCCCGTCGGCGCGGACCGCAGGACCACGGGAGGACGGCCCGCACGACTGTACCGGGCCGGTCCGAAAACCGTGCTGTTCCCGCCGCTGATCCGACCCGCGCCGTCCGCGACGGAAGAGAACACGAGAGGGGAAGAGGAATAGATGTCGAAAGGCCCGGTGGTGATTCTCACCGCCCTCAATCTCGAGTACCAGGCCGTGCGCCAGAGGCTGACGAGTCCGCAGGTGCACCGCCATGAGCGTGGTACGCGGTTCGAGGTGGGAACCGTGCAGGGCACGTCGTGCCGTGTCGCACTCGGTCTGACGAGCAAGGGGAACCATTCCGCCGCAGTGATCGCCGAACGCGCGATTCAGGAGTTCTCGCCGGTGGCCGTGCTGTTCGTCGGGGTCGCCGGCGCCCTGTGGGACGCCACCAGGCTGGGCGACGTGGTGATGGCGTCACACGTGTACGCCTACCACGGCGGGACCAGCGAGGACGACGGGCTCAAAGCCCGCCCCCGGGTGTGGGAAGCACCGCACGGCATCAGCCAGCTTGCCTCGCACCTGGCCCGCCTGAACGACTGGGCGGACCCCACGCCCGGTCACGAGGACGCGCCGCAGGTGCGCTTCGGGGCGATCGCCGCCGGCGAGGTGGTCCAGAACTCGAGGATCTCGGCCGAGGCGAAGTGGATCCGACAGCACTACAACGACGCACTCGCCATCGAGATGGAGGCGGCCGGTGTGGCACAGGCCGGCCATCTCAACGGGGCACCGGTGGCCATCATCCGGGGGATCAGCGACCGGGCGGACGGCACGAAGAACAGCACTGAGGACCGCAACTGGCAGCCGCGGGCCGCAGCGAACGCGGCGGCGTTCGCCACCCGGCTGGCAGTGGAACTGGTGGGGGAACAGGAGGAAACCGCCATGCCCCGAGACGACAGGGTCCGTTCGGCCGACCAGCTCGACCGACACGTCAGCAACACCGCCCACAACAGCACCGTCGGCATCATGGCCGGCTCGGTCACGGGCAGCAGCGTCCACATGAACGCGACCCCGAAGGCATCCGACCCGACGGAACTGATCGCGGAACTGAACGGTTTCCGCGAGCACTTGAGGCATCACCACGCTGAGGGTGCCCTCGACGAGGACACCTACCGAGAGGCCCTCGCCGATCTGGACTCCGCCCTCCGGTCTGCCGGGAGGAACACCCCTGATTCGTCGAAGCGGACGGCCATGACGCTCAGGAGGCTGCGCGGACTGGTCGCGGAGTGCCCCGCGCTGGCGGCCGAGCTGGCCCCTCTGGTCGCCGCGGCCGGTGACCTGGCATGAGCCACAGCAACGGGGCCGCGTACAACTCGGCCGCCTACGACTCCACGGTCGGGATCCAGGCCGAGACCGTACACAACTCCAACGTCTACTTCGTCCACCCGGACGCCTCACCGCAGGAGAAGTACAGG
Source organism: Kitasatospora sp. NPDC043949 (assembly GCF_056435365.1). Classification (NCBI taxonomy): domain Bacteria; kingdom Bacillati; phylum Actinomycetota; class Actinomycetes; order Kitasatosporales; family Streptomycetaceae; genus Kitasatospora; species Kitasatospora sp. NPDC043949. The sequence goes on along the minus strand of NZ_JBWKEQ010000044.1, from coordinate 14,789 downwards.
GTAGGCGTGCGGCTACTGGAGGACGGCATCCCCAGCCGCGCCCGCGAAATGATCACTGATGCGATCGCCCACGGGTACGACGGCGCGGAGGCTCGTTTCCACTGGGTGCTCGCCGTACTCAGCGCACGCACCTACCACGACCTCAGCACCGAAGAAGTCCAACGGCTGCACTACACCTCCGGGCTCGTACAGATCTACGCCGAGGACGAGTGGAAGGAAGCCCTGCGCGTCACTTTCGACCTGCTTGCGGTGCTCAGCACCGCGAGCGGCGAGACCGAACCCGTGCTGAAGCGGCTGCAAAAGCTGCCGCTCCGCCAGCACAACGCGATCCTCCGCCACCTCGACCTCATGGTCACCGGAGGACTGAAGGACGACCTGTGGGCAGAGACCCGCGAACGGGCCGGGGCGGAGCGCTTCGGCAACGACCGGGTCCGACGGGTCTGGGCCTACTTCGAGCCCGCCCCCATCGGGGCGCGGGCCGTGCCGCCCCGCCCGAGCACCGCTGCCGCCGCCCAGGCGGCCCTCCCGGTCCGGACCGTCCTGTTCGTCATCAGCAGCGTGCTCCTCTGGGCCCTGGCGCTGATCGCGGATCCGGCCCAGGCGATCGTCGAGCTACTGGTGGCGCTCAGCGCGGGTCTGACCGCGGCCCGAAGCGGCCTCCGGTGGTGGGGCCTGGAACCCCGGCCGGGCCTCGCGGCCGGGGCCCGCGTCCCGCACCCGCGCGGTCCCGCACCCGCCGAGGGCGGGTTCACCAACCGCGTCCGCAATAAGTTCGATCACTACTTCAGTGTCCGCGCGCCCTACGGGTTCACCCCGGACGCCTGGCTCGCCCACACCGCTCAGGTCCGCGGTGGCCTCGCCGCCGAGATCGCGGACCTCTACCGGGAGAGCCGGATCAGTGTGGAGCGGGTCACCTGGCTGATCCGGTACCTCGCTGAGGACGCCCGGAACCGCCACAACAACGGCACCCTGTTCGATCAACACCGCCAGGACCGGACTCCGGCCAGAACGAAGGCCCTGACCGTGGTGGCCCTTGCCGCTCTCGGCGCCGCGGCCCTGGCCGCGTTCAGCACGGCGGTCTCGGGTGCCGCCCAACCGCGGCCGCTGTGGGCGTTCCTGGCCGTGCTCGGTGCGGCCTGGTCCGGGCACGCGGCCGCCTCCCTGTGGCTGGAGATCCGGCGTGAAGAGCACCGACTGGCCCGGGAGACTCAGGAGTACCAGGAACAGCTGACCGCACGACAGATCGCCCACCAGCGCTGGCAGGCGCTCCTGGACATGACGCGCCCCAGCGAGCTGGAAATGGAGACCTGGCTCACCTGCGACAAGACACTGTTCGTCGATGAGGCGCTCCGGCACCACCGGCTCACCTGGCGCGACCTAATCACCCACACCATCCTGGTGGCCCCGGCTCCCTCCTACAAACGGGGCCGGGTCCGGGGCGGCCCCTGGCGGTACTCGCACTACGTCTTCCGCCTGTTCCTGTTCACCCAGGACGGCATCCGCGAGATCAGCTCCGAGTTCAACTTCTCCGACGCAACGCGCAAGAACGAGCAGCGGAGCAACTACCGTTTCGACGCACTGTCCTCCGTGCAGGTGACGGAGAACGTCGACGTCGGCTACGACCTGGAGCTCGTCCTCACCAACGGACCAGCCAGGAAGATCCGCGTCAAGGACGCCGATGCCCATCAACTGGCACCGGACGAGAATTCTCAGGAAATCTCCGAGATCAACCTCAGCTCGGCCGGCTCCGCCCACACCTTCCGTCTCCTGGAGGGGGTAGCGGCGGACGGGAAGGGCTGGATCGAACGGCACAACCCCAACAACCTGACGCCCTTCCAGATCGCCGGCTGATCCTGAACTCGAGCATAGGAATGCCTGTGACCTCCACGGACGATGTCACCGAGAGCAAGATCCTGCTGGCCGAGTACGACTGCCTCAAGGAAGAACAGAAGACCCGCATAGGGTTCCGCGACAACCTGCTCTACTTCACGCTCGCCGCGGCCACCGCGGTCGTAGCGGTCACCGTCCAGAACAGACAGTCCCGACTGCTGCTCTCCGTCCCCGCGATCTGCCTGGTCCTAGGCTGGACCTACCTGGTCAACGACGAGAAGATCTCGGCGATCGGCTGCTACGTCCGCGACCAACTGGGACCGCGCCTGGGGGAACTCGCCTCCGCCCACGGCACGGTGTTCGCCTGGGAGGTCTACCACCGCAACGTTGCGGGCCGCACCATGCGCAAGCGGCTTCAGACCGCGGTGGACCTGTTCACGTACCTGGTCCTGCCAATGGTCTGCACGACCGCGTTCTGGTGCTCTCCCACTGCTCAGCCCCTGCTCGTACTCACTTCTCTCGTGCAGACGCTCGCCCTGGCCGTACTGGGCTGGCAGTTCCTGCGCCGTGCGGAGCGGTAGCACCAGCCCCGCCGGGCCCGCTCCACACACGCGTACGTCGCCTCCAGCACACGGAGGTGCGGGCCGGGCTCCGCTATACGGTCAGCAGGCGTCCGGCTCGGGCCGGGGCAGCTCGTCCAGGCCAAGGGTGTAGGTCCGCCCGTCGGCCAGCTCGATGGGCAGCTTGCCCGAGCCGTACTCGTGCGTGTGCGCCGCGATGCAACCGGAGCCGGTGGGCCGAGTGTGGACGACCACCTCTGCGGCGTACGGGTCCACCACCACGCAGACCGGGATGCCGTAGCAACCGTACTTCGCCATACAGTCGTCGTAGTCCTTGCGCGCGGAGGAAACCGACACCACCTCGGCAATCAGCAGCGCGCCCTCGAAGCCGTATCGCTTGCCCTGCCGCTGCGCGTCCTCCCGCATGATCGCGAAATCGAGAGCTGAGAGCGTGGTGGTTGCGCTCGGCGTAGAGCCTGAGCAGGCCGGTGACGTGCCGGGACCCGTCAGCCCGTCGCAAACCATAGTTCACTCGATTGGATCAAAAGAACCGGTGCACACTCCCCTACCCCGGCGCGTCGGCCAAACTCATTCGATCAAACGACTTTCGCGATGAGGCAAGGAATTGTCGGATATCTTCGATTGCATCCAGCATCACGTCAGAAATTCATTCGGCGCGGGACCTATCTGCGTCCATGCAGAGAACATTCGGGACTGCACTATCAAGCAGCATCCGGATTATTCCAAATTTCGAGACTCGGCCATCACCGCAGGACGCCGTTCTCGACCAGGGTCTCGATGTCACCTGTGGGAATCCATAGTGGCCATGGGCCGCATCTACAACTCAGAAGGAAGTGACACCTGGCGGATGATCATCCTGGACTGCCTGTCACCCGTCCTCCGCTCGCGATCCTGGCGCATATCCCGGGAGCTCGGCGCCGATCGGGCAGACATCCAGTCAGACATGGTGGAGGTCGCGCTCGAGGTCTGGCATGCCACAAGAATCGGCGTCCCCGCGCACCATATCCGGGGTGCCATGGCGAAAGAAGCTGTCTCCAGAGCCTATAAAAGTGCGAAAGTCGGCGGCCGTGAAACCGCTCGGGAGCACATGGAGGAATTCGCTTCACCGGAAAATACACCCCAGGCCGCCGCATTTCTGCCACCATCGATCGTCGGCACCTCTAGCTCTCAAAGCCCCCACGCCGCTGAAATCATCAGGGGGGAGCAGGTCGGAGCCATGCTTCACGCACTTGAGTACATAGGCCTCGCACGGGCCCACCATGCGGAAATCCGCTCCGGAATCAAGAAGAGCACCGCCCCGTCCATCTCGAATCTGGCCCGCGCTGGGCTCCCGGGAGCGGACCACTATTACAGACTCTCCGATCTCCTTCCTGCACACATCGGAATTCAGCAGGCTGCAGAAGTCCTGGGCATCCCGGAGACAACCGCGCTCCGGATGGTTCGTAACGCATTGTTCCCTTGCCCCGTGACGCGGATGGGCCGGTCCTACCGGGTGCCAGTGAAGGCGTTCATGGCGAGCCTGGGGATCCCGGACTCCCTCCTCCACCCGGACGATGTCGAGAACGGAGCCGACCATGCTACCGGTTTCATCGGTGGGATCGACATCGCAGAAGTCCCCCAAGGGCTCGACTGCCCCGACGTCTGATCACAATCAGGTCATGCACAAAACCGCTCAGTGACCTGGACCGCCAAGGGTGACCCGCACTCCTGTGACGAGGAGTAGCCGCCGGCTGTACATCGTCGTCCCGATTGCCACCTGACGGGCAAATTCGAGGGGTCATTGCTTCACGTGTGGTTGATCAGGCTGCGCTTCTCGACGCCTCTCATCCGTTGAGGCCGCAGCGCGTGCACCGGTTGTGAAATAATCTTCTATTGGCTTGCCATTTCCACAGGTCAGAGGCATGGTCGAGCTGTACTACGACCTCTGAGTCGCGGTTGGCGGTACGGAGACGAATCCTGCCCGGGGCCCCGTCGCGCTCTTCTCGAGCGCGGCGGGGCCCTCTCGGCGGGTGGGGCCGATCGGGTGGAAGTAGGGGGTTGTGCGTTGCGTCGGGGGAGGGACGGTCGGACGGTCGGATGAACTTCCGAGATGCGCATTCACTTCCGGACCGGGCGGATCGCCTCGGTGCTGGCCCTGCTGGCCGGTTCGCTGCTCGGCAGCAGCGTGCTGGCGCCGCCGGCCCAGGCCGCGATCTCTTTCACCAAATCCGTCGACAAGGCGACCGCCTCCCCGGGGGAGAACGTCACCTACACCCTCCGGTACACCTGTTCCATCACCGAGTGCACCGACGGGCGGATCACCGACACCCTGCCGTCGAACATGCAGTTCGTCGGCTGGACGCCCGACCCCTCCTCGGTGGACCAGGCCGCCTCCACGGTGCCCGCGGCGGGCGCGATGGGCGGCACCATGGACATCAGGCTCAAGGACCTCAGCCCGGGCACCACCGCCACCATCACGGTGACGATGAAGTACCCGAACTTCACCACCCCCGACGGGGCGGCCTCCACCAACTCGGCCACCATGACGGCCACCGGTGAGCCCAGCCAGACCGCCACCGCCGACACCAAGGCCCAGGTGCAGCCGCAGTACACGGTGACCAAGGGCATCCAGACCTCCAGCAGCGACGGGCGCACCGTCACCTACCAGTTCAGCGCCTGCGCCACCGACCTGGTGCCCAACGTCGACCTGGACACCAGCCGGCTGCTGGACACCCTGCCGCCCGGCGCCGTGGTGGACACCGGCCGCTCGCCCGGCTGGAGCCAGGTCGCGCCCGGCCCCAACACCTGGGGCTACGACATCGGGGAGTTCCGCTCCGGCAACGGCCGCGGCGGCTGCCGGCTGCCGGGTGTGCTGGTCGTCAACTACCCGGAGGCCGACTTCCCGGACGGGACGACCTCCGACAACACCGTGGACCTGTACGGCGACCCGATCGGCCCGGACGCCGAGCGCGAGCTCGACACCGCCGGCACCACCACCGGTCAGTTCCGGCCCCCGGCCACCGGTGTGATGGTGACCGCCAGCAAGGTGTGGCGCGACAGCGTCGCCTCCGGCGACCTCAACTCCTTCAGCCTGTCGGCCACCAACACCTCCGGCCCGGCCACCAGCCTGACCATGACCGACCCCGGCGCCGGCACCACCGACGGCCTGTACAACTGGCTCTTCCCGCAGTCCCTCCAGCTGGAGCCGTGGAACCCGACCAGCATCGGGCTCACCCTGCAGTACCGCCTCGACGGCGACCCGACCTGGCAGACCTTCAGCCCGTCCAGCCCGCTGGACGGGTCCAGCGCCCGCCGGATCACCTTCGTCCAGGGCGCCGGCGACCCGACCCGCGACGAGCTGGGCATCCCGGCCGGCCGCCGGCTCGACGGCCTCAGGTTCACCTGGGACGGCCCCATCCCGACCGGCTGGAGCCCGGGCAACTCGGTGCAGGTGATCACCCAGGTCGTCACCCCCGGCCACGACGGGCGCCCGGCCCCCAGCCCGCTGACCAACTGTCTGGACACCACCGCCGGCGACGGCACCAGCACCTCCGCCGCCAACGCCTGCGCCTCGACCACCGTCACCGCCGCGACCAACCTGGGCGCGGCCAAGACCACCGTCGCCGGCGAGCTGTCCGCACCCGGCGGCATGGCGACCTTCCAGGTGATCCCGTACAACCGCAGCGGCCGCGACCTGACCCGCCCGCTCGTGCTGTACGACGTGCTCCCGGCCGGTGTCGTCTACGTCGAGGGCTCGGCCCGCCCGGACCCGAACTACCCGGACGCCAAGGCCCCCCAGTCGATCACCGTCACCCCCGGCCCGGACGGCCGCCAGATCGTCAGGATGGAATGGCCGCCCGGCGCGCCCGACATGACGTACCTGCACGACGCGCTGGCCTACCGGATGCTCTTCGACGTGCAGGTGGCCAGCAGCATCCGCTCCGGCGAGCTGACCAACGACATCTACGTCACCGTCGACCAGCCGACCGCGCCGGTCTCCTGCATGTTCTCCGGCTCCGACAGCGGCAGCACGCCGGACGTGCTGGACCTCAACGGCAACGGCGACACCTCCGAGCTCATGTGCCACGCCTCCTCCCAGATCCAGGTGGACGTGCCGAGCGTGCTGCGCTCGTACAAGGAGGTCATGGGCGACCTGGACGCCGACTACGTCAGCATCGGCAGCGCCACCCCCGGCGGCCGGATCTCCTACCGGATGACCGTCCGCAACGACTCGCCCGACCCGGTCACCGACTTCATCGCCTACGACAAGCTCCCCACCCCGGGCGACAACTACGTCCTCACCCAGGACGCTCCGCGCGGCAGCGCCTGGACCCCGTCGCTGAGCCAGCCGATCACCACCAGCGACCCGACCGTGGGGATCGAGTACACCACCGACCCCAACCCGTGCGTCGACGCCGCCCTGGTCAACCGGACCGGCTGCAACAGCGGCGCCACCTGGAGCAGCACCTTCCCCGGCCCGGGAACGGCCACCTGGTTCCGGGTCCGCCGCCCCGGCAGCCTGCCCTCCGGCGAGGCCTTCACCCTGACCTGGCCCATGGTCGCCTCGGTGGACGCCCCCGACGGGGAGTACGCCTGGAACAGCTTCGCCTTCACCGCCACCGACGCCAGCGGCCGCCAGCTGCTGCCCGCCGAGCCGGCCAAGGTCGGCGTCGCCGTCAAGCAGACCAGGCCCTCCGACAACGCGCTCGGCGACTTCGTCTGGCAGGACGTGGACAGTTCCGGCATCCAGAAGCCCGGCGACCCGGGCATCGCCGGCGTCACGGTGAAGCTGCTCGACGGCAACGGCCAGCCCGTCCGCGACAAGAACGGCAAGCCGGTCACCACGGTGACCGACCAGAACGGCCACTACCTCTTCGACCACCTGCCCGACGGCAGCTACGCGGTGCAGTTCGACCTGTCCACCCTGCCCGCCGGCGCCGTCGTCACCAAGCGGGGCGTCGGCACCGATCCGGCCAAGGACTCGGACGCCGACCCGGCCACCGGCATCACCCAGACCGTCACGCTCAGCGGAGGGCAGCGCGACCTCGACCTCGACATGGGCGTGATCCTGCCGACCACCCCCACCGGGTCGCCGTCCCCGTCGCCGTCCCCGTCCCCGACCTCCTCGCCTTCCCCGACGTCGTCCCCGTCGCCGACGTCCTCGCCGACGCCGTCGCCGTCCCCCTCGCCGACCGCGACCCGGTCCGGCAGTACGACCCCGACCGCCGGCCCGACCCACAGCGCGAGTCCGTCGGCGAGCGGCGGGACGCTGCCCAACACCGGCGGCTCGGCGCCCGACGCGCTGATCGCAGCCCTCGGCGCCCTCGCCGTCCTGGGAGGTGTGGCGCTGTGCGCGGTGGTCTACCGGCGGCCCGGACGACACAGCTGACACCGACGACGGACAACTGAACACCCGACCGACACCAGTGGCGCCGCCCCCAGCGGCGCCACTGGCGCGTTGTCGGAGGCGGACGGGCAGGCAGGCGGGCGGGCAGGCGGGCAGGCGGGCAGGGCTGGAACCGGGGGCTCGGGCTGCGGGAGTTCACCCGGGGAAGGCCTACGGGCGCTCCGGAGTCAGCGCCAGGACGGCGAGGTCGTCGGCGAGCAGGCCGGCGTACTCGTGGACGTCCTGGGCCAGGAAGGAGACCAGCCGGTCGGGCGAGGTGGTGCCGAGGGCGGCCAGGCGGGGGGCCAGCGGGTAGAAGGCGCCGGTGGCGTCCCGGGCCTCGCTCACACCGTCGGTGTAGAGCAGGACGGTGTGGCCCGGGGGCAGCGCGACGGCGGTCGGCTTGCCGCGCTCGTCGGGGGGCCCGAGGTGGGCCAGGCCGAGCGGGAGTTCGTCCGCGCAGGACACCGGGGTGATGGTGTGCTCGGTGAGCAGCAGCGGGGTGGTGTGGCCCCGGTTGACGATCTCCACGCAGTCGGAGCCCGGCCGGTACTGCAGCAGGACGGCGGTGACGAACAGCTCGTCGTCGCCCCGGTCGGCGGCGTCGCGCAGGACGGCACGGTCCAGCTGGTCGGCGAGGTCGACCAGGTCGGGGGTGTCGTGCGCGGTCGCCCGGAAGGCGCCGAGCACGTCGGCCACCGTACGGACGGCGCCGAGGCCCTTGCCGCGGACGTCGCCGAGCAGCACCCGGACGCCGAAGCGGGTGTCGCACACCTCGTACAGGTCCCCGCCGACCAGGACCTCGGCCTGGGCCGGGCGGTAGAGGCCGGCCACCCGCAGACCGCCCGCCCGCTCGGGCACCGGGCGCAGCACGGTGCGCTGCAGGGTCTCGGCGACGGTACGGGCGTGCAGCAGGGTGCGGTTCTGCCGGGTCCGCTGCCAGGACAGGGCGGTGCCCATCACCCCGGAGAGCAGCGTGGCGATGTAGACCCAGACGTGGTGCTGCTCGTCGATGTGGCCCGCCCGCACGGCCAGCACCAGTTGCAGCGCCAGGGCGCCGACCGTGGTGGTGGCGGTCAGCACCGGGCCGTAGCTGAACGCCGCCACCACGGGCAGCGCGGTCAGCAGGAAGCCGGCCGCGACGGCGTCCGGGACGACCGCCTCGGCGGCCAGGTCAAGCAGCAGGAGGAGCACCGGCAGCCAGGGCACCCAGCGCGGTGCCCGGGGTTCCACGGCCGCCGGATGCTCCGGGCGGGGTGCTACGGGCACGGTGGGGTCCTCCTGGCCGACCGGTCGGTATGACCGGTTCGTCCCTCCATGCTCTCCTACGGAGGACCCGGCCACGAACGGCCGAACGTCCCGGTTTCCGGGACCGACCGGGCCCGGAAGCGGGGCGTCAGGGCCGGTCGGCGGACGGTGACCAACCCGGCCCCGGCCGACAGCCGGGGCCGATGGGCGGTCGGCGGGCGCGCCGACAACCGGGCCGGTGGGCGGTCAGCGGCGGCCCCACCGGTGGGCGGTCAGCAGCGAGACGGTCATCAGCGGACGATCACCGGCAGGGTCTCGAAGCCGCGCAGGACCAGGCGGTCCCGCCGGGCCGGCACGCCGCCCGGGGCCAGCCGGGGGAAGCGGTCGAGCAGGGCGGGCACCGCGACCTCGGCCTCCAGTCGGGCCAGCTGGGCGCCCAGGCAGTAGTGCGGGCCGCCGCCGAAGCTCAGCGGCTGGCTGTCCCGGCGGGTCGGGTCGAACACCTCCGGGCGGTCGTACCGGGCCGGGTCGTGGTTGGCCGCGCCGAGCAGCAGGAGCGCCACGTTGCCGACCGGCACGGGCAGCCCGTCGACGGCCAGCCCCTCGGCCAGCGCCACCCGGGAGGTGAGCTGGACCGGGGAGTCGAAGCGCAGCACCTCGTCGGTGAAGCCGGCCGGGGTGATCGCGCCGCTGCGCAGCCCGGCGGCGGCCTCCGGGTGGCGGAACAGCAGGGCCAGGCCGTTGCCGAGCAGGTTGGTGGTGGTCTCGAAGCCGGCCACCAGCAGCAGCACCAGGTTGGCCAGCAGTTCCCGGGCGGGCAGCCGCTCAGGGTCGTCGACGGCGATCCGGGCCAGGTCGGTGACCAGGTCGTCTTGCGGGCGGGCGAGGCGCTCGGCGGCCAGCTCGGTGAAGTAGCCGGCCAGTTCGTCGGCGGCCTCGTCCGCCTCGGTGAGCTCGGAGCGGTCGTCGATGAACTCCAGGGCGACGGTGAGGTCGGAGGCGAGGTCGCGGAAGCGGTAGCGGTCCCGCTCGGGGACGCCGAGCAGTTCGCAGATCACCCCGACCGGCAGCCGGAAGGCGAAGGCGTCCATGAAGTCCACCGGCGAGCCGTCGGCGCCCTGCTCGGCCATCCCGTCCAGCAGCCCGGCGACCGCCTCCTCCACCGCCGGGCGCAGCGCGGCCACCCGGCGGGCGGTGAAGACCGAGGCGATCAGCGAGCGGACCCGGGGGTGGTCGGGCGCGTTGCGCTGCAGGATCGAGCGGCCGAACAGCGCCAGCGACGGGTGCTCGGCGAACTCCGGGGTCAGCTCCGCCATCATGTCGGCGGTCGCGACGGCGAAGGCGGGGGTGCGCAGCACCTTGTCGGCCGCGGCGTGGCCGGCCACCAGGAAGGTGTCCGGCCCGGCGGGCACCGCCGCGCCCAGCGCGTGTGCCCGCGCGTACAGCGGGTACGGGTCGGCCCGGCCCTCGCTGGTCAGCAGTTCCTCGATGATCGCCGCGCCGTCCATCCGGTGCTCCCCTCCCAGAGGCCACGTTCCTGCTGCGTGAACCACCGGAGGGTGCAGCGGAGTTCCCGTCCGGCGGGGGCGCCGGGCCGGGCGGGTTGGCGCCCGGCCGTCGGGCGGCTCGGTAGGGTTGCCGGTATGGAGATCTGGATCAACCCGCGCTGCGGCAAGTGTCGATCGGCGCTCGGCGAGCTGGAGGCCGTCGGGGCCGAGTACACCGTGCGGCGCTACCTGGAGAATCCGCCGACCGCGGCCGAGCTGGAGCAGGTGCTGGAGCGGCTGGGCCTGGAGCCGTGGGACATCACCCGCATCGACGAGCAGGTCGCCAAGGACCTGGGGATGCGGAAGTGGTCCCGGGAGCCGGCGGACCGGGACCGCTGGATCGCGGCGATGGCGGAGCACCCGATCCTGATCCAGCGCCCGATCATCACCGCGGACGACGGCCACGCCGTCGTGGCCCGCACCCCCGAGGCGGTCAAGTCCGTCCTGCCGTAGCAGCGCCGCGTCCGGAGCCCAAGAGGCGTCCGGGGCGTCCGGGGCCGGTCAGTGCAGCTGGATCCGCTGCACCGGCCGGCCCGGGTGCCAGTTGAGGACCCACAGGTGGCCCTCCCCCACGGCGGTGTGCACCACCTGCTCCAGGTCCAGCCGGAAGGCGTGGAAGGCGGTCGGCGGCGGCTCGGGCAGATCGGCCGCGTAGGCGGAAAGTTCGGCCTCGTCGGTGATCTCGACCGCGCGGCCGGAGACCTTGGAGTCCCCGCCGGCCATCGTCTCGTCCCCCGGATGGGCGTGCAGCGCGAAGCGGCCGTCCCGTTGGAGGTCGCGCGCCTTGGCCGAGCCGTACATCGACCCGAGCATCAGGTCGGCGCCGACGAAGTCGACCTCCGTACCGCTCACCCGGGGCGACCCGTCCTTGCGCAGCGTCGCCAGGACGTGGTGCTTCTCGGCTTCGAACCGGGCCCGCACGAGGGGCGCCAGCTCGGGTGCCTGCTGCTCGAAATCCTGCCAGGTGGCCATGGCGCCAGTCTGGCACCGGGCACCGACAACCGCCGGGTGTCAGGGGCCGGTGCCAGACTGGCGGAGTGACCACCACGACCACGTACATCGCGTTCCTGCGGGCGATCAACGTCGGCGGCCGGACGGTGCGGATGGAGCGGCTGCGGGCGCTCTTCGCCGAGTTGGGGCTCGGGGGCGTGCGCTCCTACATCCAGAGCGGCAACGTCTTCTTCACCACCGACGAGCCGGACCGCGCCGCCCTCACCCGGCGCATCGAGGAGCACCTGGAACGGTCCCTCGGCTACCCGGTGCCCACGCTGCTGCGGACGGTCGACGAGGTGGCCGCGCTGCTGGCCGCCGAGCCGTTCAAGAGCGTCGAGGTGACGCCCGACGTCCGGCTGGTGGTGGCCTTCCTCTCCGAGCCGCTGCCCGCCGACCTCGCCCTCCCCCGCCTCTCGCCGAAGGGCGACCACGAGGTGGTCGGCGCCGACCCGGGCGCCGCGTACGTGGTGGTCCACCTGCGGGACGGCAAGTGGGTCACCGGGGAACTGTTCGGCAAGGCCTACCGGGGTGCGGTCACCTCCCGGTTCCTGCACACCACCGAGAAGATCCTGGCGGTCGCCCGGAAGGGCTGACCTCCTGACATCCGCGCACCGGCCACCCCGGCACCAGGCAACCCGGCCACCCGGCCACCCGGAACCGCGGTGGCGCACCGGGCGTCTGGAGTGCAGTGACGTACTCACCGCGCGCCGGCACCCGGCGTGATCTGGACAGTCCGAGCCGGCCGAGCCGACAATCGGGCCATGACGTCTCCTGAGTTCCGCACCGGCGCCGTCCGGCCCTCCGGCGCGGTCCGCCCCTCGGACGCCGAACGGGACCAGGCGCTCGGGGTGCTCAAGGACGGAGCGGGCAGCGGACGGCTGTCGCACGACACCTTCCTCGGCCGGATGGAGATCGTCCTGCACGCCACCAGCCGGGGCGAGTTGGACGAGGCGATGACCGGGCTGCCGACCGGGAGCCCGGTCGAGCGCTTCCTGCTGCGGACGGTCGGCCGGGTCTCCGCGTTCGGGGACCGGCTGCGCCGGGCCTGGCGCACCGAACGGCTGCCCGGGCTGAGCCTGCCGGAGACCGGGGCCGGGCAGTTGACGATCGGTCGGTTCCCCGGCTCGGGGCTGCGGCTGCACGACGCCTCGGTGTCCCGACGGCACGCCGAACTGCGGCGCGAGGGCGGCGGCTGGGTGCTGTACGACCTGGGCTCGACCAACGGCACGCATGTGAACGGGCGCCGGATCGCGGGCGGGGTACGGGTCCGGCCGGGCGACCAGGTCCGGTTCGGGAACCTGGAGTTCCGGCTCGCCTCGGACTGAGTCGCACCCCCGGCCGGTCGGTACGGACCCGAGCGGGCACCGGGGAGGCGTCGGGTGGGCGTCCATGCGTGCGGACGGTGAACGTGCGGGTGTGCGTGCGGGTGTGCGGGCGTGCGGGCGTGCGGGCGTGCGGGCGTGCGGGCGGTGAACGTCAGCCGCGGGTGACGTGCAGTTCGGCGTAGCGGTCGCCCTTGTCCGCCTTGCGCAGGGTGACCTTCGCCGTGCCGACGGCGGTCTCGGCGCCCTTGCCGACGGTCTTCCGTTCGTCCCCGACCGCGACCTCGACCGTGCTGTCGGTGATGTGGCTGACGGTCATCTTCACGGTGCGGTCGCCGCCGAAGACCTGGAGGGTCTTGGAGGCCTCGGCGTCATCGGTGCGCACGACGACGTCGCAGCTGTCGTCGTCGAGGCAGAGCGCGACACCGCCGTCGCAGGCGGTCAGTCCGGCGCCGAGGGTGAGGACGGCGCCGGCGGCGAGGAGCGCCGGGCGGCGGACGGCGGGCCCGAAACGGCGCCGGGCAGGGGTTCGGTGGGAGTTCGGGGTGCTCGCTGTGGTCATGGCGTCGACGGTAGGCGCCCGCACGCGCCCCGCCATCGGCCGTCGGCGGTACGCACCCCCTGGCCGGCCCCGGAGCGCCCGAACGATCGCGACCCCGAGGGCGATGGGTCGAATCCCCTAGGGGACGAGGGGAGTTGGAACTGCTGGATCGGATTCCGGAAAGGCTCGGCATATGCCTCAGAGGTATGCCACGCGCGTAGATCGACGGGCCGCGAAAAGGACCGGCGGTCAGTCGGCGACACCGCCCAGGTCGCTGCCCCGCGCACCGGCCGGACCCCACAGCGGCGCCATGCAGCGCTGGTAGGTGGCCTGCCAGTGCGGCCAGTTGCGGGCCACGTCGTCGTCGCACTCGGCCAACAGCCGCTCCACCAGAGCCGGTTCCACACCCTCCAGCAGCCAGGCCAGCGCGTCCGCCGTCCCCGGGCCGTCCGCCGAGCGCAGCAGGTCCATCAGCTCGCCCAGGCCGCCGAGCCGGGAGCCCTCCGGGACCACCCGCTCCATCCGGGGCAGCAACTGGCGCTCCTCGATCCGCAGGTGCGTCTCCAGCCGGGCCGCCAGGTCCTCCATCGCGTACGCCACCGGCCAGGCGCTGCCGGTGTCCCGGCTGGCGATCCGCACCAGCGTGGTGACCCGGGTGAACGAGTGGTCGAGGTTGTGGTGGTCCGCCTCCAGCCAGTTGAGCAGCAGCCGCAGCTCGGGGGCGAAGCGGCGCACGATCGGCCAGATCCGGCTGTCCTGCTGCTCGTGGTGGCAGGTCAGCATCGCGGTCACGAAGCTCCAGTGCCGCAGCAGCGCCTCGCCGGCGTCGTCCTCGCCGGGCTGGAGCAGCCGCAGGGCGTTGGGCAGCCGGGCGAGGTCCCGGCGCAGCGCGGCGTGCACCAGCCGCAGTCCGGCGAAGCGGGCCGTCGCCGGCTCCTCGCCGACGGCCCGCACGGGCACGGCCGCGCCCCGGGTGTCGACCCCGGACCCCGCCTGCTCGGGCACGGAGGGGGACGGCTGGGGCAGTAGATGGATCGGCATGGCACTCTCTTCACGACGTCGTGGGGCGGGCGGGGCCAGCCGGTGGAGCGGCCCCATCCAAGGTGCTCACAGTCGATCAAAAGTGAATCAATGTCCGATTGACGCGCAGGTCACAGGCATGTGCGCGGGGGAAGCCGCGCTGCGCGGGTGCCGCCCCGCGATCGCCCGCCCCGGCCTCCGGACGCTGCCGGAACGCCGTGGGGGGGGGGGGGGGGGGGGGGGGGGGGGGGGGGAATGGGGGGGGGGGGGGGGGGGGGGGGGGGGGGGGGGGGGGGGGGGGGGGGGGTGGGGGGGGGGGGGGGGGGTGCATTGGGAACAGAG